>JAWWCR010000132.1:0-13612 GCA_033720355.1 Gemmatimonadota bacterium
CATTCCTCCTCACCGTAGCCGGGGCTACGACTCGTCGTCTCTCCTCGGCTGAACCGCGTGAGAGGGGCACCCGCTTGCGGGTCCGCGCGCGACCCACTGGGGTTCTTCAGCAGCCTCCTAGCTGCCCCACCGCGCGACCGTCCGAACACTTACGATTCGTAGAGAAGCCGACGCGCACGCCGGAAGCCCCGTGCCACACTAGCTTTACCGTAATGTAAAGCGGCGCGGCGAGTCATCGGACCCGCTGCGCCGCTTCGACCCCGCACCCCGGGCGCCACACCCCCGCGACGAGGCTCCGGGAGCCTCTCAGGGGTGTCGCACGACTCGCAGGTAGGGCTTCACCGTCTCCCAGCCGTCCGGGTACTTCGCGGTCGCCTCGTCGTTCGAGACCGACGGCACGATGATGACGTCCTGCCCCTGCTCCCAGTTCGCCGGAGTGGCGACTTTGTGGTTCGCGGTGAGCTGGATCGAGTCGAGGACCCTCAGCACCTCGAGGAAGTTGCGTCCCGTAGTCATCGGGTAGGTGAGCATGAGCTTGATGACCTTGTCGGGACCGATGATGAAGAGCGACCGCACGGTCTGGTTGTCGACGGCCGTCCGCTCGTTGGCGTATCCGGCCGCATCGTTCGGCAGCATCCCGAACATCTTCGCGATCGTCAGCTCGGTGTCGCCGATCATGGGGTAGTCGACGGCATGGCCCGTCGCTTCGGCTATGTCGCCCTTCCACGCCTGGTGATCCTCGACCGAGTCGACGCTCAACCCCATCAGCTTGCAGTCGCGCTTCGCGAACTCGTCCTGCAGTGCCGCAACGGCGCCGAGCTCGGTGGTGCAGACCGGCGTGAAGTCCTTCGGGTGCGAGAACAGCACCGCCCAGCCGTCGCCGATCCACTCGTGGAAGTTGATCGTGCCCTGCGTGGTCTCCGCGGTGAAGTCGGGGACGCGATCCCCGATCGTGAGAGACATCCCTGCTCCTCCTTCGTCGTCTGGTTCCGCTCGACCGAGGTGGTCGATTCGAGCCGTTCGACGGATAGGCCGGAAAGGCTGTCGACACGGCTCATGTCCTGATCCCTGAACCTCGCTGTAGGGGTCTCCCGCCGACAGATGCTGCGGGTTGCGCCGCTGACGCAATCGCGGTGGTATGTTCGGTCGTACCCCAGCGTGGAGGAGAGGGACATGCTCGCTCGTCGGTCGATCTCCGTCTGGCCCGTCCTCGCCGGCCTCTTCGTCGCGACCGTGCTCGCCGTAGCGCCCGCCGTGGCACAGACCACCGCCTTCGTCGGGGGCACCATCATCGACGGAAACGGCGGTCCGCCCCTCGCGGACGGTACCGTGGTCGTCGACGGCGCCCGGATCGCCTGCGTCGGGACGGCCGACCGTTGCCCCGTGCCCGGCGGAGCCGCCACCGTGGACGTGTCGGGCAGCTTCATCACCCCCGGTCTCGTCGACGCCCACGTGCACTTCAGCCAGACGGGGTGGATCGACGGCCGTCCCGATGGTCTCGACGCACCCGAGATCTACCCCTATCTCGAGACGTCCGAGTACAACCGCGATCACCCCGAGCGCTGGCACCGCTCGTATCTGTGCAGCGGGATCACGGCCGTGTTCGACGTGGGTGGCCACCCGTGGACGACGGGGCTTCCGGCGGTGTCCGACGGGGATCCGAATGCCGTGCACGTCCGGGCCGCGGGCCCGCTCGTCACCCACGCGACGCGAACCGCCCTCATGGCGAACGACGAGCTGTACACGTTCCTTCCCATGGACACACCGGCCGAGGTCGAGGCGAGCGTCGCGAAGCTGGTCGAGATGGGATCGACCGCCGTGAAGATCTGGTACCTCAGACCGCGGCCCGACCGGCGGGAAGAGCTGGACGCGCGGCTCATGCAGGTCGGTGAGGCCGCCGCGGCGGCGGGTCTCGACCTGATCGTCCACGCGACGTCGCTGCGCGAGGCGAAGATGGCGCTCCGCGCCGGCGCGGTGCTTCTGGTGCACAGCGTCGAGGATCAGCCGGTGGACGACGAGTTCATCGAGCTTCTTCGGGCTAACGGAGCCGTCTACTCGCCGACTCTCGTCGTCGGGGGGTTCTGGACGCGGGCCCGGGGGTCGATCGCCCTCGACATCCCGCCGGAGATCGACGATCCGAACGATTGCGTGGATCCGGGCACTCGGGCGAAGCTCCGTCAGACCGGCGAGCTCCAGGCGCTGATGCCCGAGGCCGGGCGGTCACCCGAGCGCTTCTACGCGTCGCTCGAGCGGAGCGGGATGGGTCGGGCGACGATGTTCGAGAACCTGCGGCGCGTCCACGCCGCCGGTGGCACGGTCGCCACGGCGACCGACGCGGGCAACCCGCTGACACTCCACGGGCCGTCGATCTACAACGAGATGGAGGCCATGCAGGCCGCGGGGCTCGATCCGGCCGACATCGTCGTCATGTCCACCCGGAACGGCGCGATCGCGATGGATCGCCTCGACGACTTCGGGACCCTCGAGACCGGGAAGATGGCGGATCTCCTCGTCCTGGCCGAAAACCCCGTCGAGGATGTGCGGGCGTTCCGCAGCCTCACGCACGTCGTGCGCGCGGGTGTGTTACGCGAGCAACGAGAGCTCTCGTACCGCTGAGTCCGGCCGGCGGTCGATACTTCGTTGTCATTGGGGCGGTCCGCGACGGGATCCCCGTCGACGGGCCGCCGGTCCCGCGGCCCCACAACGCGTGCCGTGGGAATCACTTACGAGGACGTTACCCGCCCGTCCCCCACCGGACTCGTACTTGCAGCATCATCGAGCGGAGTGGGGTACGCCCGAACGCATGCAACCGATCGATCGCATGCAACATCGGGATGGTGGAGGTTTATGATGCGCATGACCTATCGTAAGGTCCGGTCGACGGCGGCGGCCCTGGCGGTCTCTGCGATGCTTTCGACGCCATTGTCGGCGCATCAGGAGACCGCGCAGCGCCTGCTCGAGCGAGTGGCGGACGCGTCTGGCGACGACCTCGCCCGGGTGCGGTCGGGGGGCGCATTCGTGCGTACCGTCGAGGACGGTGACGCAAGCGGGGTCACCACGGTCTCGGCCGTTCGCATCCGCGCCCCCCTGGCGTTCGTGCTCGACCGGACGCGGACGGAGCATCTGCTGCTCGACGATGCCCCCGACGGGGGCTCGCGCGGGCGCTTCGGGAGTCCGCCGGCAATCGATGACATCCGGCGGCTCGAGCTCGATCGTCGGGAGATCCGCGACCTCGAGCGGTGCCGCCCCGGCGAGTGCGATCTGAAGCTGACGGCGGGGGCGATCGAACGGCTGCACCGGCAGATCGACTGGTCCGCGCGCGACTCGCGCGAGCGGGCGAACGAGTTCTTCCGGCGCGAGCTGGTGGCGTCGGTCGTCGAATACGCAGGGCGTGGAGATGCCGGCGCGCCCGTGTACGCGGACAAGGCCGGGCCGCTCTCCGTAGCGGATGGCTTCGACGTGCTGCTCG
This sequence comes from Gemmatimonadota bacterium, assembly GCA_033720355.1. Taxonomy (GTDB): domain Bacteria; phylum Gemmatimonadota; class Gemmatimonadetes; order Palauibacterales; family Palauibacteraceae; genus Palauibacter. The sequence continues at coordinate 3,470 of JAWWCR010000132.1, forward strand.
GCGACGCTCGATTCCTCATGGACTTCGACGCCGACTTCCACCGTCACCTCACGCTGTTTCCCGCGGTCGGCTCGACCGACGTGGAGGACGGGTTCACGTGGGCAGTGGAGGATCTGGGCAGCAAGTCGGTCGTATCCCTCAACCACATCGCCACGAAGGCGCGCGGTCCGGAGGGATCCGCGGTGATCGGCGTGAAGCGGATCTACGCCAACCACTATCTCCAGGCCGGGCTGCGGCTGCTCGTGCTCGCGCCGGGCGGCGCCGATCGGGATGACGGGGATACGTACGTGACCGTGATCACGCGGTACCGGTTCGACGGCGAGGTGTCCGGACTCAGGCGTACGGCCATGGAGCGTCGGCTCGAAAGCAACGCCGAGGCCGTCCTCATCGCGACGCGAGACCGTCTCGAAGCGTCCTTCGCCGAACAGGACCAGGCGAACCCCTGACACGCGGCGGGTGGTCGCCCCGGGCGTCTGCCTCCACGATTACGGGGTCAGCGGAGCGTTCGCCTCCATGTAATCCAGCGTGAGTGCCATGAGCCCCCTGAAGCCGAGCATCAGACCGCTCTCGTCGATATAGAAGTCCGGCGTGTGGTGTGCCGCCGCGTCCTCCTCGGCGACATCGAGGGGCTTGCCGCCGAGAAACACGAAGAACCCGGGAACTTCCTCCGCGAAGTACGAGAAGTCCTCGGCGCCGGTGATGAGGGTCGATTCGACCACGTTGTCCTCACCCGCCACACGGGCCAGCGACTCGATGGCCGTGGACGTCAGCTCGGGGTCGTTGTAGGTGACGGGGTAGTGCGTCGTGTACGGGATCTGGACCTCGGCGGTCGCCCCGGCCGCCTCGGCGATGTTCGTCGCGATCTCGCGAATGCGGCGGTGCACCGTCTCGGTCTGCTCGGGGTCGAACGTGCGGATGGTCCCGAGGAGCTCGACCTCTTCGGGCACGATGTTCGAGCGGACGCCGCCGGTGAACTTGCCCACCGTCACGATCGCGGGGTTCTCGGTGATGTTCACCGTGCGCGAGACGATGGTCTGCAGCCCGACCACGATCTGCGATGCGGTCACGATCGGGTCGACCCCGGCCCACGGGGCCGCGCCGTGCGTCTGGCGGCCACGCACGACGATCCGCATGTCCTGCACGGCGGCCATGAACGGCCCCGAGCGGTAGCGGAGCGTGCCGACATCCTGCTGTGCCGCGATGTGCAGACCGAAGATCGCGTCCACGTCGGGCGATTGGAGCACGCCTTCGCGGGTCATCAGCTCGGCGCCGCCCTCCTCGCCCTCGGGCGCCCCCTCTTCGGCGGGCTGGAAGATGAACTTGACGGTGCCGGAGAGTTCGTCGCGCATCCCGGCGAGGGCCTCGGCGACGCCCATGAGGATCGCGACGTGCGTGTCGTGCCCGCACGCGTGCATCACCGGGACCGTCTCCCCGCGGTACTCGCCGGTGGCCTCCGACCTGAACGGCAGGTCGTTTCGTTCGAGGACGGGCAGGGCGTCCATGTCGGCCCGGAGCGCCACCACAGGGCCCGGGTTGCCCCCCTCGAGCACGCCGACGACTCCCGTGTGCGCGACTTCGCGCGTCACGGCGATGCCGAGCGACTCGAGGTGGTCGGCGACCATCGCCGCAGTCCGGAACTCGCGGTTGGAGAGCTCGGGGTGCTGGTGGATGTCGCGCCGCCACGCGATCACCTTCTCCTCGAGGCCGTCCGCGAGGGCGTCGAGATCCGGCGTCTGCGCCGCGAGGGTCGTGGTCGTGCAGGGCAGGGCGATCGAAGCGAAGACGGCGATGAACAGACAGCGGCGCATGGTGGCTTCCGGGTTCGGGTGGCTCGAGCGCGGCCCGCCGGCCACGAGAGGCTTTCGACTCGACGATCCGGCTGGATGATAGGTGGGGCGCCGGCCGCTCTCAATCGCGGCTGGCAGGGCGACGCGGGGAACAAGGGTGCGGAACCCCGGCGGGTCGCGTCCGTATGGGGAGGGTGCTTCGATGCGTGGTACTCGGCCGACCCGACTCTCCAGAAAGAGGCAGACCATGATTCGTGCGATCGTCCTGACCGGCGCACTGGGGTTCTTCACCGTTTCCGCCCCGTCGACCCCGGCCGCGGTGGCGACCGATGACACCGAGGCCATCGAGGCGGCGGCGCTCGACTACATCGAGGGCTTCTATACGGGCGACGCCGACCGGCTGCGACGCAGCGTCCGTCCGGAGGTCACCAAGTACGGCTTCGCCCGACGATCGGCCGACCAGCCCTACCAGGGAAGCGCGATGCCGTTCGAGGAGATGCTGGCGTATGCCGAGCATGTGCGGACCAGTGGGGACACGGCGCCCGCCGACGCACCGAAGGAGGTGGAGATCCTCGACGCGATGGACCAGATCGCGGTCGTGAAGGTGACGGCGTTCTGGGGCAGCGACTACCTCCAGATGGCGAAGTACGAGGGCCGGTGGATGATCCTGCATGTGATCTGGCAGACCCCGTCCGCCGACTGACTTCGCGGGTGACCGCGCCGTCCACCCCCGCTGGCGGCGCCTTCGCTCAATAACTACAGTGTATTTATTGAGCGGGCGTACCCTGTCGGAGGTCAGGTCATGTCGCGGCATCTGGGAGAATTCGAGCAACTCATCCTGTTCGCGCTACTGCGGCTGGGGGACGACGCGTATGGCGTCCCCATTCGCCAGGAGATCCAGCGTCGGACCGGCCGCGACGTGGCGCAGGGAGCGGTCTATACGGCGCTGAACCGGCTCGCCGATCGCGGCTTCGTCCGCTCGAGGCTCGGCGAGACGACCCCGGATCGGGGAGGGAGGCGTCGCAAGTACTACGAGCTCGAGCCGGCCGGCGCCCGGGCGCTGCACCGGTCGTTCACACAGGTGCAGGAGATGGCGACGGGGCTGCTGCCCGAGCTCACCGAGCTCGCCCGGGGGTCTCGTTGAGCCGGCCGGTGGCGCCGCGGCTGTCACGCTGGCTCTTCTCCCGTCTGGTGTCCGATGACGCCGCGGAGTTCGTGATCGGAGACCTCGACGAGCAGGCTGCCGCGCGGGCTCGCTCGGGGGAGTCGGGGTGGCGGACCCGGGCATGGTACCGCGGTCAGCTCGCCCGTTCGCTTCCGCACATCCTCGTCGGCGGGGTTCGCGCCCGTCGCGCCCGCGTGTCCCGGACGAGCCGGCTCGCGACGGCCGGCCGGGTGATCCGCGACGGGGCGTCGAACCTCGTCCGTTCACCCGGGCGAGCCCTCGCCGTGATCGCCGTCATGGCGCTGGGCGTTGGGGCGAACGCGACGATGTTCGGCGCGCTGGACCGGCTCTTCCTCCGCCCCCCCGCGCACGTGGAGGACCCGGACGCGGTTCGACGGGTCTTCGTCGACATCCGACGGCTGAACAGTCCCGAGCGGGTCGTTCAGGCCACCCAGACCTATCCGGACTACCGGGACCTGACCGAGATCGACGTCTTCGAGAGCGTGGCGGCATACGAGTTCCGTCACCTGACGGAGGGAACCGGGGAGGCCGCGCAACGCATCCCGACGACCATCGCGACGGCCAGCTTCTTCGAGCTCCTCGGCGTACGGCCGGTGCTGGGGCGGCTGTTCGACGAGACCGACGACGATTTCGCGGCCGAGCCGGTCGCGGTCCTGGGTCACGGCTTCTGGCAGCGAAGGTTCGGGGGGCGCGACGATGCGATCGGACAGACGCTGCATGTCGGAGACAGGACGTACACGATCGTCGGGGTGACGCCTCCCGGTTTCACGGGGGTGGACCTGGCCGCCGTCGACGTCTGGCTCCCCCTCCACCCGGCGGGGATGGTGGAAGAGGGCGGAACCGAATGGGTCGAGGCGCGCGGCTGGTACTGGATCCAGACGATCGCCCGGCTCGCTCCGGGGGTCTCGATCGAACAGGCCGCCGCCGCGGCGACCCTCGCCCACAGGAACGCGCGAGCCGAGCGGGCCGGATACGTGGAACGCGATCCGGCCGTGCTCCTCGAATCTCTCATCCTCGCGCGAACCACGAAGGCGTCGGCCGAGGCGCGTGTCGTCCCGTGGGTCATGGGCGTCGCGCTCATGGTCCTCCTTCTCACGTGTGCGAACGTGGCGAATCTCCTCCTGGCGAGCGGTCTTCGTCGTCAGCGCGCCACGGCCGTTCGCACCGCGCTCGGCGCCAGTCGGGCCCGACTCGTCGGGACCGTGGTCGCCGAGGCGACCCTGATGGCGCTACTGGGCGGCATCGCCGCGGTCCTGGTGGCGGTGTGGGGGGGTGATGTCCTGCGCGCCATCGCCTTCCCCGGCGTGGAGTGGGCGGGGGGCGCCGATGCGGTGCGTATCCTCCTGTTCGGGGGAGGGCTGGCGCTCGCAGCCGGCCTGTTGATGGGGATTCTCCCGGCCACGAGCGCCGGCGGCGGAGACCCGGCGGCGGCCCTGCACGGGTCGGGCCGGGCCTCGACCCGTGGACGCTCGCGGCTGCGCGCCGGTTTGCTCGTCGCGCAGGCCGCGATCTCGGTGATGCTCCTGATCGGGACCGGTCTCTTCGTGCGCAGCCTCGCCGCGGCGCGGGCGGTGGACCTAGGGTTCGAGCCGGAGGGGGTGCTCCTGGTGACCCTCCAGCAGACCGGTCCCTATCCCGGGGGCGAAGAGATGACGGATCTCTACCGACGGTCGCTCGCCGAGGTGGAGTCGACCCCCGGTGTCCTGGCGAGCGCCGTCGCCACGACCGTCCCCTTCCACAACACGCGCGGCATCGGGAGCGACCTCCGGGTGCCGGGACTGGACAGCCTCCCCGTCACCGAGGCGGGCGGCGCGTACATCAACGCCGTCACCGGGGGGTATTTCGAGGCCTCCGGAACGCGGATCGTGCGAGGTCGGGGGATTCGATCGACGGACGATGCCGTCACGGCGCCCCGGGTGGCGGTCGTGAACGAGACGATGGCGCGGCTGGTGTGGCCCGGCAGCGACGCGATCGGAGAGTGCCTCATCATCCGGGAGGCGCCTTGCGCGACGATCGTCGGCATCGCCGCGGACAGCCGACGGTACGAGCTGGATGAGAGCGAGAGCATGCAGTACTACGTGCCGCTGGCCCACTCGCCGTATCCGTGGCCTCCACGAGCGCTTCTCATCCGGACCGCGGATCCGGTCGGGCTGGCCCCGGTGGTCCAGCGGACACTGAACGAAAGCCTCGCCGGTGTCCGTCTCGTCGGGACCAGCCCGTTCCGCGAGGCCGTCGACCCGACGTTTCGATCCTGGCAGCTGGGCGCCACGCTGTTCAGCACATTCGGACTGCTCGCGCTCCTGGTGGCTTCCGTGGGGCTCTACAGCGTGCTCGCGTTCGACATCGCCGATCGACGTCGCGAGATGGGGCTGCGTGCGGCGCTCGGCGCGACGCACGGACGGCTCATGCGGCTGGTGGTCGGCGACGGGCTGCGGCTCGCCGGTCTCGGGGTCGCGATCGGGGTGGGCGCGGGAGTGCTGCTCGCCCCGTTTGCCCGCGACCTCCTCTTCGGCGTCTCGCCGCGCGACCCATGGGTGATGGCGGCGGTGGCCATCGCCATGCTGTCGGTCTCGGCGGTGGCGTGCTGGTTGCCGGCGTGGCGCGCGAGCCGGGTCGACCCCAACGAAACGTTGCGCGCCGAGTAGACCGGGCGCGTCAGACGGGCCGCGCGCAGACGAGCGCCCGCCCGGCGATGTGCTCGCCGATGGCGAGACACGACGTGGCCGCCGGCGATGGGGCGTTGATCACGTGGACCGCGCCGTGCCGCTCGAGGACCATGAAGTCGTGCACGAGCGATCCGTCGGGTCTCACCGCCTGCGCGCGGACGCCGGATCGCCGGATGCCGAGGTCTTCGACCGTGAGACGGGGGACGAGCCGCCGGGCCTCGCGGACGAAGGCGCGATCGGCGAGCGCTCGCCACTGCTCGGCGACACCTGTTCGCCAGTGCGCGCGCGCCAGGTTGAGGAACCCCGCCCAGGTGAGCGTCTCGACCGCGTCGCGGGGGTGGATGTCGAACCGCCCATAGGCCTCGCGCCCCCACGCCCACACGGCGTTCGGGCCGATCTCGACCCGCCCGGTCACCGAGCGCGAGAAGTGCACCCCCAGGTGAGGGAAGCGGGGATCCGGGACCGGGTAGAGGTGGCCCCCGATCGCGATCGTCGAATCGTCGCGTAGCGCCCGGTATTCGCCGCGGAACGGGAGGATGCGAACCCCCGGGTCGTGTCCGAGCAGCCTCGCCACCCGATCCACGTGCAGGCCGGCGCAGTTGACCACGAGGTCGGCCGGGACATCGCCGGCCGTGGTGACGAGCAGACGCCGGACGGACGACGTCCCGTGCCGGCGGGCCGCCACCACGCGGGCCCCGGTCAACAGACGGCCTCCCCCGTCGAGCACATCCGCGGCCAGCGCCTCCGCCACCCGTGCGAAGTCCACCGAACCCGTGAACGGCACGTGGAGCGCCCCGATGCCCGCGGCGTCCGGCTCGATCTCGCGGATTTCGTCGGGCCCCACGCGCCGCGTCTCGACGCCGTTCGCCCGGGCCCGGCGTCCGAGCTCGTCGAGCGCCGCGAGCTGTGCGGGTTCGGTCGCCACGACGAGCTTGCCGGCGCGCGTGGTGGGGATTCCACGCCCCTCACAGTACCGGACGAGCCGCCGACCCCCTTCGAAACACAGTCGCGCCTTCAACGACCCCGGCAGGTAGTAGAGCCCCGCGTGGATGACGCCGCTGTTACGCCCTGTCTGATGGGATGCAGGGGCGTCCTCCTTCTCGAGGACGGTGAGCGTGATCGCCGGGTTCGATTCGAGCAGCGCCCGGGCCGTCGCGAGCCCCACGATCCCCGCACCGACGACGACGACATCCAGTTCGCGTGACATTGAAGGCAGGGTGTCGGGACGCCGCGAGCCAGGCAACCGACCCGGGGGATCGGCCGGGCGGCTCGTCAGAAATAGGTGGCTGCCGAGAACAGGATGCCGGCCTGCGAGGCGGCGTTGTTGAAGCGATCGTGCGACGTCCCGCGGAAATACTCGAGCTTGAATACGGTGTCGGCGGTCGGTCGGAAGTTGACGCCGAAGGAGAGGCGCCCCCGGTCGTCGCCCGCCACGTCGCGGTCGAAGTCGACCCAGTCGAGACGCGCCTTCGCCTCGAAACGTGAACGCGGCATCGCCGCGAGCCAGCCCGCGCCGAAGGGCACGACGAGATCGCCGTACACGCCCCACTGTCGCGATGCCGCTACTCCTGCGAGCCCGGGCGGGATGTCGACTTCGGCGACGGCTGCTTCGCCGCTCAGCTCGATGGGGCCGGTCGCGACGTCCCAGTCCAGGACACCGATCGTGACGTCACGCCCCTCGTCGACGACCTCTCCGTCGATCGTCGACTCGTTGTACTGCCCGTGCATGCCCGAGAGACCGATCGAGATGTCGGCGTTCGGCTCGACGGCCACGCGCCCCGTGAGCGACAGCCTCCGGTTGTTGTTCTCGAAGTTCCGTCTTCCGCCGGGCAGCCGGGTTCCGTCCTCCACATCGAGCAGGCCGTCGTCGAATCCGTTCACGGCGTACAGCTCGTAGGTGAGCCGCGCCAGCCCGCCGAGCGGAGTCGCGCCGAAGGCGCCGAGACCCGGTTGCGAGAGCGCGACGGACAGGATGTCCTCCGAGACGAATGGTCGGTCGGTGAAGGGGTTCCGCGGGCTGTCGTGCGCGAGGTTGAAGCGTCCCACCGGCAGCAGGAGCATCCCGGCGCGAAGCGCCACCGAGCGGTGGAGCGTCAGATCGACGGTCATGTACTCGAGAAGGATCTCGCTCGCCGCGTCCTCGAACTCGACTTCCGCGCCGAACCGGATGAAGTCGCTGATCTGCGAGTTGAAGAAGAGGTTGAAGCGTTTCGCCTCGAACCCGAGGTCCTCGGTGATGCCGTCTTCCCGCTCGTAACGGAGGTGGGCCTCGGCGTACCCGCCGAGCGCGAGCCTCCCGGCAAGATCGGCCAGGTAGGGGCGGTCCCCTCGCCCCCCGCGGACCAGCGGTCGGTCGAGCGTGTCCCTGGCCGCCTCGACCGACCGCTCCTGCGCCGCGCCGCCCTGCGTCGAGAGCGCGGTCGCGACTCCGGCGACCGCCAGCGACGCGAGGCGCGCCCGGCGCGAGCGCGTCCGGTTCGGGTACCGTCGCCGGCCCGTCACGATCGTTCGTCGAGCTCGATGACGAGCTCGCCGCCGGTCGTCACGGTTGCCGGGTAGCGGGCGAGCGCGACTTCGGCGGGGCCCACCAGGACCTCCCCCGCACGGTCGTACTCCGAGCCGTGGCAGGGACAGACCAGACGGGCGCCGGCCACGTCGACGATGCACTGGCGGTGCGTACAGACGGGTGACAGGACGGTGAACGCATCACCCCCTTCGGCAAGCACGATCAGAGGGTGGGGCAGGGTGTCGGGCTGGACGCGGAGCCACCCGCCGGGTGTCGAGAGCTGTGGGTGGTCGGCGAGGACGAGACGAGCCCGTCCGTCGGATGCGCCGACACGGACGGCGGCGAGCGAGGCGCAGCCACCGAGTCCACCGGCGAGCGCCGCGCAGGCGGATACTTGGATGAAGCGTCGGCGGGGGATCCGGGGTGATGGCACGGCCGCCTACCGGCTCTCGACGAAATCGAGGATCGCGGCGCGGTCCTCGTCCGTGAGCGAGACGAACGCGTCGCGGGCGACCGCCGCTTCGCCGCCGTGCAGGACGATCGCCTCCTCGACCGACCGCGCGCGTCCGTCGTGGAGCAGGAACGCGTCGCCGTCGAGGAAGTCCCTCATCACGCGGAGACCCCAGAGCGGTGCGGTCCGCCATTCGCGCCCGGTCGCGTCGCCGTCCGGCCGCCCGTCCGCCAGCCCTTCACCCATGTCGTGGAGGAGCAGGTCGGAATACAACGGCACGTCCATCCCGTCGATCGCGGGGATCGGCCCCGGGCCGGCCGTGAACCGCGGGATGTGACAGGCGGCGCATCCGATGGAGCCGAAGAGCGACCCGCCCCGCAGCCGGCTCTCCGTGTCGGGGCCGGGCTCGGGCGGCTGGAGCATCCGGATGTACGCGAGCACCTGTCGGATGCGCGCGGTCGGGATCTCCGGGTCCGCGACGTCGTCCGCCGCCGCCCCGGCGCTGCCCGTCTGCGGGTTCGGGTTCTCCACGGGAAGGAAGTCGGAGGTGATCCCGATGTCCTGGTGATACGCCTCGACCGTCTGCTGGAGAAGCGACGAGACCTGGGCCTTGCGGCTGAAACGGCCCAGCCGCAGCCCTCCGCCACCGCCGGGCTCCGACCCGGGTACCCAGTCGGGTGTTCGCACCATATTGGGGCGTCCCGAGATCCCGTCTCCGTCGACGTCGTCGGGGTCCGCATGGGCCAGGATCGCGTCCTCCGGGATCGCCTCGATCAACCCCACGCCGAACACCGGCGGCGGCAGACGCTCGGACCTGTCGACACCGGGCGGAAGTCTCTCGGGCGTCACGCCCGCGATCGCGCGGTCCTGGATCTGGGGGCCGCCCACGTCGAGCGCCGGGTCCGCACCCCGGCTGATCCGGATCAGGATGTTCTCCGGCCGTCCGCGACCGTCGCCGCTGTGACACGCCGCGCACGAGACGTCGTTGAAGATCGGTCCGAGCCCCGAGCTCGGCGTGAACGCGACGCCGAACTGCTCGTCTCCGGCAACGAAGGCGGCGAGCTCCTCGGGCGACAGACCGGGAATCGGCCCGTCGAGCTGGTCGCCGGGTTCGGGAACCTCGGTGAGCAGCGTGTCGCAGCCGATGAGCAAGGCCACGGCGAGCCCGGCGATCGGCGCGCCCCGACCTGTTCTTCCGGATCGAGCGGACATGTCTCGCCAACCTCCTGGTCGCGACTGGGCAGTCGAGTAACCGGGTCACGCGGTGAGTCCTGGACGCGCCCGATTTTTAGCCGAGGCTAAATTTTATGCGACGTGGCGGGTTCCCGCTACCCGCGGATCGGGTCGCTGGGCTCGGAGGAGGGGTGTGTTGTGGGGGCTCTCGCTCCAGACGAAGTCGCGATGGGCCCGGATGAAGAAAGGGGCCGCCACCGCGAGGTGACGACCCCTTCTCTCGCTTGCGCCGTGAGGCGCAACCCGGGTCCCTAGCGGACGATGAGACCGCTGAACTTGCTGCGGTACCGCTGCTCACGCTGTCTCTCGAGCCC
>JAWWCR010000133.1:0-13572 GCA_033720355.1 Gemmatimonadota bacterium
AAGCTGCGGGCCGAAGTCTCGCGTCTCGAGGAGCTGATGGCTCTCGAGCGGATGCGGGAGTATGTCCCGCCGAGTTCCGTCAAGGAAGCGACGCTCGACTGGATGCCGGCCGTCCCCGAGGGCCCGATCCGCTCCGGCGAGGCCGGTCCACGATCGGCGCCCACTCGCCCGCAGCGCACGGATTCGCGCGAAGGAGCCTGAAGCGACCCCAGCGGGTCACTCCGTGCGCAGCAACGCGTTCGGATCGCTGCGTGCGGCCTGTCGGGCCGGTAGCAGACAGGCGCCGGCCGCCACCGAGATGAGGAACCCGAAGACGGCGCCCAGCGTGATGGGGTCGCCCGGCCGGATCCCGAACACCACCGTCCCCAGCGTGCCCCCGAGCGCGAGCGCCAGCACGAGCCCACCCGAGACGCCGATGACCGCCACCAGCAGACCCTCGCGCAAAACCTCGCGGGCGATGTCCATCCCGGTGGCGCCGACGGCCCGACGGATGCCCATCTCGCGCCCCCTCTGACGAACGGCGAACGCGAGGACGGCATACAGACCCACGCCCGCGAGCAGCAACGCGGAGCCGGCGAACGAGGCGAGCAGCAGGGCGTTCAGACGCGGCTGCGCGAGCGGCGTCTCCATGAGGTCTTCGAACGGCTCGACGACCGTGACCAGGACTTCCGGCTCGATCTCGGCGACGACGTCACGAACGGCCGACGCGGCCTCGCCGGTCGGACCCGCCGCGCGCACGGCGAGCTGCGAGGGGTGGAAGTTGTCGTAGGGGGACTGCGCGGCCGCGAAGTAGACGGAGGGTCTGGGCTCCCGGTACTCGCGGTAGCGCGTGTCGGCGATGGTGCCCACGACCGTGTACCAGCTCGATCCCTCGGATGTCGTGCGGATCCGGCGCCCGATCGCATCCTGCCCGGGCCACAGCGACTCCGCCGCCCCGGCGCTCAGGACGGCGACCAGCGGCGCCCCGTCGACGTCCCCGCCATCGAGCGTGCGTCCCGAGACGGGGGCGATGCCGAACACCTCGAAGTAGGACGGGCTGACGATGTCGAAGTTGAGCCAGGGGTTCGAGGCCGCGTCCTCGAGCGTCTGCCCCTCGGCCACGTAGCGTCCGTCGTAGCCCCCCGTCCCCGAGAACGGTCCGATGTTGATCGCCGTCGCTGACTCGATCTGCGGCCGGGCCTCGAGTGCGGGGATCAACCGGTCGAAGACCCGGCGGGTCGCCTCGGCGGGTCCGAGCCGGTCGAGCGGACCGGCGAGCTGCACGTGCACGACGCCGTGGGGGTCGAACCCGGGGTCGAGCGCCGGGAGGCGCGACAGACTCTGGATGACCAGGCTCGCCGCGCTCAGAACGAGCATCGCGAGCCCGAACTGGACGGCGACCAGACCGCGACGCACGCCCACGGCGCGGCGGTCGCTCGATGTGCGGGCGCCGCTTCCCGCGCGGGCCCCGTCGCGGCGCAGCGAGCCGGCGGTCGTGAACGCCGGGACGACGCCCGCGAGGACCGCGACGATCGCGGTCGTGCCGACCCCGATCAACACGGCCGGCGTACCCGGCTCGATGCTCGCGAGCCGCGGAAGCCCCGCGGGCGCCAGCGCGGTGAAGACCCGCAGGATCGGGTCCACGAGCAACAGCCCCGCGCCGCCGCCGAGGACCGCGACCAGCGCCGCCTCGACCGCCACCTGTCTCGCCACCCGCGCGGTCGATGCGCCGAGGGCCGCGCGGACCGCGAGCTCGTGCCGCCTCCGGCTCCCCCGCATGAGAAACAGGGTGGTCACGTTGAAGCAGGCCACCAGGAGCAGCAGCGTCGCGGCCGCGGAGATCACGAACAGGATCGGGCGGATATCGCCGACCTGGGCCTCGATCAGGGTGTACCCCACGGGCCGTACCGTGCGGTACGCGTCGGAGGTCGAGAGCGTCTGCGACGCGAGGTAGGCGCCGAGCTCCTGCTGAGCCGTCGCGATGGTACGGCCCGGGGCGAGCCGGCCGATCACGTCGATCCCGATCCTCTCGAGCGACTCCGCATGCTCCTGATACAGGCGACCCAGGGGGATCCACCACTCCGCGTTCCCCGGGAGGTCGAACCCGTCCGGCATGACGCCGACGATCGTGAGATCGAGATCGTCGCCACGGACGAACCGCAGCCGTCGTCCGATCACGGACGGGTCTCCCCCGAAATCGCGCTGCCACAGATCGTGTCCGATCACGATGACCGGCTCGGAGCCGGTCTCGTAGTCCGCCGGCTCGAGTGCCCGGCCGAGGGCCGCCGGTCTGCCGAGCGTCTCGAAGAACGCGCCGGTGACGAGGACGCCGGGGGCCCGCACGTGGCGATCGCCATCGAGGAAGTCGTTCGGCCACGCGCCGGCGTACTGCACGCCCCCCGCCGACTCGAGCGTCCCGGAGGCGCGCGCGAACTCCTCGAACATCGCGTGGGTGAGCGGCACGTGGTCGAAGCCGCGCGACGGATCCTCGGCGTACAACCGTACGACCCGATCGTGGTCGGGGATGGGGAGTCCGCTGAGCGCCACCGCGTGGAAGGCGGTCACGATCGCCGTCGCCATCCCGATGGCGACCGCCAGCACCAGCACCGGCACAAGGAAGAACGCCGGGGCGCGACGGAGCGACCTGAGCGCTCCGCGGATGTCGGTCAGCAACGCGTCGATGCCGTGCACGTGTGCTCCCTCCCCGGTGGTCGGCCGTTCACGCGTTCACCTCGATATGCCGCCACTCGCCCTGTCTGAATCTGGCGACGCTGAGCGTGCTACGGGTCATGTGCCCGAGGACGATCGCGATCCAGATATGGTGCGACTCGAGTGTCCAGAAGGTCTGGATGATCCAGCACAACCCGAGAGGCACGAGCAGCTGCGAGACAAGCGAGATGTAGAGCGGGCTCCGCGTGTCGCCGGTCCCCTGGAGACCGCCCGTATAGGTCAGGGCCACGGTAATGAAGAGCCCCGAGGCGGCGAGGAACGCCAGAAGCTGCACGCCGATGTCGATGACCGCGGCGTCCTCCACCCCGAACGCACCGAGCAGGACCCTAGGGATCGTGAGGAAGAGCGCCCCGACGACCACCGCCACCGAGAGCCCGATCCGGGCCGCCACGCGGACGCCATCGATCGATCGCTCCGGCTTGCCCGCACCGAGGTTCTGCCCCGCGACCGCGGCGGCCGCGCCCATCAGCCCGACCGACGTCCAGGTGATGAGCGAGAAGAGCTCCGTATAGCCGATCGTGTAGGCGGCCTGCGCCTCCGCGCTCAGGTCCAGCGACCCGATGAACCGGAGGAGGAGTACGCCGCCCACGTTCATCGCGACGCCCTGCACCCCGGCGGGCAGCCCGAACTTGAAGAGCTGACGGATGATCCGGAGATCGGGCTTGAGGCTCATCCCGGGCTCGAACGCGACCACCCAGCGGCCGGCGAAGAGCGACCACCCCGCGACGATCGCCATCACGCCGCCTGCGATCACGGTCCCCATCGCGGCGCCCTTCGTTCCGAAGGCCGGGATCGGGCCGAGACCGCGTATCAGGATCACGTTGAGGACGAGGTTCAGGAGCGTCATGCCGATCCCGAGCCGGAGCGGAGTCTTCGCGTCCCCCGCCGACCGCAGCGCCCCGCCGAGCATGAAGAAGACCATCATCCCGAAGCTGAACAGGAACATGATGCGCAGGTACGGGAGCGCCTCCGCCTGGACCGCCGGCTCGGCGTTGATCAGCGAGAGGAGGGACGGGGCGGCGAAGTACCCGACGGGGGCGAGGACGAGCACGGACAGGGTGAACGCCGTGATGAACGCCTGATAGACCGTACGGTTCACCTTGTCGGGTTCGTCGGCGCCGGTGAAGCGTGCGACGAGCACGCCCATCCCCGTGAACAGCGACCCGATGAAGACCATCACCACGAGGAAGATCTGCCACGAGACGCCGATCGCGGCGTTCCCCGTGAACCCGACGAAGTGCCCGACCATGACGTGGTCGACGATGCCCTGGAGCCCGCCGATCACGTTCTGGAGCATGGTGGGCCACGCGAGCTTCCAGACGGCGCCGCGGATGGGGCCCTCGACGATCGAGCGGTCGAAGGCCTTCCCTCGCGGTTTGCGGTGGGTCATCTGGCGGCGGGCGGCTGGGTCGTAGGGCGAAATCGAGAACGCCCGAACATAGCGTGACGCGCCGCCCTCCGCCGCCCTCCGACGCCCCCCGCCGTCGAGCCTCGCGGCTGGCGCGGCATCGCTCCATCGTCGGGGGGGACAGATGGCGAAGGAGGGCGACGTTGAGAGGTACGGTACGCACCCTGGTGATCGGCTGCTTCCTGGCTGCCTGCGGGACGCAGGAGCTTCCGGATGTCCTCGTCGCCGGGGGGCTCGTATACGACGGATCGGGTGGCGAGCCGTTCGAGGCGGATGTGCTGGTGGACGGACGTCTGATCGCGTTCGTCGGGGACGCGTCGACGGCGGGTCTCGAGGCTCGCGACACGATCGACGCGGCCGGTCTGATGGTCACCCCCGGGTTCATCGACATGCACAGCCATGTCCTCCTCGAGGAGGAGTACGGCCGATCCGGGGAGGTCTTTCTGCGACAGGGGATCACGACGGCCGTGATCGGGGTCGACGGCGGCGGTCGTCCCGACCTCGCCGACATGTACGATCGCATGCGAGCGACCGGAATCGGGCTCAACGTCCTCTCGTACGTGGGACACGGGGCCGTGCGCGACGCGGTCATGGGGCTCGAGGCCCGTGCGCCGACCGCGGAGGAGCTCGACCGGATGAAGGCCCTCGTGCGGCGGGGTATGGAACAGGGCGCCTTCGGGCTCTCGACCGGGCTCTTCTACGTTCCCGGCTCCTACGCCGAGCCGGAAGAGGTGATCGAGCTCGCTCGGGTCGCGGCGGAGTACGACGGAATCTACGATACGCACGACCGTGATCTGGGCGCGGCCTACCGCGGAATCGGCTATCTGGCATCGATCCGCGAGGCGATCCGGATCGGCGAGGAGTCGGGCACGAGAGTCATCTTCAGCCACTTCAACGCGCAGGGCCGGGCCAACTACGGACGGGCGCCGGAGGGAGCCGCGCTGATCGACTCCGCCCGCGCCCGGGGAGTCGAGGTCGCCGGCGCGCAGCACGTCTACACGGCGACCATGTCGAGTCTCCAGGCGTACGCCGTGCCGCGCTGGGCGGCGGCGGGCGGACCCGAGCAGATGGTCCGTCGTTTCAGCCACCCCGACACGGCCGCGATCCTCGACGTCGAGACGATGGAGATGCTCGAGATCCGCGGCGGGGCGGAGAAGATCCTGTTCGCCGATCCGCGTCCCGATCTCAACGGCCGCACACTGGCCGAGCTTGCCGAAGAACGTGACGCCACCGTCCCCGAAACGGTGCGAGAGATCCTCCGCGACGGGAACGCCTGGGTGATGAACCTCGAGCTGTACGACGCCGAGAATACGCGTTACCTGGCGCGCCGGCCGTGGATGATGACCTGCACCGACGGGGCGACGCCGCTACCGGGTCAGGCGATCACTCACCCGCGCTCGTACGGCGCGTTCCCGCGGAAGATCCGGCTGTTCGTGGAGGAGAGCGGCGACGTATCGATGCAGTTCGCCGTAAGGAGCATGAGCGGGCTCGCCGCGGACTTCCTGCGGCTGACCGACCGGGGCTATGTACGCGAGGGACTCGTGGCGGACCTGGTCGTCTTCGACCGCGACCGCATCGCCGACCCGGCGACCTACGAGGACCCGCACCGCATGGCGGAGGGGGTCGTCGATCTCCTCGTGAACGGCGTGCGCGTGATCCGCGGTGGCCAGCTCGCGGATACGCTGGCGGGAATACCGATCGCCAGAGGCGGCGACCCGACGGCCGCCGCCTCCGACTGACTGCTGTCTCACACGGTCTGTGGCGTCAGTTCCCCAGACCGATCGACAGACCCGCGAGAAGCCCGAAGAACGTCGTGTCGCTGGCGCCCATGAACCGGCCCTCGCCCCACAGGTCCAGCGACCCGCCGAGCGGGAAGCTGACTCCCGCGCCGGCCTGATACCCGAAATTCGAGTCCGACACGCTGTCGGAGACGTCGCTCGAGTACTTGTGAACGAGCAGACCCGCGCCTCCGAAGAAGTAGAAGCCGAGGCTCTCGCCGTCGCCTGTGCCGTACCCGACGATCCCCATCGCGCCGTACGGGTTCGTCTTGGCTCCGGCCTCCTCCGTGGGTGTGGGTGCGAGATCGTCGCTGTGGTTGTTCTGACCGTAGAAGCCCTCGCCCCCGACCCAGAGACCACCCGTTCCGATGTCGAAGGTCACGCCGGCGACGCCCATCCACCCGGTGTCGGCGTAGTCGCCGAAGTCACCGGTCGGGAAGGTGGCCCCCGCCCCGAAGTAGATCCCCTGACCGAGAAGCGCCACGGGCGCCAGCAGCATGAACGATGCGGCCATCGCGAACGATCGTGCTCTTCCTCGTCTCATCTTCATCCTCCCCTGTTGCTCGTTCGAAGACGACAACACGACGAAACCCAACCCAACAGTCTACAAAGAACCGCGGGTGAAGTGCAGTGCGGGATGCTCTCCGCCCGCCTGCGGCTCACGCGGGCCCACGGCGCGAGGTGACGCGTCGGCGGCTAGCTTCGGCGGATGACAGCCCAGCACGAAACGCACCCCCTCGTCGCCTGTGTCCTCATGCATCCGCGCGCGGCATGGCGGTCGCAGGAGAGCGTCGATGCGCAATGGCGTGAATTGGGGTTCACCGACCGGCCGGACTACGAACGCGCGTGTGACGAGTACGATGCCTTCGCCTCTCTGCTGGAGGGGTGCGGGGCCCGGGTGGAGGCCCTTCCCGCCGGGCAGGATCTCACGCTGGATGCGATCTACGTCCGCGACGCCTCGGTGATCTCCGATCGCGGGGTCGTGGGCTGCCGGATGGGGAAGGCCGCGCGCGGGGCCGAGCCCGCCGCACAGCGCGGACTGTTCGAGGCGCTCGGGATTCCGGTTCTGGGTGGTATCGTCGGTGACGGTCGACTCGAGGGCGGCGACTGCGTCTGGCTCGACCGCGACACGCTCGCCGTCGGTCTCGGCTACCGGACCAACCCGGAGGGGGTGGGACAACTCGGCGAGCTCCTCGGACCCGATGTCGACATCGTCACCGTCCCGCTGCCCCACTGGCGCGGTCCGGGCGATGTCTTCCACCTCATGTCGATCCTCAGCCCGCTGGACGACGATCTCGCGCTGGTCTACTCGCCGCTCATGCCGGTGCCGTTTCGCGAGACCCTCCTGGCCCGCGGGTACGAGCTGGTCGAGGTGCCCGATGAGGAGGTCGACATGGGGGCGAACGCGCTCGCCCTGGCCCCGCGACGTTGTCTGCTGGAGATGGCGAACGAGCGCACGCGCCGCCGGCTCGAGGCGGCGGGCGTCGAGGTGATCGTCTACGACGGAGGGGAGATCAGCAGGAAAGGGCTCGGGGGCCCGACCTGTCTCACCCGCCCGATCGAGAGGCGCCCCGCGCCGTGATGTAGACCGGCGCGTGGGTCAGCTCCACCTCGACGGCGCCATCCGACGCACGCTGCGTCGTCCCCGTGGCTTCGCTGCGCCCCATCTCCGTGATCACGGGCTCGATCTCCACGACCCGGGCGTCGAGCCCGAGCGCGACGAGATCGAGCGCGACGCCTCTCGACGCCGCCGGCATGTCCGGAGTCAGCGCGCGTCCGGGGTCGAGCCAGGCGACGGCCACGGGTCCGTCCTCCCGAGCCACGCGATAGATGCGCACGTCGGCTTCATCGTGAGGGACCCGCTCGACCGCGGTGTGCCCCGCCACATGCGTCATGAGCTGACGGATGGCGTGGAAGGGCGGGTAGCGGTCGAGCACGCGTCCGGTCCACGGGTTGATCCGGATGGCCCCGCCCCACGCGGCGATGCCCGCGCCCGCGTGCATCGCGGGCATCGTGAGCCACGGGATGTCGGTCACGAATGCCAGGTTGATCAGCCGAACGCCCCGCTCGGCCGCGATGATGACCCGCTGCACGTGGTCGGCCGCCACGAACCCGCGGGTCCACGCCAGCGTCTCGGCGTCGCGCTCGAGCAGCCGCGTGAAGAACTCGGCCAGCCGGCAACGGTCTTCCCGGGTCGCGGGAGACCCGAGGAGCCCGAGTCCCGCCCCCGTGCACCGGTCGGCGGCGCCCCAGCCGATGTATGACGTCGGCGTCGTATCGCTGATCACGACGGGTTTCTCGTAACCGCGCGACGCGGTCTCGTGCCCGATCCACCTCATGACGTGCTCGATCTCGTAGGGCTCGCCGAGGTTGTGGAAGTTGATGAAGTCGAAGATGTCGGGCCGGTCGAGGATCGCCCGCATGTCGTCGAGATCGTGGTGGTTGTCGACCCGCGGGGTATTGGCCCACGCCTCGTCCCAGGCCGCCGTCAGCTCGTCGTCCGGGGCCGACGGGTCGGCGATCTCCATGCCGACGGGAGCGAACAGAAAGGCGGCGTGCCCTATCAGCACGTCCGGGTATGCCGCATGGGCGGCCTCGTAGGCGATCTCGAGGGTTCGGAGGTACTCGCCGACCGGCTCGGGCTGGTAGCTCGACAGCTCGTTCCCGATCTCCACGTACCGGACGGGCCAGCGCAGCCCCTCGAGGTCGTCGACCCCGTCCGCGTCGTACCGCTCGACGACGGCCGAGACCCACTCCCGGAAGAGCCCCTCGTACTCCGGTTTCGGACTCCCGTTCGTGCTGGTGAGCGCACGCACATCCTTCGAAGCCCAGCGGCTGTGCGGCCTGAGCGACACCGTGAGCTCGGTGAACCCGCGACGCTGATACTCGCGCACGAACCCGTCGAGCTTCTCGAAGTCGATGTCCTCGTCCGGGCCGCTCTGCATCTCGCCCCACTGTACCGCCTCGACGTGGTGCTTCATCCCCGTGAGCCCCGTCGCGGCGAACGCCTCGGCCATGCCCGCGAGAACACGCGGGTTGTCGAGGAGGGCGTATTCGAGACCGATCACCGTGCCATCACCCGCGAAGCGACCGGGCAGGGTGTCGGGCGTGACGGGCACGGACTGCCCGTGGGCGCCGCCGGCGCCCGCGATGAGGGCCACGAGCGCCGTGACGGCGCCGCCCCCCCGGGGGGCGGCGCTCGCCCAAGACAACGGCACGCTACCCGGTTGTGGAAGCCGGGCGGATGTTCTGATTCATCCGGAAGAAGTTGTCGGGATCGTACCGGTTCTTCAGCGCGACGAGACGGTCCCAGCTGGATCCGTACGCGTCGCGGATGCGGCCGGTCTCCTCGGCGGTCATGAAGTTGGTATACACGCCGCCGGTCGCGAACGGCGCCGCCGCATCGAACGCGGCACGGCACCAGGCGACCCCGGCTTCGTCCTCGTCGGCATCCTCCCACCGTCCGTGCACGTTCATGATGAACTCGACGTCACGGTGCGGATACGCCGTGGCGTCGGCCGGCACCCGGTTCGTGGCGCCCCCCATCTGCGCGAGGAAGATCTCGTATCCGAAGCCCGGCAGCAGCTCGAGCTGCGCGACCATCACATCGATGAGCCCATCGCTCAGCTCGAGGAAGTCGTGCGACTTCCAGTAGTTCCGGGCGCCCGGTGTCAGCAGCCCGTCGAAGGCCGCCTGGAACTCGGTGTATACGTGCGGCGAGATCGCATCGGCGATGGGATTGCCGACGGCCCGGATCGCCTCGAACGCCCTTTCGCCCTCCTCCATGTCGCCTGCGTAGAGCGCGGCCAGCACCAGGACCGGCTCGAAGTGCACGTCCTCGGGGAGGAAGGGGAGCGGGGGAGCCTGACGGAGAACCACCCAGATCGAGAGCTCGTCGGGCGCCGCCGCCGCGATCTCGCGGTACTGGAGAAGGACGTCCCTGGCGTCCGCCGCGGGGTGCACGAGCAGCCCGGACATTACCTGCGGACCGACGGGGTGTGCCTCGAACTCGAAGGAGGTGACGACGCCGAAATTCCCGCCGCCGCCCCTGAGCCCCCAGAAGAGGTCGTCGTTCTCGGCTGCGCTCGCCGTGATCATCGCTCCCGACGCCGTCACGAGATCCACCGAGACGAGGCTGTCGACGGTCATTCCGTAAGCTCGGCTGAGCCACCCGAAGCCGCCGCCGAGGGTGAGCCCCGCGATCCCCGTGGTCGAGTTGATCCCGACGGGGACGGCGAGTCCGTGCGCCTGGGTCGCGGCATCCAGGTCGCCCAGGCTTGCGCCCGGCTCCACCCGGACCCGGCGCGTCGCCGCGTCCACGTTCACCGCCTTCATCCCGCTGAACGAGATCATGAGCGCCCCATCGGCCGACGCGTTGCCGGCGATGTTGTGGCCGCACCCGCGGATCGTCACGAGAAGGTCGTGGGCGCGCGCGAAGTCAACGGCCCGCCTGGCGTCGTTTGCCGTAGCGCATTCGACGATCGCCCCGGGACGGCGGTCGATCATTGCGTTCCACAACTCGCGCGACTCGTCGAAGTCGGGCGAGTCCGGTGTCACGAGGTCACCGTCGAGCGCGTCGGCGAGTGCCTCGAGCGCATCGCCCCCGACGCTCGTGGTGCCTCCGTCCAGTGTGGTCATGTCGATCTGGTCCATCGATCCTCCTCCTCCGCCTGTTCTCGTCCGGGCCCGTGGTCGGCACCGGCACCGTCACTCATGCTGATGCCGCGCATGGGATGACAGCAACCCGAACCTCCGCGGCTCATCCTCGCGGCTCGCCGCACTTGACGGGGGTGGATGGGCCGTCGTCATCTGGGACCGATCCGGCCCGACTTGCAGCGGCCGATCGACCCGACGGCGAGGAGAGGCCATGCCCCCCGATCGACGAGCGTTTCTGCGTTTTCTGGCCGCGAGCCCGCTGGTCTCGGCGATGGCCTGCGCCGAGCGAGTGCGGGACGACGCCCCGTGGGTCATCTCCTCACCGGAGGAAGCGCTCGACGTCTTCGAGTTTCGCGAGGTGGCACGTGCCAATCTGCCCCCGGCCCACTTCGGGTACATCCAGACGGGTGTCGAGTCGGGCCGGACGTTCACCCGCAACCACGAGGCGTACGGCGAGATTCAGCTTCGGGTCCGTCGTCTCGTCGACGTCTCGCGTGTCGATACCGGCGTCGAGCTGTTCGGTCGTCGTTGGGACACTCCGATCATCATCGCGCCGTGCGGGAGCCAGCGGGCCTTCCACCCGGACGGCGAGCTGGCCACGGCGCGGGCCGCGAGGACACACGACCACCTCCAGGTGCTCTCCACCGTGACGACGACCTCTGTCGAGGACGTCGCCGACGCGCGTGGAGAGCCGGTGTGGTACCAGCTCTATCCGACCCCCGACTGGTCGATCGCACGGCATCTGATCGAGCGCGCCGAGGGCGCCGGTTCGCCCGCGCTCGTCCTCACGGTGGACTCCCCCGCCGGCAGCGACCGCGACCCCGGCGAGCGCGCTGCCAGGCTCGACACCCGCAACTGCGTCGACTGCCATGCGGCGCCGTACGTCCGCAAGCCGATGTATGACGGGTTCGATCCCGACGGCGCGGGAGGGATCTTCAACCCCGCCATGGACTGGGCCTATGTTGCCCGTCTTCGCGAGACCACCGACATGCGGATCGTGCTCAAGGGCATCGTCCGGTCCGACGACGCGGACAGGGCCGTCGAGGAGGGCGTCGACGCGATCGTCGTCTCCAACCACGGCGGCCGGTCGGAGGAGAGCGGGCGCGCCACTATCGAGAGCCTCCCCGAGGTCGTGGACGCGGTCCGAGGACGGATCCCCGTCATCGTCGACGGCGGGATCCGCCGCGGCAACGACATCCTCAAGGCGCTTGCGGTGGGCGCGGACGCCGTTCAGATCGGCCGACCGTATCTCTGGGGTCTCGCCGCGTTCGGCCAGCCCGGAGTCGAGCGGGTTCTCGAGATGCTCACCGAGGAGCTGCGGCTGGCCATGCAGTTCGCCGGCGCGCCGACCATCGCCGACATCACACGCGATCTGCTCGTCGGATTCGGCTCGTAACGCGTCCGCGAAGGACCCTCCCACGCCGCCCTTCACGACTTCTTACGAATCGTAAACTCTTGAACGGCGGCCGTCCGGAGGGGTGCGTGCCCGGGGGAGGTGTCCGCATGCTGCGGGCCGATTCGGGGCTCGTGGCTGGGCGGTCAGCCGAGGATCGCCTGGCTGGCGTTCATCCCGGGTGAGCCGGTGAGCCCGCCTCCGGGGTGGGCGCCCGCGCCGCATGCCCACAGCCCCTCGATCGGCATCGCGTAGCGGGAGAAACCGGCGATCGGTCGCCCGATGAGGATCTGGTCGAGGGTCATCTCTCCGTGGTGGATGTTGCCCTCCGTCAGACCGAACCGGGTCTCGAGGTCCGCCGGCGTGTACGCGTGCCGCTCGACGACGCGATCGGCGAGCCCGGGGAGACAGGCATCGAGGGTCTCGACGACGGAGTCGGTCAATGCGTCCCGGGCGACGTCGTCCCACTCGCCGTCGCTGCGCCGGTGAGGCGTGTACTGGACGAGTACCGAAGCGATGTGTCGTCCACCCGGGGCGAGCGACGGGTCGAGCAGGGTGGGAACGAGGACGTCGAGGGCGGGGTGGCGGGACGGCGAACCGTGCTTGGCGTCGTCCCAGGCGCGCTCGAGATACCGGATTCCCGGAGCGACGCAGAGCGACGGCGGGAAGGAGTCCCACGGACCCTCAGGAAGGCCATCGAGGGCCAGGTGCACCTTCGAGCAGACGCCGCGGAACCGGATGTTGCGTATCTGTCGGTGCACCTCGGGATCGAGGTGGACGGGATCGACGAGCTCGAGGAGGGTGTGTCGGGGGTCGGCGCTCGAGGCGACGACCGACGCGCGCATCACCTCGCCCGAGGCCAGCGCGACCCCAGAGGCCCGACCGTCGTCGACGAGGATCCGTTCGACGCGTGCGCCCGTGCGAATCTCGGCCCCCGCTTCGCGCGCGGCGCGCTCGAGGGTGGTGCCGAGCCGGCCCAGCCCGCCGCGTACCCACCGCGTCGCGCGCGGGTTGCCGGCCCCGCCGATCAGCCCGTGGATCATGACGAAAGCGGTGCCGGCCGCCATCGGTCCCTGCGCGATTCCGCGGCACCCCCGCGCGGCGAGGGCGCCGAGAAGGAGATCGCTCTCGAACCACTCCTCGAGCATCTCCTGGACGGTCATGGGGACGAGCCGCATCAGCTCGACGACGTCCGCCCGTCCGACGCGTCCGAGCCTCAGCGCGAGACGGGCCAGCTCCCAGAGGTCGCCGCGGTCGCCTCCGACGACGCGGGGGGGCGGCGTGCGGTAGAGCACCTCCAGCACCCGCCCGGCGCGCTCCATCGCCTCCATGAAGCGCGGCCACGCCGCGGCGTCGCGCTCCGAGAAGCGCGCGATCGACGATGCCGTTCGGGTCGGGTCCGCGCTCACGGCCAGCGAGGGGCCACCGGGCTGGAGCGCGACGACGAGCGGATCGGGCGTGACGAACTCGAGCCCGGTCGGGGTGACGCGCGGGTCGAGCGCCGTGAGCGAGTGGGCGCCGGTGTCGACGAAGTGCCCGGGCCACAGCTCCTCGGTCGCCGCGCAGCCTCCGGGCGTGTCGCGCGCCTCGAGCACGAGTGTGCGACGTCCGGCGCGGGCGAGCATGGC
>JAWWCR010000134.1:0-13481 GCA_033720355.1 Gemmatimonadota bacterium
CACGCGCGACGGCGCGGCGCCAAGAAGCGCGGCGGCAACCGGCGAAAGATCAACTTCGACGAGCTGGAGAACATCATCGGATCGACCTCTCCGGAGCTCGAGATCCGCGACGACGTGCTGCTCATGCTCGACGAGTGTCTGGCGCGTCTCGCCGAGGAGAACGAGCGCCACGTCCAGATCGTGGAGTGCCGGTTCTTCGCCGGGATGACCATCCCCGAGACGGCCGAGGCGCTCGGCGTGTCGCCGGCGACCGTGAAGCGCGGCTGGGCGGTCGCGCAGGCCTGGCTGTACCGCGAGATGCAGGGCGGCGGCGAAGCCTGAGCGTGACCGGGGGCCGGCAGGTCGAGACCGGGCGGCCAGGCGCAGCCGGGTCGGCGGCGTCGGGGCGGGCGCAATGACTCCCGCCCCGGGGCTACAGAACGGCGGCCGGCTCGAGCTCCTCTTCGAACGGGCCGCCCGTCTCCCCGAGCCCGCCCGTCGCGAGCTGCTCGAGCGGGTCCGCGGCGAGGATCCCGCGCTCGCCGACGAGCTCATGTCGCTGCTGCGGGCCGGCCAGAACGCCCGGACCTTCTTCAAGTCGCTCGGCAAGACCCTGTTCTCCGGGGACGACGGGGTGACCGACCCGCGCGAGCTGATCCCGCAGGTCGACCCCCTGTACGGCAGCTTCGTGGGCAAATACCGCATCGACACCGTGCTCGGAAGGGGCGGCATGGGGACCGTGTATCGGGCCGTCGTGCCCGACCCCGATGGCGGCCCGGGCGCCGTGAGAGACCAGGTGTGGGCACTCAAGTTCCTCCCCGCGTTCGCCGCGACAAGCGGCGAGGTACGCCGCCGGTTCATCGCCGAGGCGCGCGTCACCTCCGGCGTCGTGCACCCCAACGTGTCGCGGATCGTCGAGATCTCCGAGACCGAGGACGGACGCCTCTATCTCGTCATGCCGTTCTACCCCGGGCCGACCCTGCGCGCCCGGATCAAGACCGGCCCGCTCCCCATCGACGAGGCGCGTGACTGGTTCCGCCAGACCGCCGCCGGGCTCGCCGCCGTCCACGCATCCGGGATCATCCACCGCGACCTCACGCCCGGAAACCTCATCCGCGACGCCGACGGCACCGTGAAGATCCTCGACTTCGGACTCGCCAAGGTGTCGGACGTCACGCTCGGCACCGGCAACCGCCCCCTCGGCACGATCACCTACATGTCGCCCGAACAACTCTCCGGCATCGACATCGATGCGCGTACCGACCACTGGTCGCTCGGCGTGATGCTCTACGAGATGCTGTGGGGCCGCCGTCCGTTCGAGGGGACGACGCTCGCCGCGCTCACCAAACAGATCCGTGACCCCGGCGGCGTCGAGATCCCCGACCCGCCGGAGGGCGTCGACCCGCGGCTGGCCGACCTGGTGCGGCGGCTGATGTCGCCGGCGGCGAAGGACCGGCCGCGGCTGGAGGAGCTCGACTGGGTCTGAGCTCTTCCCGGCTCAGCCGTCTCCGCGGAGTCGAGCCAGCTCCTCCTCGGTGAACGGGTTCTCGCCGCGCTCGAGCATGTCGAGCCAGACGGCCCTCGTGTCGAGGAACTCACCCGAGCCGGCGTTCTCGACGACGTAGCGCAGATCCTCGATCGCGCCATCCACGTCGCCCGATAGGGCGCGCGCCACCGCCCGGCTGTCGACGATCGTCGGCGCGGGGTCGAACGGGTCGATCGCGAGGTCGCAGTATTCGAGCACCCTCTCCGCATGCCCGTAGAGCGCGCCCCACCAGCACACGCTGTTCCAGGTGGCGCGGTCGAACCGCGCGTCGACCTCGGCCAGCGGGAGGTCCTCGATGAGGTCGAGGGCCGCGCCCAGGTCGCGCTCGCCGATCAGCTCGGTCACACGCACCTCCCCCTCCACGATCTCGCGCACTGAGCGGACGAGGCTCTCGTCCAGGGGAGCCGCGTTGTCGGCGCCGACGAGCGCCACGAGGTTGTCGCGCATCCGGCGGACGATGTCGATGGCGTCGGCGGGCGCCGCCCCGTCGGGGGCTCTCACGATCGTCGCGCGGACGTAGTAACGCCCGAGCGCGAAGTCGGCGTGCTCGACATCCATGCGGAAGCCGCGGCGGTGCCGGAGAACGCCTCCGTTGGACACCGCATCCGATATCGGCGCGGCGAGCCGTTCGAGATTCTGCTCACCGCCCTCGAGGAACATCGAGAGCATCGCCTCTGTCTCGTCGTCCGTGGCCCAGTCATCCAGTGCGGCCCGGAGCAGGGTTTCCGCGCCTCCGGATTCGCTGAGGAGGGCGAGACGGACCGCCTCTACTCCGTGCCGTGCCCGAACCACAGCGAGTCGCATCGCCGTCGCGTTTGCCGACCCCGTGGAGAGGTACAGCGGATCGCCGCTGAGCTCGATCTCGTATTGCACCCCGCCGTCCACCCGGAAATAGTCGGCCCTCTCGAGCACGGCGCCGGGGAACTCCGCAGGATCGAGAAGCACTTCATCGAGCGCGATCCCCGCACTGTCGGCGATCGCGAACCCGGGGCCTGGCGACGCCTCGTCCACGGTCCCCGGCAGGTCGATCGCGTACCGTTCCTCTTGCACGACGCGCTCGGCCATCGTCGAGAGGAGCGAGGCGACGTCAGCCCCCTCGAGCCCGGCTACGCCCACGGCCAGGAGAGCGAGCGACACCCTTCCGACCGAGACGGCCGCGATGCCGACATCGAGGTTCACCAGCGGCGTCTGGATCTCGAGCAGCCAGCCTCTCGATGCATCGCCGATCGTCTCGAGTGCGAGCTCCTCGGCATCGACGGCGCTCGCGTCGCCGAGTCCGAGCTCGCCGAACATCATCATCGCCAGACCGGGCAAGTCGAGCCACTGCATCATCTCGATACCGGCCGCCGCCTCCGCTCCGGTCTCGTACTCCTGGGCACCCGCGAGCAGATACATGAGGTCGGAGTCGCCGAGCGAGAACAGCATCTGCTCGGCGAGGAAGTCGCGGGTGTACGAGCGAAGCGGAGTGAGAAACCAGAGGAACCGGGAGTCGTCCCCGATCTCGGCGCCCTCCTCGTCCATCACGGCGCCCGCGAACGCGCCTGCGGCCGGCAGCAGATCCCCGAGCGCGTTCGCTTCGTCACCGGGCTCGACCTGACCGAGATCGAGTCCCTCGGCCGAGCTTAGAACGATGCGCTCGGCGTCGTCCGAGTTCACGACCTCGAACCACCGCTTGAGAGCCCCGATGCTGTCGGGCGGCTCGACGCCGCGCCGGCCGGCCATTGCGCGCCGCAGCGTGACGCGGTTCCCGACCTGTCGGTAGGTCGCCCGGTAGCTCCCGAAGACGCCCTCGGTCTCCACCTCTTCGGGTAGCGTGGCCCGCCACCCGTCGGGCAGCTCGACCTCGAAGACGCTCTCGTAGACCGACGGGTCGTTCACGGCCATCACGTCGATCGGGAAGCGGCGCTCACCCTCCGATTCGAG
This sequence comes from Gemmatimonadota bacterium, assembly GCA_033720355.1. GTDB lineage: Bacteria > Gemmatimonadota > Gemmatimonadetes > Palauibacterales > Palauibacteraceae > Palauibacter. Next base: position 3,449 of record JAWWCR010000134.1, read on the forward strand.
CTGTGCGAGGATACCCGGCTCTTCGAACGATTCCAGCGGCACATAGAGCGCGTAGACGCCCTGGCTGCCGCCGAGCAGCTCGTCCACCTTGAACCAGATCCTCAGATCGGCGTCTGCCTCGAGATCGCCACCCTCGAAGACCCGGGCGCTGTCGATCTGGAAGCCCTCCCAGACCGCCATCTCGAGGATGCCGCGGAGCAGCTCGTCCCGCTCCGAGTCGCTGGCCTGGCCGTAGTCGAGGAATCGCGAGCGCAGGCCAGACTGCGTCGTGCCGGTGGCGCGCAGCGTCAACGACCCCGTAAAGCGGTTGTCGAGATCGATGACGCCGCGCACCGTATTCGAGAGACGGTTGTCGTCCGTGGCGGATGCCGGCAGCGCGACGACCTCGGTGTCGCCGCCCTCCCCCACCACAACGCCCACGTCTCCCTCGAGGAGCGCCGACAGCTGCCCGTACGGCGCCAGCCCATCGGTCAGGTCGGCGAAGACGTGCCGTCCATCGGGCTCGCTGACCCGGGCGATCATGTGATCGAACTGGTGGAGGCTCGGCGCGAGACTGTCGACGCCGCTCGTACTCACGAGCACCGGGTGCGCGTCCAGCCCCAGCCGCCGGACCAGGGCGACGAAGAGGGTCGCCTTGTCCTTGCAGTCTCCGAACCCCGACGCGAACACCTCCGCGGGCGGTCGCGGCTGATAGGCGCCCTCCCCGAGCGACAGCGAGACGTACCGGATGTCCTGCGCGACCCACCGGTACGTTGCCCGCAGCGAGTCGCTCAGGCTCTCCGCGCCCGCGAGCTCGGCGTCGGGCGCGCGCTCGATCTCCGGGGTCAGCGTGTACCGGTCGGAGAGGAGCCCGTGGTACCAGCGTCCGACGTCGTCCCACTCGATGTCGCCGCGGGCGCCGACCACCCTGAACTCGTCGTTGGGGAATGCGGCGTAGGACTGGAGCACCACGCCCGGCTCGTCCTCCGCCGTCCACGTCCGGCGGATCCGGCCGCGCTCCTCGACCTGCTTCGGCGGCACGCCGATGTTCGCCTCACGCACGATGAGCGGCGCATCGGCCGGCGCGTCCAGCGCGAACCTCGAACGGCGGACCGGTCTGAGCGAGTTGAGCTGCCAGACGATCGAGAGGTCGCCGGCCACGCGCGGTGCGACCGCCTTATACGTGTAGCTGTAATCGAGCACCCGACCGCCGGCCACCCCCGACACGGCCATCTGGACGAACGTGTCGTTCGTGTACACGGCGAGCGCCGGGTCGGTGGGATCCGTCGTCTCCTGGACGTGCCCCGGACCCGTGCTCACGACGTTCCCCTCGAGGTCGAGGACGCGGAGCCAGTTGAGCCGGAGCCGCTCGCGCTCGGGGTCGTACCTGAACGTCAGCGTCCCCCACTCGTCGGCCCCGCTCTGGTTGAACAGCTGGATGACGCGTCGCTGCGTGAAGGCCGAGGCGCCGTCGGGCTCGAGCCGGATCTCCCCGTCGTCGATGAGGAGGACCGCGTCGTGGCCGCGGTAGTCGGCCGCATCGACGATGAGCGCGGTCAGGTCGCCGTCGTCCCCCGCCGGGCCGGCGGCCCAGGTCTGAGCGTGGGCAGCCGCGGCCGTAGCCGCGAGGATCGCGACGGCGAGCGGCGATGCCAGACGGAGATGGGTCATGACGCGGCCCCCTTCCGGATGAGCGTCCATCCTCTCATCACGCAAAGGGGCGGCGGGAAACGTCACGTTCGCGGGTGAATCGCGCTCCGACGAAGCCTATCCGCCGGTCGCTGCCTCAGCGCGGGGGAGGCCGTCGAGTAGCTGCTGCGCCTCCTCCCGGTAGGACGCGAGCGCCGGGTCCGGATCGGCCCTCAGCAGCAGGTAGTGGCTCAGGCGGGCACGCGCGAGCCCCGTCTGCCCGGCCCGTGCGGCCAGCCTCCCTTCCGCGAGCAGGTAGCCCGGCTGGGACGAGTAGACCACGCGGGTGTTCGGGCGCCGGTAGAGGGCCTCGAGAGCCTCGGCGTATTCCTCCCTCTGCTCGTAGATCCAGGCAAGGATCAGGTTGGCCTCTCCCATGAGGATCTCGCGCGGCGCGGTGCGCATCAGGCGATCGAACTCGAGGAGCTTCGGCGCGGGGGTCGGGGCGCCATCGCGGTGCTCGAGCAGCGCCTGGACGGCAGCGAGACAGACGCCGCGAACCCGCGTGTCCTCGTCGCGGGCGATCGTGAGTGAGTCGACGTGCGACCTCGCGTCGTCCAGGCGGTCCAGGAGGATCTTCCCGAGCGCCGGCCAGCAGTGCCGGCCGGTCGCGTCGTACCACGGGTGCGCGCTCGTGGCGTAGGGAAGCGTGTCGAGGTGCGCGACGGCGGCCTCGACTCGATCGACCCAGCCGGCGGGCTCGTAGAGGGCGTGTACGATCGGCCGCGTCAGATACCACCACGAGTCCCCCATGGCGTCGGTATGGATGTTCGGGCTCGAGACGCGTACGAGGGAGTCCGCGACGATGGCGGCCGTGTCCACCTGCCCCCGAAGCTCGGCGAGCCTGTAGTCCCAGTGCGCGGCCCACACGCCCTCACGCGAGGTGATTTGCTCGGCCCGACGGACGCCGATCGAACGCTCGAAGTCGGCGGACACGACGTCGCGGGGCAGGCCATCGAGGACGGCGAGCCGGAGGAAGTGGCTCGGGTCGAGGGCGTGGATCTCGGTCGACCGGACTTCGTCGAGGTCGTCCGGGTCACCGCTCACGGCGGCGACGTGGAAGGCGAGGAACCTGTCCTCCTCGCGTGTGGCCCCCTCGATCTGGAGAAGCAGCCGGTCGGCGAGGTCGACGTATGCGCCCGGGTCCGCGTCCCGACCCGCGACGCTCAGGCGCCACAGCTCCGCGACCCCCTCCTCGCCCGCGACCCGTGTCGTGTCGTCGATCTCGAGGTTGCGCAGCTGCGTGAGGAAGTTCTGTCGGCCGGCGTACGCGCCCCACGCGAACTGCTCCCGCGTGAGCCCGTCGATCAGCTCGTGCCAGGTCGGGTGCTGGAGGTGCGTCCGCTCGACGAACTCGATCCGTTCTCTCGCCGTCGGCCAGGCCCCGGGCCCCTGCCCCGCGCTCGCGACCTCGAGGCTCGTGCGGGCCCGCTCGCTGAACTGATCGCGAACGGCCCAGGCCCGGGCCTCCGAATCGGGCGTGGGCTCCGCCAGCCATTCGATGAACGCGGGGGCGGCGAACCCCGGCTCGAGACGCTGTGCGAGACGCGCCGCCTCGAGCGCCTCGGGCCATTCCTCTCTCCACCGCGCGCGCACCGCCTCCTGGTAGGCCTCGAGCGCCGGCTGGGGCGCGGTCTCGATCTCGCGCTGCGAGACCGCATCCTCCCAGTCGTCGTGGTTGAGCAGGAGCACGGCGAGACGCTGCGCGACCACCATGGGTGTCTCCGAGCTTCCGAGCTGAACGCTGCCGAGGACCTCACCGGTGGGGACCCGCTCCACCGTCGCGTTGACCGTGAGGGTGGGCCCGCCGACGATGGTCCCGCGAACCAGCCGGCCCGCGCCGAGCCGGCCCGCGATGCGGAGCGCGTTCTCCTTCGACAGCGTCTCGCCTTCCACCATGACCTGGTCGTACAGATCCAGGACGTCGGCGACGTTCCAATCCCGGTCGCTCAACTCGCCGTGCAGGAACCCATCGAGCAACTCGGGCATCCCGGTGGCGAGGGTCGCATCCGACCCCGTGACCCGGAACGGCATGACGGCGAAATCGTGCGGCTCGAGGTCGATGGGACGGACCGAGGTGAGATCGAAGATCTCGCCTGGCCACCAGAGCCCCCAATTGCGGGCGAGGATGACGATGGCGACCGCGACCGCGAGCACGCCGCTCGTGATGAGCCCGCGCTGCGCCGAGGTGAGCCGCTCGCCCGTGACCGGCGTCGGGATCCCGATCTGGGTGCGTCGAATCCCCTGGGGCGTGATGTCGAACCACCAGGAGAACAGCACCGCGACGGGGAACCCCCCGATCGTGGCCCAGATGATCCCGCGCTGGACAGTCTCGGGGATGATCACCCCGAGCGCGTCGAGGCCCTGCCAGATGGCGAAGGCAATCACCCCGTATCCGGCCGCGACCTTGTAGACCCGGCGTCGCTTGAGCTCCTTGAAGAACGAGGGCGCATGGACGGGCTGCGCCCGGTTGTCGAGCGGCGTCACGCCCCGCGGCGTGACCCCCTGCTCTGCCATGTCGAGCGCGTCGGAAAACTTCTGCGCACTCCGGAAGCGATCCGCCGGCACCTTCGAGAGCGCCTTGTGGATGACCGTCTCGATGGGCAGCGAGACCGTCGGCCGGGCCGAGCTCAGCGGCGGCACGGGGTCGCGCGCGTGGCGGCTCAGCACCGCCTGCGTGCTCAGCCCGTGGAACGGCGCGTGGCCGGCCAGCATCTCGTACAGCACGCACGCGAGCGAGTACTGATCCGCCCGCCCGTCGAGGTACTTCCCGTCGGCCTGCTCGGGGGACATGTACGCCGGCGTCCCCATCGAGAGACCCGTCTTCGTGAGGCGCTCCCCACCGGCCTCGTCGAGCGCCCTCGCGATGCCGAAGTCCATCACGACCGCGCCGCCGTCGCACAGCATGATGTTCTCGGGCTTGATGTCGCGGTGGACGACGCCCTGCCGGTGCGCGTAGTGGAGGGCGGACGCCACCTCGCGCGCGATGTCGAGCGCGTCCTCGATCGGGAGCTGACGCTCGCGGTCGAGCCGCTCGCGCAGCGACTCGCCATCGGCGAACTGCATGGTGTAGTAGAGGAGGCCGTCGGCGTGACCCGACCGGTAGAGCGGCAGGATGTGCGTGTGCGTCAGGCGCCGCCCGATCTCGATCTCCTTGAGAAACCGGTCGCCGCCGACCGATGACGAGAGCTCGGGCTGGAGGACCTTGAGGGCGACCTGCCGGTGCTCCTCGAGGTCGTACGCCAGGTACACCACGGCCATCCCGCCCTGACCGAGCTCGCGCTCGATCTCGAAGCGGCCCCCGAACGCCCGATCGAGCCGTTCCTGCGGAATGGCCATTACGCCCCGCCGCACGGTGCCGTCATCCTCCTGAGGTTAGACCCGGAAATGGCCGGGATACAACCCGTGCCCTCGCCCTTGAACACGCGGATCGGGCGAGAATCGCGTCGGGGCGAGGTCAACCGTCGCCGAGGAGGGCGCGGCAGAAGGCGGGGTCGCGCGTGTCGATGAACTCGTCGTCGATGCACGCGAGCTCGGCGACCACCGAGTCGCGTTGCGCCGTAGGAGCGCCCGGCTCGGGGTCCCGGCGCAGGAGGAGGAAGTGGCGGTACATCTTGCGCGCCCGGTCCAGGTCGCCGGCGGCGAGCGAGATACGGCCATCCGAGCGTAGCCAGGGCGCCATGTTGTAGGTCGTGTGCCGACCGACGATCCGCCGGCGCACCCAGTCGTACGCCTTCGCCGTATCGGCCCGCGCCCAGTACAGGCGGGCGAGGATGAGCGGCGCCGTGATGTCGTTCGAGTCCCCGGTCGGGGCGAGGCTGAAGATCGAGTCGAGGCGCGTCAGCTCCGGAAGGTCGCCTCGTGCGACTCGCGGGTAGCGAGCCCCGAAGCGCGCGCGCTCGAGCCCCGCGGAGATCATCTCGGGGCAGAACCGAAGCTCGTTGTCATCCGCGCCATCTCTCCATACCCGCATGGCCTGGAGGTTCGCCACCGTGCGTAACGTGTCTCCCTGCGCCACCCGCGCGAGCTCGGGAAGACAGAGTCGATCGTACGTGCTGTTCCAGCCCGCCTGAGGGTCGTAGACCGCGGTGTCGGCGAAGGAGTAGAGGCGCTCATCGAGCACACTCAGGTACGGGGCCGGACCAGGCTCGAACGCCGCGGTCTCCATCGCCCTCGTGAGGAGATACCAGGGAGTCGTGTGCATCTGCAGTTCGGGGTAGTCGACCGACGCGGTGAGCGCCGCCACGGAATCGGCGAAGCGTGCCGCGGCCCGAGGACGACCCGAGATCCGCTCGTACGCGTACCGCTCGTGCGCCCAGACCAACTGGTCGTTGAAGGTGCGCGCGGCCTCCCGCTGCCGTTCCAGCGCGGGCTCCCAATCGGTCAGGTCGAGCCCGAGCTGGACGCCGAACCACCGGAGTCCAAAGGCGCCGGCGTCCAGGGTTGCCCCCTCGGCCCGCAGCCTCCGGATTTCGGCCGAGTCGCGGACCCAGACTGCGCGATCCAGCGGGGTCCCGAACTCCGCGCAGTGCGCGTAGTCGTCCCATTGCTCGTCCGGGACTCCATCGAGCCGGGCCAGCACCCAGACTTCCTGGCAGTTGACGCCGCCCTCGTGGTCCTCCAACTCGGCGACGTGCCGGAACGCCGCGAGCACCTCTTGCTCCCACCCTTCGACGCCCGCGTACTCGCCCCGATAGTACAGGTGGCCCTGCAAAGGTCTCCACAACCAGTGAGAGTGCGGGAACCGCGCCACAGCTTCCCGGATGCGATCGATCGCTGGACGAACGTACCTGGTCTCGTCCTCTCGCCCCAACTCGAGGTAGAGTCGGTCTGCCGCCGGCAGCCGATGCCGGAACCGCAACGCCTGCAGTCGCGGGGAGTACAGGTCGTACTGAACGTTCCGCTCGGGGTGGAAGAACGCTGCGTTCGACAGGAGGAAGGCGGCAACCGCGAACGTGCTGTCGATCTCGAGGGCCGTTTCGAGCCGGCGGGCCCCCTCGATCCACTGTGTGTCTCCACCACCGAGCCTCGCAGCGCAGAGCGCGACCATCCCGTCCACCGTCGCCGCGACCGCTTCAGGCGCCGTCTCCCGGATAACGAGTCTCGTCGAGGCATCGACCGTCATCATCGACGACTGAAGTGCGAGCCGGAGAGCCAGAGATTGGAGCGAGTCCGCCGGCCCCTCGACGGTCTCGCTGGCCACCCGCCGGCCGTTGCGCGTCATGCGGGTCTCGGTCTGGACGGTGATCGTTCCGTCTCCGCCGACGATGGATCCCGTCATGACCCTCGAGAAGCCTCGCTCGAGCGCTTCGTGGCGAGCCTGCTCCACCGCGCCCGACGGGGTCGAGAGTACACCCGAGCCCGACATGGACGGGTTGAGGATCCCGTCGAGCGTGACCGGGAGACCGGAGGCGAGCCCCCCGATCTCCGAGTCGTCACCTATGATTCGAAACGGGGCGATGCCCCACGCGCACCGATCGACCGGCTGCCGCGCCTCGGGTAGCGGACGCGGGAGGAAGTCGAGTGGCGAGGCCGACGCGGACGCTCCCGACTCGCCGGTGAGGCGGTACGCCGCGTACCCGATGACTACCGCGCCGAGGGCGGCGAGGGCCAGCCAGGTGGCCGGCACCCGTCGAACCCGCGCCGAAGCTCCCTCTCCGACCGTGCCGATCGTCATCCCCGCCGGCGTCACTCCGCGCGGCGTCACCCCCTGCCCCGCCATCTCGAGCGCATTCGCGAAATCGGCATGCGAGCGGAAGCGATCGGCCGGGAGCTTGGACAGCGCACGGAAGATCACGGCCTCCAGAGCCGGCGAAACGCCTGGACGAACCGAGACGAGCGGCGGGATCGGATCGTTCACGTGCCGTGCCAGGACTGCCTGCGGAGACGCCGCCTGGAACGGAGGGTGACCGGCCAACATCTCGTAGAGAATGCATCCCAACGCGTACTGCCGAGCCTGCGCGGAGACGGCGCCGACGCCCGAGATCAGCTCAGGTGCCGTGTAGTCGGGCGTTCCCACGAGCTCACCGTCGTCGTCGCGACTCATCGATTCGATCGAGGAGCCGGTCTCCGACAGGGAGACCTCGACCCGGCCGCCGTCCGAGATCGTGATCGCCTCCGGGCTGAGCGGCGGACCCTGCCCGGACGATCGGTAGTCCTCCAACTCGAAGGCGACCCGACGCGCGATCTCGATCGCCTCGTCGATCGGGAGCTGGCGCTCGCGATCGAGCCGCTGCCGCAGCGTCTCGCTCGACACGCTATGGGACTCCCAGCAGCGGACCGCACACGACCGGGTCACGCATGTCGACGAACTGGTCGTCGATACAGGCGAGCTCGGCGATCACGGAGTCGCGCTGGGCGGTGAGGGGGCCCGGCTCGGGGTCGGGGCGCAGGAGGAGGAAGTGTCGGTAGGCGCGTCGGGCACGGTCGAAATCGCCCACGGCGACCGAGATCCGACCTTCGGCCCGCAACCAGGGCGGCATATTGAACGTGACGTGTCGATTGAACACGCGGCGACGCACCCATTCGAACGCCTTCGCCGTGTCCGCCCGCTCCCAATGGAGACGCGCCAGGATGAGTGGTGTGGAGGTGTGGTTGCTATCGCCCATGGGCCCGAGCGCAAAGATCGAATCCAAGCGCGCCAGCTCAGGAGCGGGCGTGCCCGCGTAGCGGTCACCCAGCCGGACTCGTTCGTGGAGCGCGGAGATCACGTCGGCGCAGAACCGAAGCTCGTCGTCCGTGGCACCCTCCTGCCACGCTCGGAGGACCTGCACGCTCGCCCTCGTTCGGCTCGTGTCGCGCTGGCTGACTCGGGCCAATTCGGTCGGACAGAGCCGGTCGAACGTGCTGTTCCACCCATAGGCGGGGTCGTACACGGCGGTGTCGGCGAACGAGTACATGCGGGACTCGAGGGTCGGCACGTAGGGAGCCGGGCCCGGCTCGAACACGGCGGACTCCATCGCCTTCGCCAGCAGCGCCCAGGGCGTGTGCGGAACCCCGAGGCTCGTGTAGTCCACGCTCCGCAGCGATGCCGCAACCGAATCGATCAGCGCGGCGGCCGCGGCCGGTCGGCCCGAGATGCGCTCGTAGGCCATCCGCTCTCGCGCCCAGGCCAGCTGTTCGGAGAGTGACCCCGCGGCCTCCCGTTGCGCGCCGAGTTCGGGCTCCCACTCGACGAGGTTCCACCCGTTCTGGACGGCGAAGTACCGAAGCCCGAACGCGCCGACCCCTGAACGCACCCCGCTCTGTCTGAGTCTGCTCTCCTCGGAGGCGTCGCCTCGCCAGATCGCCATGCCTAGATCGGTCGTACAGTGGCGGTAGTCCTCCCAGCGCTCGGCCGGCACGTCCGGAAGTCGGTTCAGTACCCAGGCCTCCTGGCAGTGCACGCCACGCTCGTGGTCCTGGAGCCGCGCCAGCGTGCGCATGGCCTCGAGCGTCCGCTGAGACCAGTCCTCGACCCCCGCATATTGGCCCCAGTTGAAGAGGTGGAAGTGCAGCCGCTCGATGAGCCAGTACGACTCCGGGAAGCGATCGACCGCGTCCTGGTACCGTTCGATCGCGATCGGGACCCACCGGAGATCGGGATCGCGCAGGAGCTCGAGCCGGACTCTCTCGGCCCCGGGAAGACGGTCACGGAACTCCCACTGGAGGCGATACACCCGGTCGTAGTCGTAGGGGATGTTGTCTCTCTGGGGGAAGAAGAAGCTCGCCCTGCCGAGATGGACCGCGGCGAGGGCGAACGTGCTGTCGATGGCCAGCGCGTCCATGAAGCGCTGCGCCCCGTCCCTCCAGTTGCCGGTTCCATTGTCGGCACAGAGCGTCGTCATGCCCTCCAGGGCAGCCGCCACGGCCGCCGGGGGTGTCTCGGCGAGGTACCCGCGCGCCGCCGCGTCCATCTCCGGCACGCTGAGCTCCAGCGCCAGCCGACCGGCGAGCGCAGAAAGCGAGTCGACCGGGCCCTCGACGGCCGACGTGGACAGGATCCGACCGGAGCGCGTACCCCGGCTCTCCGCCTGCACCTGCACTCGCTCGGGTCCTCCCGGTACCGACCCCGTGATCATTCGCTCGTTGTGACGGCCGAGCGCTTCCGTGACCGCCTCGTCGGGCGAGTCGGAGGAGGCAGCCAGCAGTCCGGGACTGGAGATCGAACCGTTGAGCAGGGTGTTGAGGAGATTCGGAACCCCCGATCCGAGGCCGACGACCTGATCGTGTGCGCCGGATGTCCGGAACGGCGCGACCCCCCATGTGCATCGGTCCACCTGAGACCGGACCTCGGGTGTCGCGCTCGCGCGCGGGAGGAAGGCGAGCGGATCCGAGCCGCCGTCCCCTGAGGCGCTACTCGCAAATCGAATGGCCAGGTACGCCA
>JAWWCR010000135.1:0-13442 GCA_033720355.1 Gemmatimonadota bacterium
CATCCTTCGTCCTTTCCGTATCCCGACCCGAGCAGCTCCCTCAGGCGGCGTCGCGCCGCGTGCAGCTGGCTCTTGCTCGTCCCCTCGCTCACCCCCAGCAGCTCGCCGATCTCGCGGTGTGTCCACCCCTCCACGTCGTAGAGCAGCAAGACCTCGCGGTGTCCGTCGGCGAGCCGTGCGATCGCGCGCTCGAGGTCGATCGCCAGACCCGGTGTCCCCTGCACGCGGTCGTTCAACCACCACTCGCGCTCTCGCTGCTCGCGACGCCCGATCGAACGCAGCTTCCCACGGCCGATGTTGAACCCGATCCCGATCAGCCACGTGTCGAATCGCGCCTCCCACCGGAACGCGCCCAGCCCCTCGACCGCCCGCACCCACGTCTCCTGGATTACGTCCTCCGCGAGCTCCTCGTCTCCACCCATCGCCCGCAGGAGGAAGAGGTAGAGACGCGGAGTCCACCGCCGGTACAGGACGCGGAATGCCGCCTCGTCGCCCGCGCGGACGCGGTCCGCGAGCAGGCGATCGGGGATGTCGGGCGCCGCCGAGTCCCGCGGTCGGACAGGGTCTATGCGTCGGTCTCCATCGGCTCGAACCACCGCGATCGTTCCTCCCTCGTTTCCCGTATGTCGCCGCCGGGCGCCGCGGGGTTGGTCCCGGTCGCCGGCCAACGCTTCGCCGCGTCGCGGCGACTCATTACGAATCGAAAACATGCGAAAGGACCCCAGGTGCACCGCACACTGACAGCAGCAGCCGCGCTGGTCCTCACAGCCTGCGCCGCGCCGCCGCCCGCCGCCGATCTCGCGATCACCGGCGTCACGGTGCTGCCCATGGACGGCAGCCCTCCCCGACCGGGCCACACCGTCCTGGTTCGGGACGGCGCGATCGTCGGCATCGCGCCGGCGTCGAAGACCAGCGGTCGCGGCGTGATCGAAATCGACGGATCGGGCCGGTTTCTCCTGCCCTCGCTCGTCGACACGCACGTCCATGTCTGCGACTCCGACGACCAGTGGGCCTTCCTCGCCCACGGCATCGGTCTCGTACGCAACATGGACGGGACGCCGTTTCACCTCCTCATGCGCGAATCCCTCGCGGACGGACGGCTCGAGGGGGCGCGGCTCACGACGACCGGCCCGTACACCAACGCGCCGCGGATCGCCGACCCCGCGGCGGCTCGCGAGGCCGTGCGGGGGCAGGCCGCGGCCGGTTACGACGCGATCAAGATCCACGGACCGCTCGACCTCGCCTCGCTGCGCGAGCTGGGAGACGCGGCGCGCCAGGCCGGCCTCCCGGTGGTCGGACACATCCCCCGCGACCAGGACTTCGCCGACGTGGCGGCGACCGGCGCGATGACCGAGATCAGCCACGCGGAAGAGTACCTCTATACCCTCTACGGCCTCCGAGACGCGGGGATCTCTCCCGATGTGCGGGCCGAGGCCGTGCGGCTCACGGTCGACGGTGATATCGCGTTGACGCCGACGCTCACCATGTACCGCGGGATCCTGCGGCAGGTCGCCGACGTCGAGGCGGCGGTGGCGGCCGTCCCGATGCGGGCTGTGGGACCGTTCGCCATGCGGTCGTTCGGCCCCGAGGGGAATCGCTACGCGCAGCGCTTCGAGCGGTCGGACACGACCGTGTTCCGCGAGTCCCTCGACGAGCAGTACGCCCTGGTCGGCGAGCTCGCGCGCGCCGGCGTGACGATCCTCGCCGGAACCGACGCGAACGCGCCCGTCGCCGGCCCCGGGTACTCGCTGCGCGAGGAGCTCGAGCTGCTCGTCGCGTCGGGGCTGACGACCGAGCAGGCGCTCGCCGCGGCGACATCGGCCGCCTGGCGGGCGCTCACCGGCGACCCCATCGCGGGGGTCGTCGTGGAGGGCGGCGCGGCCGAGCTGCTGCTGCTCGACGCGAGCCCGCTGGAGGACATCCGGAACGTCGCACGGGTGGCCGGCGTCGTGCGCGGAGGCCGGTGGTACTCGGCCGAATCTCTCGATGCGAGGCTCGACTCGATCCACGCGCTGCGGGTGGCCGAGCAGCCATTCGTCGACCGGCTGTGGGACAACACGCTCGAGGACGCGCTTCCGTGGCTCGAGGCGGCGCGGGAGAGCGGCGAGGTGCCGACGATCCGCGCGGCCACGTGGCGCTGTCAGTCGCAGCGGGCCGTGCGGGATGGGGTGCCCGAAGTCGCGCTCGAGGCACTCGATCTGGCGCTGGCGGACTTCCCCGGGGATCCGCTGACGCTGGCGTACCGCGCGCTCGTCGAGTCGATGCTGGAGGCGGAGTCTCGTCCGGACTAAGGCACCGACACGTCGCGCCGACGGACTCGCCGCGACGCCCGCCGGCGACCCTCCGCCGACGCTCGCCGACGTTCGCCGCCGGCCCTCCTCCGCCAGTCGACGCCCTTCCTCGTCCCGCCGTCCGGGGGCTTGTGGCGGACACCACGGCGCGCCAGCCTGTCCCTCCTCGACACGTTCGGCCAACCCGGAGGAACTCCATGAGAAGTACACGCCGCATTCGTTCGCTACCCACGTCCGCCCTCCCCGCGCTCGCGCTCGCCGGTCTCTCGACGGTCGGTTCGGCGGACGCCGTCGCCGCGCAGGATCTGAGTTGCCGCTTGCAGGGCGCGACCATGGCCGAGGCCGAGGCCCGGCCCAGCCCGCTCCGTACCGTCGAGTTCTCCTTCGACGGGGGCCAGGGACTGCTGTGCTACGGCGCGCCGTCGGCCCGCGGCCGCGACATCATGGGTGGCCTCGTGCCGTACGGGCAGCCGTGGCGCACCGGGGCGAACGAGCCGACGACGATCCACCTGAGCGCCCCCGCGACGATCGGCGGCGTCGAGGTGGCCGCCGGGAGCTACGCGATCTACACGATCCCGGGCGAGTCGGCATGGGAGGTCATCATCAACCCCAACCACGAGCGCTGGGGGATCCCGATCAACGACGCCGTGCGCGCGACCGAGATCGGCAGCTTCACAGTGAACCCCGTGACGCTGGACGACGCGGTCGAGATGCTGACATTCTCGGCGGCCGACGGCGGGCTCGCGATGGAGTGGGAGAACACGCGGATCGTCATCTCGATCGGCTGATCTGCAATGCCGAGCCGGGCGTCCGACGCGGACGCCCGGTCACTCGCCGAGGGCCGTGAATCCCTGCCGGTAAGTCCAGCGGTCTCCCCGCCGGATACGCCGACGACGAGGAAGTCCTCGCGAAGCGGACGCCCCGGCATCAGCCCTTCCACATTGGAGAGCACGATGCCGATCGCGTCCGACTCGAATGTGCCCTCCACGGTGCGGGTCTCCCACAGGAGGTATCTCCGCTCGGGACATCGAAGTGGGGACAGGTCCTCGAACGCCCGCCGGGACCGCTCCCCCCCGGTTCGACGCTTGATCGCGGCCGAACCCGACCGCCAACTTGCGCCGTCCCCTTCACTCCCTCGGAGATTCGCCTGATGGGCATGTTCGACACGCTGCGCTCGGTCATGCGGTTCAGACGGTTCGAGACCGACCCCGTCGCGCGCCGGCTCGCCCGGTGCGCGAGCGTCGAGGACCTCCGCCTGATCGCGAAGCGGCGTCTGCCGCGCGGCGTGTTCGGCTACATCGACGGGGCCGCGGAGGACGAGCGGACGAACGGGCGCAACCGCGATGCCTTCCGGCGGCTCGAGTTCAGACCCCGGGTGCTCCGCGACGTCACCGACGTCGACACGTCGACCAGGGTCCTCGGGTTCGAGAAGAAGCTCCCCCTCATCCTCGCCCCGACCGGGTTCAGCCGGATCGCGCACTCCGAGGGCGAGCTCGCGGTCGCGCGGGCGGCGGCGCGGGCCGGCGTGACCTACAGCCTCTCCACCCTGGGCACCCGGTCGATCGAGGACGTCGCGTCGGTCAACGAAGGGGCGAAGTGGTTCCAGGTCTACGTCTGGAAGGATCGCGGGCTCGTGAAGGAGCTGCTCGGGCGGGCGCGTGACGCCGGGTTCGAGGCGATCCTCTTCACCGTCGACGTCCCCGTCCTCGGCCGGCGCGAGCGCGACGTGCGGTTCGGGTTCACCCTCCCGCCGCAGCTCGGGCTCGACACGATCGTCGATGGCATCCTCCACCCGGGCTGGACGTGGGACTTCGTGCGCTCCGACCCGATCCTCTTCTCGAGCGCGATCAGCCGCGATGCGGGCGACGGCGGAACCGGCTCCGGCGGTGTCGACGCGATGGGGCTCGCCCAGTACGTCAACGAGCAGTTCGATCCGAAGCTCACCTGGCGCGACATCGATTGGCTGCGCTCGATCTGGGACGGGCCGATCGTCATCAAGGGCATCCAGACGGTCGAGGACGCCGAGCTGTCCGCCGAGGTCGGCGCCGACGGCATCGTGATCTCGAACCACGGCGGTCGGCAGCTCGACGACGCGCCGCCGACGCTCGAGCTGGTCGAGCCCGTGGCGCAGAAGGTGGGCGACCGGCTCGACGTGCTCGTGGACGGAGGCGTCCGCCGCGGCAGCGACATCGCGAAGGCGGTGGCGCTCGGCGCGAAGGCGTGTCTGGCCGGCCGTGCCTACTTCTACGCGCTCGGCGCCGGAGGCGAGCAGGGTGTCGATCTCGTCCTCCAGTGGTTCGAGGAGGGCTTCCGTCGGACGATGTCGCTGCTGGGCGCGCGGACGGTGGGCGAGATCGAACGCGACATGGTGCGCTGGCGCGACCAACACCCCATCTATTGACGCGACGTTAACAGTAGGCTATTTACGTCGCGTGAATAGATGGCGATCGCGCCTCCTTCCGTCCCGTATCGGAGCCCCGCATGTCCGGAGATTCGTTCGTCCCCCTTCGCGCCGTCGAGCTCGACATCCTCCTGAGCGTCGCCGAGACCCCGAAGCACGGCTATGCGATCCTCCAGGACGCGCGTGAACGGGTGGGGCGCCACCCGGGGTTCGAGATCCCGACGCTCTACCGCGCGCTCCGTCGCATGCGCGACCTGGGGCTGATACGGACGCTCGAGAGCACCGACCCCGGGGAGACCGACGCGCGCCGCCAGTACTGGGGGGCGACGTCGCTGGGCCGCGAGGCGCTGGTCGCCGAGATCGCCCGTCTCGAGAAGGTCGTGGAGGAGGGGAGCGCGTCGGTGCGGCGGATCGCGGGCGAGTCGGCCTGATGACGGACCGCTCGCAGGGGTCGCGCGGACTCCGCCTGCTGGGGCGCGCGCTGCTGTTGCTCTACCCCCCGTCGTTCCGCCGTGAGGTGGGCTCCGAGATCCTCCGCGATCTCGAGCTCGAGGCCGCCGCCGTCCGTGCGCGACCCCATGCGTCCTATGGCCGGTGGAGCGCCCGCACGGCCCGGGTCCTCGTCGCGGGCGCGGTCTCGGAGTGGCGGGAAGGCCCCGACCCGAGGGCCCTGGCCGCCCGCATCCCCGATGAGAAGTCAGGAGCGCTCGACATGTTCAGACAGGACCTCTCGTTCGCCGTCCGCACGCTCCGCCGTCGGCCCGCGTTCGCCTTCGTGGCCGTGCTCACGCTCGCGCTCGGGATCGGATCCACGACCGCGATGTTCAGCGTGGTGCGGGGGATCCTGTTGCGTCCCCTCCCGTTTCCCGACTCGGAGGAACTCGTGACCGTGTGGGAGACGGGGCCGGAAGGGCTCGGTACGGTAGATGGCGGGCTGATATCGCACGCCGACTTTCGCGATGTGCGCGATGAGATCCCCTCGATCGGAGAGATCGCGTTGGCGAACTCCGCGAGTCTCACCGTGACCGAGGACGGCGGAGCGGAGTACGTGCCGGGGGCGCGGGCCACGCCGGGTCTGTTCGCGGTACTCGAGACGCCGCTCCTCGCCGGTCGCGACTTCACCGCCGTCGAGGACACCCCGGAAGGTCCACGGGTTGCCATCGTCGCCGCCGACTACTGGCGGGACCGCTTCGGCGACGTCGACGACGCGATCGGGTCTGCGATTCGTATCGGCGGCGAGTCCCACGAGGTCGTCGGGGTGGCCCCGCACGGCTTCGGGTATCCCGACGATGCGGTGCTGTGGCTGCCCGCCCGCAACGACGAGGAGGGGTGCGGACGCGGGTGCGTGAACCGCGGGTCGGTCGCGCGCCTCGCCGATGGCGCCACGCTCGAGTCGGCGCGCGCCGAGCTGGCGACGATGTCGGCGAGGCTCGAGTCGCAGTATCCCGACTCGAACACCGACAAGGTGTTCGCGGTCGCCACGCTCCACGACGTCACGGTCGGTGACGTGCGCCCGGCGCTGTGGCTGCTGCTGGGCGCCGTCGGGATGGTGCTTCTGATCGCGTGCGCCAACGTGGCGAACCTCATCCTCGTCCGCGGGCGCGGCCGCGTCACCGAAGTCGCGATACGTACGACCCTGGGCGCCGGTCGCCGACGGATCCTGAAGCAGCTGATGACCGAGAGCGGTCTCCTCGCCCTGCTCGGGGGGCTGGCCGGCGTCGCGCTCGCATGGGTCGGTGTGGATCTCGTCCTGGCCGTCGCGCCCCCCGACATCCCGCGGCTCGACGAGGTCACCCTCGACGCGATGTCCCTCGCGTTCGCCGGTCTCCTGGTCGTCGTAACGACGGCCGTGTTCGGCGCGACCCCGGCGCTGCTCGTCTCGGGCATCCAGCTGACGCGGTCGCTGCGCGACGGCGGCCGCGGAGACGTGACAGGCGGCCGCTCGGGGCGTGCCCGGACGACGATCCTGACGGCGGAGGTGGCGCTGTCGGTGATGCTGCTGGTCGGCGCCGGGCTCATGGTGAGAAGTCTGGCGCGGACGACCGACGTCGACCCCGGCTTCGACGCGACCGACGTGGCGATCTTCCGTCTCTCGCTGCCACGCGCGAGCTATGATCCCGAGGCGCGCGTCCAGTTCATGGACCGACTGCTCGAGCGGCTGAACGGCCTGCCGGGGGTGGAATCCGCGGCGATCTTCCTCGCGCCCCCGCTCTCGTCCGTGTCGATCTGGGGCGGGTTCTCGCGTACCGACCGGCCGCCGCCCGAGCCGGGCGAAGGGCCGACCGCGAACTACCGATCCGTCGGCCCGGGTGCGCTCGAGCTGCTCGGGATACCGATCGTCGCCGGCCGCGCATTCCGCGACTCCGACCGCCGCGATGCCGAGCCGGTCGTCATCATCTCCGAGCGCCTCGCCGCCGAGAACTTCCCCGGCGAGGATCCGATCGGTCGCCGGATCGACCTCCAGGTGTCGACCGGGTTCCCCGAGGACGCGCCGCGTACGATCGTCGGCGTGGCAGGCGACTTCCGCGCCGCGAGGCTGACGCGAACGCCCGGGCGCGAGACGCTGGTCCCGTTCGCGCAGATCGGCGCCGGCTTCCCGCACGTGCTGATGAAGGGAGTGGACCCCGGGGCGATGCTCGACGCGGCCCGGGCCGAGCTGAGGGCCCTCGACCCCGAGCTCCCCCTGATGCAGCCCTCGACCATCGAGCAGCTCGCGGCGGCGCAGCTCGCGCAACCGCGGTTCTACCTCCTGCTGTTCGGCATCCTCTCGGTTCTCGCGGTCGTGCTGGCGGCGGTCGGGATGTACGGCGTGGTGGCGTACGCCGTCTCGCAACGCACGAAGGAGATCGGGGTGCGGATGGCGCTCGGTGCCGACGGTGGCCAGGTCATCGCTCTGGTACTCCGGCAGGGGCTCGTGCCGGCCGGGCTCGGTCTGCTGATCGGGCTCACGGGGGCGCTGATGGCCGGCGGGGTCATGCGGGGGCTGCTGTACGAGGTCGCCCCGCAGGACCCGGTCACCCTGGTCGCCGTCCCGGTTCTCCTGCTCGCGGTCGTCGTCGCCGCGTGCGCGATCCCGGCGCGCCGCGCGACCCGCGTGTCTCCGGCGAGCGCGCTCAGGAGCGAGTGACGTGGGGCGCCCCGGTCAGACCCTCGCGCTTCGCCCCTTCCCCGAATCGCTCAGGTTCATCAGCTCCTCGGGGAACGGCCGGAAGAGCGCCTGCCGGAGCAGGTAATCGACGCCGAAGCGGGTCGCCCACGCGACGACCACCGAGGTGAGCGCGCTCACGGGGATCCGCCCGTCGCGATACCGTTGGAGCTGCGCGCGGTAGAAGCCTTTTTCGTCCGCCGACAGGTCGTTCGACACATACCCGTATGCGTGCTCGACGACGTTGATGACCGAGGTGTATCTGGGGGCAGTTCCGAGCGCGAGACCGAACCCGACCCGGTACTCGGCGAGCAGCTCCCCCAGCGGTCGTCGGTCGGGGTTCGCGACCAGCCGGCCCAGCTCGCGCATGCGAGTCTGGTTGTAGGCCATGAGGACCAGCTTGTAGACCGCCTGGAACTCGACGAGGTCGCGCATCCGCCGGACCTCCCGCAGCCGCGCGAGGGCGAAGAGCTTCGTGAGGAAGTGCTCGCGGATGCGGTAGTTCCTGAGCCGTCCCTCGTCTTCGAGCGCGACGCTCGGGTGCCGATCGAGCACCGCGGCGGCGAACCGCCCGGGGGCCCGACGCGCGGTCGAGGAGGCCTCGGGGCCGTGGTACACCTTGACCCCGTGAATCCCGCACGACGGCGAGCGGCTCTTGAGGAGGAACCCGTCGACATCGCCGAGCCGGTCGAGAAACCCGGTCGCGAAACGGTCCATGTCTTCGGTCACGTCCGCGCCGGTGACGGGCTGGACGAGCCGCTCGGCCGAGCCCCGGGCGATGAGCCGGATCGGCTCGCGCGGCGTGCCGAGCCCGATCTCCTCCTCGGGGCACACCTGCACCCACTCGACGAAGGGCCCGAGCTCCCGGATGAGATCGTACGGGATCTTCTGGCCGTTGTACCGGCAGGCCTCGAAGTCTATGCAGGCGCTCACCACGACGCGTGGTGTCGGGAAGTGGGGAGTCATCCGGTCGATCCGCCGGACCGGTCGGAGTCCTCGCCGAACAGGCTCGCCCGGCCGGCGTAGCGCTCGAGGTATTCGCCGACGCGGAGCTTCCGTTTGGTGTTCGCCGAGCTCATGTAGCGCACCTTTCCGAAGATGGGGCGTTCGGGGCCCCAGGCCCGATCGTGCCGGCCGAAGACCCAACCGATCCCCGTGTACGAGTTCGGGTCGCGGCCGTCGATCGCCCACCGGTCGTTCAGGTGGACGAGCCGCTCGAACGCCTCACGCGGGGTCGCGGTCCACTCGAGCATCCGCTTCCCCCAGACCATCCGCATGTAGTTGTGGATTCGTCCCTCGCGCCGCAGCTGGTTCTGCGCCGCGTTCCACACGTCATCCGACGTGCGGCCGGTCTCGAGCTCCTCGAGCGTGTAGGTGTGGGGCCGGGCGTCGGACTCGTGCTCGGCGAGGGTGTCGCGCGCCCACTCGGGCACGGTGTCGTACGAATCGTAATCGGCGCCGTAGTACGCCGCGCACTGGTATCCGAGCTCGCGCCAGGTGACGATCTGGTCGAGGAACCCCTCCGCCGCGTCGCTCATCCCCCACCATCCCGAGCGCTTCCCGTCAGCCGTGTCCGCGAGCCGCCAGGGTTCCCACTCTTCCGCATCTCGCACGGCCTCGAACACCTGATGCGGCGACACGTGGCCGAAGTGGAGGTAGGGCGAGAGCCCCGACCCGGCGTCGGCATCGGGGTGGTTCCGGTCTTCGTATGCCGCAAGCCCCCGCGCGACGAACCGGTCGAGCGTCGCCGCCCCCGCCGCCGCGCCCCCGGGTGTCGAGACGGGCGGGACGTCACTATCCAGGTCGAGCCCGCGCATCGGGTCGGCCTCGCCGAAACGATCGCGCGCATCCGGCCACCTCGACCGGATCTCTTCGGACAGCTCGATCGGCGATCGGCGCGGAAGACTCGCAAGCGGATCTCGCGGCGGCGCCTCGTCGAGCAGAGCCGGAAGCTCCTGCTGCACGTAGCGCCGGAACGAGTAGGCCGTCTTCCACTCGCGGCCGGAGGCGCGCATCGGGAGCAGCCCGTTCGAGTCGACCGACTCGAGCGGGACGTCGAGCCGGCGCGCCGCCGCTTCCGTCATCCGGGGGAGAAAAAAGGCGGGAAAGTCGTCGGTCACCACCGCGCACGCCTCCGCGGACAACGTTTCGAGCAACCCGGATCCGTCACCGTGACCGGGTTCGACGTAGGGGTAGTAGGTGGCCCGACCATCGTCGAAGGCGTCGATGTTGTCCGCCATGCCGTCGATGACGAACGAGTGGAGACGCTCCGAGGCATGCGGGTACGCGATCCGCAGCGGCTCGAGGACGAGGATCGGCCGGTCGAGCTCGGCGGCGACCTCAGCGGCCCGACCGAGGCCGTAGCTCCAGCCGCGCCGGCGGGTCGCGATCATCCAGTAGAGGACGTATCGCCCATCCGACCGGATCGCCGCGTCGTTCAGCCGCCGGATTCTCGCCCGTGGAGTCTGCCCCTCTGACACCGTTTCTCCCCCTGTAGCAGGTCCCTGTCCGCCCCTCGGGAATACCAGCCTACGCAGCCTGTCTAGCCCGTGTCAAGATACGCAACTGGACAAAGGCTTGACAGCGACGGAAGATCCTCTTAGACTCCTCGACGTCGGTTAGACACACGGCCCCGCCACGGAATCGAGATGCGGGCGTCGGCGCCTCTCCGGCTGAAGATCTCGACCCAACGAAGAAGACGACGAAGCACTCACCGGGCGAGGCAGCGAGCCTCACCGAACCGATGAAAAGGAGTGGAAGATGAAAGCCTCACGAATCCTCGGAGCGACGACGGCAGCCGGTCTGATGATCGCGTTCCTCGCCGCGCCGTCCACCGCACAGGAGCGTCAGGACATGGCGAACGGTGCCGACATGGACATCGTGGAGACGGCGGTTGCGGCGGGTCAGTTCGAGACGCTCGTGGCGGCGGTCCAGGCCGCCGGTCTCGTGGACGTGCTGAAGGGCGACGGGCCGTTCACCGTGTTCGCGCCGACCGATGACGCGTTCGCGGCTCTCCCGGCCGGCACGGTCGATGAGCTCCTCGAGCCCGAGAACCGGGACAGGCTCGTCGCGGTCCTCACCTACCACGTGGTTGCCGGCAAGGTGCTGGCGGCGGATGTCGTGAAACTGTCCTCGGCCGAGACCGTCCAGGGCCAGAGCGTCTCGATCAAGACCGACGGCGGCAACGTCATGGTCGACGCGGCGCGTGTGATCCAGACCGACATCGAGACGTCGAACGGCGTGATCCACGTGATCGACAAGGTCATTCTCCCGAAGTAGCAGGACGGACGACGTCCGGCCGGGGAGTGGCACCCCCCGGCCGGGCTCGCCTCGCCGCGCTGCGCTCGACGCGCGGCGCCTCGAAAACCCGCGTGATCGGGCCGAATGCGGCCGCCGGATCCCGCTCGAAGTCATAGATCAACGAAGCTTCCGGAGGTCGACGGAATGGAGTCGAACCGAGTACTCGTCACAGGCGCGACCGGATACATCGGCGGCCGGCTCGTCCGGAGGCTCTGGGCCTCGGGGCGGCCGGTTCGCGCCATGGCCCGTTCGCCCGAGAACCTCCGATCCAGAGTCCCCTCGAACGTGTCGATCGTCCGGGGAGATGTCCTCGACCCCGAGTCGCTGACGGACGCCCTCGAGGGAATCCATACCGCGTACTACCTCATCCACAGCATGGGGTCGGCCGACGACTTCGAGGACACCGACCGGCGCGGCGCCGAGAACTTCGCGCGCGCCGCCGAGGCCGCCGGTGTCGAGCGGATCATCTACATGGGCGGCCTCGGGCGAGGGCAGCACCTTTCGCCACACCTCCGCAGCCGTCAGGAGGTCGGGAGGATCCTGCGGGAGTCCACGGTCCCCACACTCGAGTTCCGCTCGTCGATCGTCATAGGGTCGGGCAGCCTGTCTTTCGAGCTCGTTCGCGCGCTCACGGAACGTCTGCCGGTCATGCTGACGCCGTCCTGGGTACGGCTCGACACGCAGCCGATCGCGGTCGAGGATCTGCTCGACTACCTGGTCGCCGCTCTCCGCCACGAGCCCGAGAACGAGGTCGTCGAGGTCGGGGGCGCCGACGTCGTCTCGTACGGCGATCTGATGAGCGAGTACGCTTCGCTTCGCGGTCTGAGACGTCTGATGATCCCGGTCCCCGTCCTCACGCCGCGTCTGTCGAGCCTGTGGCTCGGGCTCGTGACGCCGGTGTTCTCGCGGATCGGCAAGAAGCTCATCGAGGGTCTGCGCAACGAGACGGTGGTCGGAGATCCCGGGCCGGCGCGGCGCTTCGGCGTCGAGCCCCTCGGTGTCCGCGACGCCATGCTGCGCGCTCTCGCGAACGAGGACAGGGAGGTTGCCGAGACCCGCTGGTCCGACGCGGTGTCGGCGGTCGGACCGCCGCGCCGCTGGGGAGGCGTCTCGTTCGGCAACCGCATCGTGGACTCGCGGACCGCCAGCACCCCGGCGCGGCCGCCCGAGGTCTGGGCCCCGATCCGGCAGCTCGGCGGACGGGCCGGCTGGTACTACGCGACCTGGCTGTGGCGCCTCCGCGGCGCGATCGATCTCCTCCTCGGCGGACCCGGGTTCCGGCGGGGTCGTCCGCACCCCGACCAGATCCGTGTCGGCGACACCATCGATTTCTGGCGTGTGGAGGCGATCGACCCGGCGCGCGCGCTCACCCTGAGAGCCGAGATGCGGCTGCCGGGCCGCGCGTGGCTCCAGTTCGAGGTCGTGGATCGCGAGCCGGGCAGCGAGGTCAGGCAGACCGCCGTCTTCGACCCCATCGGCGTGTTGGGGCGGCTCTACTGGTACGGGCTGTATCCGCTCCACTCCATGATCTTCCGCGGGATGTTGCGCGAGGTCGTCGCGCGGGCGGAAAGAGAGCCTCGAACGTTCGCGCCCGCCTCGGAACCCGAGCTATCCGCCTGACCCGGACGCCGTGCGTCGCTCTCACCCCCTGAGCCAGGCGCGCAGCCCCTGGAAGGAGTTGAAGCGGATCGCGCCGATCTCGTCGAGCACGTCTTCGTAGGAGGACGTCGCCGCACCCCCCACCACGATGGGCAACGCGCGCGGGAGCCGCTCTCTCAGGGTCCGCAGCTCGCGTGCGATGCCGCGATCGCCGAACGGATACACCAGGCTGATCGCCACCGCCTCGGCGTCGCAGTCGAACGCCGCTCCGGCGATGTCCTCCGCCGGCAGATCGGCGCCGAGGTAGCGCACCCGTCGTCCCGCCGCCGCCGCGGTGATCGCCGCCGAGAACGCGCCCAGCTCGTGCCGATGGCCCTGTACGGTAGCGACCACGATGACGCCCGCGTCGGTCTTCGCCTCGAGGTGGTCGAGCAGCCAGTCGCTCACCCTGCGGATCACCGCCGACGCGAGGTGCTCGTGCGCCGTGGAGATGTCGTTGTGCGACCAGGCCTCCCCGATCGCGCCCAGCAGCGGTCCGACCAGATGGTCGAGATAGGTCGTCGTGTCGAGCGTGATCGCCGCGCGGCGGAGGATCGCGTCGAGGGCCTCGCCATCCTTTCGCCCGACCGCCGCGTGGGCCCTCTCGAGGATCGTCGCGACGATGTCGGCGGCCCCTTCCGGCGGCGCCGGCGCCGCGTCGGCCGCA
>JAWWCR010000136.1:0-13383 GCA_033720355.1 Gemmatimonadota bacterium
CCGCGCTCCTCGGCTTCGTCCTCGGGCTTCTCGAGGCGTCGATGGCGCTCGGCCCGCTCGGTCCGACCATGCTCGTGCTGGCCGCCGCCGGGTACGCGGGATCGTGGCTCCGCGACGTCTTCTACTCCGACTCGGCGCGGTTCATCCCCGCCTTCCTCGTCGTGGGGGTGTGGGTGGTGCAGAGCCTGCTGTGGCTCGTCGGGGGACACGGGATCTCGGCGACCAACCTCCTCGTATATTCGCCGATCGCGGCAGGACTGACGGCCGTGCTCTGCTGGGGGACCGAGAAGCTCGTAGCTTTCTTCGTGGTGTGACGATGAGGGACTTCGGGATCGGGGTGTCGCCATGATGATGGACAGCCGCAAGCTGGCGCTCCGCCGGCAACGCGGGAGGATGGCCTTCCTCCTCGTCGTGGGGTCCTTCGTCATCCTCGCGGGCGCGTTCTTTCGTCTCCAGATCGTATCGGGCGACCAGTACGTCCTCCGCTCCGAGGAGAACCGATTCCGCGCCATCACGGTCCCGGCGCCCCGCGGCACGATCTACGACCGGCACGGTCGCGTCGTGGCCGAGAACGTCCCGGGCTACGTGATCTCGGTGCTCCCCGGCCCCCGGGACACGATCGGGGCGACCATCGACCGGCTCGCGGAGCGGCTCGATATCGCACCCGAGGAGCGCGAGCGGCTGTTGACCCAGCGCGACCAGCGGCCGAACGAGCCCCTCGTCATCCGGGACAACGCGGGGTTCGAGCAGGTCTCGTTCGTCGAGGAGCGGCGACCCCAGTTTCGACGGGTCGTCGTCGAATCCCGACCGCGCCGCTACTACCCGCTGGGGCCCGAGACGGCGCACATCGTCGGGTACGTCAGCCAGATCAACGAGCAGGAGCTCGAGCAGGAGCGGTGGGAGGGCTACGAGCCGGGGCGCATCATCGGGAAGTCGGGTCTGGAGCTCCAGTACGAGTCGTCGCTCGCCGGCACACCCGGCGTGCGGTACGTGGAGGTGAACGCGCTCGGCTCGATCGTGCGCGACTTCGACGTCGGGCGCGGCACTCCGGCGGTCCCCGGCGATGACCTCCACCTCGGGCTCGACCTCGAGCTCCAGGCCCTCGCGCGCGAGACTTTCCCCGACACGATGAAGGGCGGCGTCGTGGCGCTCGACCCCGCGAGCGGCGAGGTCCTCGTCTTCTACAGCCACCCGACGTTCGATCCGAACGAGTTCATCGGGGGCATCCCGTTCGAGCTGTGGAATCGCCTCCAGTCCGACCCCGCGCAACCGATGTACAACCGGGTGACCACGGCGTCCTACCCCCCCGGCTCGACGTGGAAGCTGGTGATGTCGACGATCGGCATGCAGACGGGCCAGCTCTCGATCGGGACGTACATGGCGAACGCCTGCACCGGCGGGCTGAGATACGGCAACCGCGTCTTCCGGTGCTGGAACACCCGGGGCCACGGTCCCGAGACGCTCGCCGGCGCGATCCAGCGCTCGTGCAACGTCTACTTCTACCAGGCCGGGGACCGCATGGGTCTCGACGCGATGCTCGCCGGCACGGCGGCGCTGGGGTTCGGAGAGCGGACGGGCATCGATCTGCCGTACGAGACCCCGGGCCGCTTCCCCGATTCCCGGGCGTATTTCGACGCACGATACGGCCCGCGGGGGTGGACCGAGTCGGTGGTGTGGAATCTGTCGATCGGGCAGGGCGAGAACTCGCAGAGTCTGTTGCGGATGGCGTCGTACTACGCCGCGCTCGCGACGGGCGAGTCACCAATCCGTCCCCACCTGGCGAGCGACGAGGTGATGGCGTCGGACCGGATGGGGTGGGAGCTGGGGATCCCCGAGGAGCGGCGTCTCGAGCTCGTGGAGGCGATGCGGACGGTGGCCAACGAGCCCGGCGGGACCGCGTATCCCTATCGGATCGGTCGCTGGGACATCGCCGGCAAGACGGGCACCGCGCAGAACACCTCCGGCGAGCCGCACTCGTGGTTCGTGGGGTTCGCGCCGGCGCACGACCCGAAGATCGTGATCGCGTCGATCGTCGAGAACGGTCACCCGGATGGCACCGTATCGCTCGCTGTCCCCTACGCTTTCGGCCTCGTCGAGCGACACCTCGAGAACATCGGCCAGCCGCCGGACCCGGGGCGCGAGCCGCGCGTCGTGTCGGGCCGGCCGGGCCCCGGAGATGTCGGCGGTGGATGAGCGGCTGAGTCGGCTGGGTCGGATCCCCGGTCTCGGTGACCCGGCCCTGCTGGGGCTGATGCTCCTGCTGACGGGTCTCGGGGTCGCCATGATCTTCTCGGCCGGGCAGGTCGAGGTGCGATCCGTGGCCACCGGGATCTGGGTGAGACAGCTCGTATGGTTCGGCGTCGCGGTCGTGGCCTTCGTCGTCGCCTCGCGTGTGCCCCCGCGCTTTCTCGAGTGGTTCGCCCCGTGGCTCTACGGTCTTTCCCTCGGGTTGCTGGTCCTGGTGCTCGCCATCGGGTCGGGACCCAACGGCAGCTGGCTCGAGCTGGGGCCGGGCCGCCTCCAGCCGGCGGAGGTGGCGAAGCTCGGCACCATCCTGATGCTCGCGCGATCTCTGGATGACAGGGAACAGGACTTCGCGGGTCTGTCGCGGCTCTGGAAGCCCGTGGCGGTCGTCGGGGTCCCGTTCGCGCTGGTCCTCCTCCAGCCGGACCTCGGGAGCGCCGTCATCTTCGGCGTCATCCTGATCGCCGCACTCTTCTGGGCCGGGGTCCCGCTTCTCAAGATCTTTCTCCTGGTCAGCCCCGCCGTGAGCCTGCTGCTCGGGTTCAACGGCTTCGTATGGGGGGCCTGGTTCATCGTGATCGCCGTCGTGCTCTACTTCCACCGGCCGTTCATCCTCGAGTCGGTCGGCGTGATCCTCGCCAACTTCGCGGCCGGCGCGCTCACGCTGCCGCTGTGGAACAGCCTGCTCCCGTACCAGCAGAACCGACTGGTCGTCTTCCTCGATCCCGAGATCGACCCGCGCGGGGCCGGGTGGCACCTGATCCAGTCGAAGGTGTCGATCGGGTCGGGCGGGATGTTCGGGCAGGGGTTCTCGGTCGGCCCGCAGAAGCGGCTCGCGTTTCTTCCCGAGCAGCACACCGACTTCATATTCTCGGTGGTGGGCGAGGAGCTCGGGTTCTTCGGAGTACTGCTCTTCCTCGGTCTGTTCGCGCTGCTGCTGTGGCGCGTGCTGCGGATCGCGATCGACTCCGCCGACGACTTCGGGAGCACCGTCACGTTCTGCATCTTCGCGGTGCTCTTCGCGCATCTCGTCGTCAACCTCGGGATGACGGTCGGTCTCATGCCGATCACGGGGCTGCCGCTGCCCCTCATCAGCTACGGCGGAAGCTTCCTCCTGCTGCTCTACGCCGGGTTCGGCATGGTGCAGCGTGTGGCGGCCGAGCCCTGACGCGTCCGCCGGCCCGCCGGCTATATTTCGTCCACTCTGTGCCCGAGCACGACCGGGCGACGCATCACGATTCGGAGGTCATCGAGTGTCCTGGTTCAAGAAGCCGAAGCAGAAGCTGGTCTCGCAGAAGCGCGATCTGCCCGGCGACATGTGGGACAAGTGCGAGGGGTGCGGCGAGATTCTCTACAGCGGACGACTGGAAGAGAATCTCCACGTATGCCCCGAGTGCGGGCACCACTTCCGGATCACGGCCGACTCGTACGAAGCGCTCCTGCTGGACGACGGGGCGATCGAGTGGTTCGACGAGGAACTGCGATCGGTAGACGTGCTCGGGTTCGAGGACTCGAAGCCCTACGAGACCCGCATCGCCCAGGCCGAGGCGAAGGGGGACACGCAGGACGCGATCCGATCCGCGCGTGGCGCCGTGGACGGCGTCCCCGTGCACCTCGGGACGATGGACTTCCGATTCATCGGCGGCTCGATGGGCTCTGTCGTGGGCGAAAAGATCCGGAGGCTGGCCGAGCGAGCGATCGTGGCCCGGAGCCCGCTGATCCTGGTGTCCGCCTCGGGCGGCGCGCGGATGCAGGAAGGGATCCTGTCGCTCATGCAGATGGCCAAGACCTCGGCCGCGCTCGAGCAGCTCTCCGAGGCCCGGCTGCCGTACATAAGCATCCTCACGAACCCGACGACCGGTGGCGTGACCGCGTCCTACGCGATGCTCGGCGACGTCATCCTCGCCGAGCCCGGCGCGCTGATCGGCTTTGCCGGTCCGCGGGTCATCAAGGAGACGATCCGCCAGGACCTGCCGAGCGGATTCCAGCGGGCGGAGTTTCTCGAAGAGCACGGGATGGTGGATCGGATCGTACCGCGCGCCGACCTGAGAGAGTCGGTCGCGACGCTCCTGCACCACATGTGCTGAGGCTCCACCACTCGCCCGTTCCGGAGGCGATCGACCGGCTGTTCGATGCCCGCCCGATGGGCTCCGTGGCGTGGGGACTCGAACGCATCGAGGCCTTGCTCGCGAGGCTGGGCGACCCCCAGCGTGCCGCGAAGGTGGCGCATGTCGCGGGCACCAACGGGAAGGGGTCCACGGCGACCTCTATCGCGCGCATCCTCATGGCGCACGGCCACCGCACGGCGCTGTATACGTCTCCGCACCTCGACGACATCAGGGAACGGTTCGTCGTCGACGGATCCCCCGTCCCGGATGAGGTGATCGACGGGGTCGCCCGGCGTCTCCTCGATCTGCCGGAGACCGCGCCGACGACGTACTTCGAGGCGGCGACGGCGCTGGCGTTCGCCGCGTTCCGCGAGATGGAGACGGAGTGGGCGGTCATCGAGACGGGTCTGGGAGGTCGGCTCGATGCGACGAACGTAGTGTCGCCGCGCGTGACCGTGGTGACGACGATCGGCCTCGACCACGCCGACGTTCTCGGCAATACGGTCGAGGCGATCGCGGCCGAGAAGGCGGGGATCTTCAAACCTGGTGTCCCGGCCGTGATCGGCGACGTGGGGCGGCCCGCCCGCCGGATCCTCACCGACGCGGCCCGGCGGATCGGTGCGCCGCTCGAAGCGTTCGGCGAGGCGGCTTCGGTGCGGGGGGTGAGCCCATCGCTGAATGGTACGGCCTTCCGCTACGAGTCCCGGGTGTGGCCCGACGGGCTCGATCTCGCGACGCCGCTCGTCGGGGCGCACCAGGCCGCGAACGCGGGTCTGGCGATCCTCGCGCTCGAGGCGGCCGGTGTCGCGTTGCGCCCCGACGGCGTGGTCGCCGGGGTGGCCGGGTCCGTCGTCCCCGGCAGATTCGAGGTGCGACGCCGGGAGGGCGCGGTGTGGGTGCTGGACATCGCCCACAACCGGGAGGGCCTCGACGTCGTCCTCCGGACCCTGGACGAGGTGGGCGCCGCACGCCCGCGGATCGCCGTCGTGGGGATCCTCGCCGACAAGCCGTGGTCGGGGATGCTCGGGATGCTTCGCCTTGACATGGACGCTATCATCCTCTCACAGGCGGCGTCGGCGCCCGAGCCGCGCCGCTGGGATCCCGCCGGGGCGCTCGCGACGATCGAGTCGGGGGCACCGCCGATCCGGGTCGAGCTCGAGCTGGAGAGGGCGCTCGAGGTCGCGGCCGGCGAGGGGGCCGGAGGGACGATCCTCGTGACGGGATCGACATACACGGTGGCGGATGCGAGGCGGTTTCTGACGGGAGCGTGAGGGCCGGCCGCGGATGGCGGCACGTTCGACACCGACCGAATCACAAGACAAGGGGATGTCATGCTATACGATCCGATGCTGGTGCAGCCGATGCGAGACGAGCTGACGCGGCTCGGCGTACGGGAGCTCCGGAGCGCGGAGGAGGTCGAGGAGGCCATCGGCGATGCATCGGGCACGACGCTGATCGTGGTGAACTCCGTCTGCGGTTGCGCGGCCCGCAACGCCCGTCCGGCGGTCGCAATCGCGCTCGAGCACAACACGCAGCCGGACCGGGTGGTCACGGTGTTCGCCGGACAGGACATCGAGGCGACAGCCCGGGCTCGCGGTTACTTCACGGGGTACCGGCCGTCCTCCCCCTCGATGGGTCTGCTGCGCGACGGAGAGCTGGTGTTCATGCTCGAGCGGCACCAGATCGAAGGGCGCGAAGCGGACGATATCGCCCGGGACCTCGCAGGAGCGTTCGATCAGTTCTGCGTCGCCGCGTAGCGGGGTGAAGGGCCGCCCCCCGGACGACGTTCAGAGCCTCCCGGGGTTCAGGGAGTTCTACCCGGAGGAGTTCGCGCTTCGGTGGCACATCTTCTCGGCCTGGCGTCGCGTCGCCGCACGCTACGGGTTCGTGGAGTACGACGCCCCCCCGCTCGAGCCGCTCGAGCTCTACACGCGCAAGTCGGGCGACGAGATCGTCGGGCAGCTCTACGACTTCGTCGACAAGGGCGGTCGGGCGGTTGCCCTGCGCCCCGAGATGACTCCGAGCTTCGCGCGGATGATCTCCGCGCGTGCCGGGGCCTTGCCAAAGCCCATTCGCTGGTACTCGATCCCGCAGCTCTTTCGCTACGAACGGCCGCAACGGGGCCGGCTGCGCGAGCACTTCCAGCTGAACATGGACATCGTCGGTGAGACAGATCCGCTCGCCGACGCCGAGATCATCGCCGCCGGGCTCGACACCCTTCGCGAGCTGGGCCTCGACGAGACGCACGTCGTCGCGCGCGTTTCGGACCGGCGGCTGGTAGCGGCGGTGTTGGCCGCGAACGGAATCCCACCCGAGGCGCACGGGGCCGTGTACGCGGTCCTCGACAAGGCGGATCGCGAGACCCCCGAATGGTTGCGTGACCGTCTCGCCGGGGCGGGGGTCGACGGGGAGATCGCGGAGCGGGTGCTGTCTCTCCCGGAGCAGTCGCTGGAAGAGATCCGGAGCGCCTACGCGGATCACGAGGCCGTGCTCGAGGGCGCGGACGGGACGGCGGCGGTGCTCGGGCATCTCGAGTCCGCCGGCTTCGGGCCGTTCGTGCGGTTCGACGCCGGTCTCGTGCGCGGGCTGGCCTACTACACGGGGACGGTCTTCGAGATCTGGGAGCGATCCGGCAACCTTCGCGCGGTGTGTGGCGGCGGCCGCTACGACGATCTGCTCGCCTCGCTCGGCGGCGCCGACCTGCCCGCTCTGGGGTTCGGGATGGGCGATGTGGTGCTGGGCGAGCTGCTGCGCGATCTCGACCTCGTACCGGGCGCGACGCTCGAGGTCGACGACTTCATCGTCTGCGTGTCGGAGGACGTGAGGGGGACGGTTCTCGAACTGGGCGCGGCCCTGCGTGGGGCCGGCAGACGGGTGGTATACGACCTGAAGCCCCGCGGGGTGGGACGCCAGTTCAAGGCGGCCGATCAGCTGGGCGCCGCACGCGCCGTCGTCGTCGGGCCCGATGAGGTGGGGCGGGGCGTCGCCGTCGTCCGTGACATGCGGTCTGGCGAGGAGAGCCAGGTTCCGCTCGCGGAGCTGATGCGCGGGGGCGCTGGCTGAATCCGCCTTGCCCGCGCGCGGGCGGGGCTTCGAGCAGGAGGAAGAGAGACACGTGAGTCGCGTTCTGATCCTCGATTTCGGGTCGCAGTTCACCCAGCTCATCGCTCGACGCATCCGCGAAGAGCGTGTCTACTGCGAGGTCCACCCTCCCACCCGTGACGCGGACTGGATCCGCGAGTTCGACCCTGCGGCCATCATCCTGTCCGGCGGGCCGGCGAGCGTGTATGACGAGGGCGTGCCATCGCCCGACCCCCGGGTGCTCGACCTGGGCGTTCCCGTGCTCGGGATCTGCTACGGGATGCACCTGATCGCGCGTCTCCTGGGCGGGGAAGTCACGGCTTCCGACCGCCGCGAGTACGGACGCGCGAGCCTCCGGGTTCTCCAGGGTGCCGGGCTCTTCAGCGGTTTCGGCGACGGGGAGGCGACCCAGGTGTGGATGAGCCACGGCGACGAGCTGCCCGAGCCGCCGCCCGGTTTCGAGGTGCTGGGAACGACGGAGAGCTCGGTGGCGGCGATCTGGTCGCCCGATCGGGAGATCTGGGCGGTGCAGTTCCACCCCGAGGTCGCGCACACGACCCGGGGTGACGAGATCCTCCGCAATTTCCTGTTCGAGATCGCCCACTGCGAGGCCGACTGGACCCCGTCGAGCATCATCGAGCACCACGTCGAGGACGTCCGCGCGCGTGTCGGATCGGAACAGGTGATCTGCGGGTTGTCGGGCGGGGTCGACAGCGCCGTCGCGGCCGCTCTGGTGCAGCGTGCGGTCGGCGAGCAGCTCGTGTGCATCTTCGTCGACACGGGTCTCCTCAGGAAGGGCGAGCGTCACTCGGTCGAGCAGGTGTTCAGCGAGCAGAAGGGGATGCGGCTCGAGGTCGTCGACGCGACCGATCGGTTCCTGGCGGCGCTCGACGGGGTCGAGGATCCCGAGGAGAAGCGGGTGCGGATCGGCCACACGTTCATCGACGTGTTCGAGGAGGCCGCCGGAAGACACGGGGATGCGCGCTTCCTCGTCCAGGGGACGCTCTACCCGGACGTCATCGAGTCCGTCTCCGTCTCGGGGCCGTCGGTGACGATCAAATCGCACCACAACGTCGGCGGTCTGCGCCCCGATCACCCATTCGAGCTCATCGAGCCGCTGCGGGATCTGTTCAAGGACGAGGTACGCGCCGTCGGGCGCGAGCTGGGGCTGCCCGAGCACATCGTGGGCCGTCACCCGTTCCCCGGGCCGGGCCTCGGAATCCGCATTCTCGGGGCAGTGACCCGCGAGAAGCTCGATACGCTGCGCGAAGTAGACGCGATCTATCTGGAAGAGATCCGGGCGGCGGAACTGTACGACGATATCTGGCAAGCCTTCGCCGTGCTGCTCCCGGTGCGGTCGGTCGGCGTGATGGGGGACGCGCGAACCTACGAGAACGTGGTGGCGCTCAGGGCCGTCACGAGCCGCGACGGGATGACGGCCGACTGGTTCCCATTCCCGCACGATGTGCTGGCGCTGATCTCGAACCGGATCATCAACGAGGTGCGGGGGGTGAACCGCGTGACCTACGACATCTCCTCCAAGCCGCCGGCCACCATCGAATGGGAGTAGCGGCACGCGAAATCGCCCGCTGGTGGGACGACTACCTGCGGGTCGACGAGATCGATGACTACCCGGGCGCGCTGAACGGCCTCCAGGTCGAAGCCCCGCGGTCCGTGACACGGGTCGGCGCGGCCACGGACG
This sequence comes from Gemmatimonadota bacterium, assembly GCA_033720355.1. Classification (GTDB taxonomy): domain Bacteria; phylum Gemmatimonadota; class Gemmatimonadetes; order Palauibacterales; family Palauibacteraceae; genus Palauibacter. Next base: position 9,136 of record JAWWCR010000136.1, read on the forward strand.
CCTGCCAGGCGACGATCGACGCGGCGGTCGAGGACGGGTGCGAGCTGCTCCTCGTGCACCACGGGCTGTTCTGGGGCTCCGCCTCGCCGCTGACGGGTGCCCTGTTCCGCCGCGTCCGGTCGTTGATCTCTGCGGAGACCGGTCTCTATTCGGCGCACCTGCCGCTGGACGTGCACGAAGAGGTGGGCAACAACGTCCTGCTCGCCCAGGCGCTCGAGCTCTCCATCGACGACCGTTTCGGCTCGCACGGATCGCTCCACGGCATCGGCGTCGTGACGCGGCCGGGAGTGTCGCGGGACGCGCTCCGCGACCGGATCGCCGCGGCGTGCGGCGGTGGGGACGTCATGCTCATCCCCGGCGGCCCCGCGGATGTCGAGACGCTCGCGATCGTGACGGGCGGGGCGGGATCGATGATCGCCGAAGCGGCGGCGGCGGGCGTCGACGCCTTTCTCACCGGCGAGGGGAACCACCACACCTACCACGAGGCGATCGAGCTCGGCATCAACGTCTATTACGCGGGTCACTACGCGACGGAGACGTTCGGCGTGCGCGCCCTCGCCGAGCGCACGGCGGATCGCTTCGGGATCGAGCACCGGTTCTACGACAACCCGACGGGTCTCTGAGGCGGGTCGACCCGGCGTCGGATCAGAACACCGAGATCTTGATACCCTGCAGGTAGCGATCGGGACGGTCGCGGATGTCCTGCGTGAGGAGCGCGATCTCCTCGGTCGCGGCCTGGAGGTTGGCCAGCGCATCGACCAGCACGTCGTAGAGCTCGTCCTCCGTCAGCATTCGCCCGAGCGTCCCTTCTCCCTCGGCGAGACGCGTGGTGATCTGCGCGAGCGAGGCGCTCGTCGTGTCGAAGCTGGCGCTCGCCGCGGCAAGCCGCGTGGACAGCGTATCGAGGTTCGCCAGCGACCGGTCGAGCTCGGGTGACTCGGTCAGCTCGGCAAGCCGGGTCGACGTCGTCTCGAGGTTGGTGAGCAGCGAGTTCACGGTTGCGCGCTCGCTGCGCATGAGGTCCTCGAGCTCGCGCATGGCCGACGTGAACGATTCCGCGCTCGCGTTCAGGTTGGCCACCATCTCCTCCGACAGAACGGCCTCCACTCGCTCGAGGAGCACCGACGTCTCGTCCCCCAGACTCGAAGCCAGCGACATGATATCGGAGCTGCGGCCGAGGACGATCGTGTCGCCGTCTGTCAGCGATGCCGAGGCGACGCCCGGGAGGAGCTCGACCATCTGGCTGCCCAGGAAGCCCGCCGGTTTGATCGTGCCCCGCGTGTCGGCCGGGAGATCGATGTCCTCGAATAGCGACATCGTCAGCACGACGCGGTCGACTTCGAGCTGAACGTCGTCCACCATCCCGACCTCGACTCCGCGGAGGAAGAGCCGCGAGTCGGGCGTGATCTGGCCGGCATCGGTCGCGATGCCGTGGAAGGTGGCGCCGCCCCCCGCGACGCGGAGGTCGGAGATCCAGAACAGTCCGACGATCAGCGCGGCGGCCGCGACGAGGACGAGCGCACCTACCTGCAGCTCGTCGCCGCGATCCCGCAGTCCCGGATCTCTCACACCACCTCCATCGTCGGGGCCGAGTCGAGGAATTCACGGACGACCGGGTCGGAGGTCCGTCGGAGCTCGTCGGGCGTCCCCTCGGCCCGGACGAGTCCCTCGGCGAGCAGCACGATCCGGTCGGCCAGAAAGAAGGCCGACGCGACATCGTGCGTCACGATGATACTGGTCGCGGACACCTGCCGGCTGACACGCGCGATCAGCTCGTTGATCCGCGTCGCGTTCACCGGGTCGAGACCGGTCGTCGGCTCATCATACAGGATGTAGCGGCGCTCGCCGATGATGGCACGCGCGATCCCGACCCGGCGTTGCATCCCGCCCGACAGCTCGGCCGGGTAGAGTCGCAGGACATCCTCTCCGAGATTCACGTGTGACAGCGCGCGTCTGGCGAGCGCCTCGCAGTCGATCGCCGCGTCGTCGCACGCCCCTTCCGGGAGCCCCATGATCAAGTTTCCCCGAACGGTCATCGAGTCGAAGAGCGCGGAGTTCTGGAACACGTAGCTGATCTTCGACCTGATATCGAGGATCGCCCTCTGGTTCGCCTTCGGGACCGACACGCCGTCCACCCGTACGTCGCCCTCGTCGGGATCGAGAAGACCCACGATGTGCTTGAGCAGGACACTCTTCCCGGTACCCGAGGGTCCCATGATCACGAGGCTCTCGCCCTCGGAGATCACGAGGTCGACCCCGGCGAGGACGACCTTGTCGCCGAACGCCTTCTTCACACCGACCAGCTCGATCACGAGAAGGCCTTGTATGCCGGGGCGAGCACCACGTCCCACACCATGATCGCCACGATGATCGCCACGACGGCCTTCGTCGCGGTGCGGCCCACTCCCGCGGCTCCGCCGCCGGCCCGCAGACCCACGTAGCAGGCCGTGAAAGTGATCGTGAAGCCGAAGACGACGGCCTTGAGCAGGGTGTAGAACAGGGCAGGGTGGTGATAGTACCCGCGCGCACCCGAGGCGAACTCCTGCGTCGTCATCCCGATCAGTCCGGTGCACACGAAGTAGCCGGCCAGAATGCCCATGATGTTCGCGAGGACGACGAGGGGGACGAGGATGATGGTCCCCGCGACCACGCGCGGCACGACCAGCTCGACGACCGGGTCGCGTCCGAGGGTCAGCAGCGCATCGATCTGGTTGGTCACCTGCATCGTCCCCAGCTCCGCACCGATACCCGCCCCCATGCGCCCGGCCAGGACGATCGCGGTGAGGATCGGACCGAGCTCGGTGAGCATGCCGCCGACGAGGCTCCCGGCGATGATTTCCAACGGGAGCCCCGCCGCGAGCTGGTTCGCGGTCTGCTGCGACAGCACACCGCCCGACAGAGCGCCCATGAGGAGGACGAGCCCCAGACCCTCGACGCCAATCCGTCGCGCCTGGGTGAAGGTCTCGGCGACGTACATGCGCGGGCGCCCGAGCGAGACGAGGGTAGCCCAGAGGAGCATCGCGGCCCGACCGGCGTGGCGGGCGCTCTCACGGGCGAACCGGCCGATACCGGCGACGATTCGGCCGATCACGGGGGGGGCTCGGGGTCGTTCGTGCTCGGCGCGGCGAGCTCGGCCTGGTCGAGCGCGGCCAGCGAATCGACGCGCACCCGTATGAGCTCGGACAGTCGGAACATCCTCTGCGGGTCGTCTCCCCACCGCTCGACGAACGCGACGAGGTCGTCGGGGGTGATGCGCAGGTCGTCGAACACTGCGATCCGGGCCGAGTCCCTCCGGGGGCGATCCGGGAACTTCGTATGCGCGTACGAGAGGCGCGTCATCGCCTCGACGTACACCTCGTCGGCGATCGGGCCGGTCGGTTCCCCGCACGCCACCGTCAGCCCCGACAGCGGGATGGCGAGCAGCGCGGCGAGCCGCCGGCTCAGCCGTCGGCCCTGGAAGCGATCCGATACAGCCACAGCGCAAACCCGATGGCGAGGGCGAGACCGATGAGCGTCGCCGGCGTGTCGAAGCCGACAGGCGCGAGGTCGAGGACGTCGGTGCTCTGGGCGGCGGCGAACGGGATGGCCAGCAGGATCCCGACGAGGGCCTCGCCGGTGATGAGCCCCGACGCGAAGAGCAGCCCTCGCTGGCCGCCCCGCTCGACGTCCTCGTCCGCGCCGCCCCCACCGCGGATCGCTCGCGCGGCACCCCAGGCGACCAGACCGCCGACGAAGATCGGCAGGGTCAGCTCGATCGGCAGGTAGATGCCGACCGCGACGGCGAGGACGGGTGTGCGGAAGCTCGACCCGCGGGCCTCGAGCGCCCGATCCAGCGCGATGATCGCGGCCGCGACGAGCGCGCCGATCGCGATCATCGTCCAGGGCAGGTTGCGCGTGAAGACGCCGTCGGCGACCGATGCCATGAGCGTCGCCTGCGGCGCATCGAGCATCTCGGCCGGATCCATGCCCTCGCGGGGGAAGACGCCGCCGAGACCGTACGCCCGGAAGAGAAGGCCGAGGATGGGGGCGATCGCGATCGCCCCGGCCACGACGCCGACGATCTGCATGATCTGCTGTTTGAGCGGCGTGGCTCCGACGATCCGGCCGGCCTTGAGATCCTGCATGTTGTCGCCGGCGATCGCCGCGGGGGGGGCCCCCCCCGCCCCCCCCCCCCGAGCCCCGCCCCCGGGCCCCCCGGGCCGGGCCCCCCCCCCCCCGGCAGGGCAAACACAGGCCCCCCACCCAAAA
>JAWWCR010000137.1:0-13335 GCA_033720355.1 Gemmatimonadota bacterium
ATGACGAAGGCGACGCGAAGCCAGGCGACCTGGTGCTGCTGGAAGAGACCCGGCCGCTCTCACGCAACAAGCGCTGGCGCGTGGCTGAGATCCTTCGCCGCGGCGACGTTGCAGAAGTCGCGCCTCGCGAGATCCTCGTCGATAGTCGACGCGAACTCGACCGTCGCGTGCCTCCCGTCGGTCTCGACATCGAGACGGAACGTGGTGGCCTCCCACACATGGCCGTCTTCGAGCACGCCGACCGTGCCGTGCTCGACCCCGAGCGGGACCGTGCGCCGGAAGAGGGCGATTACCTCCTCCGGGCGTGCGTCGGTCGCCACGTCCCAGTCGACGATCTCGCCCGAGCCGGCAACGCGTGGGCGAAACCCGGGACCGACCACGTCGCCGGCGACCCAGTCTCGGATCGCGCCTCCGACCGCCCAGGCCTCGAAGCCGGCGCGCTCGAGCGTCTCGAGGACCCGACGGAAGCCGGGCGGCACCTCCGGCCGACCGGACGAGAACGGCGAGTCGATCCGGTCCGGGACGACCTCGTCGTCAGCCACAGAGCACGCTGCCGCCGTTGACGTTGAGGACCTCGCCCGTGATGTGCCGTGCGAGATCGGAAAGCAGGAAGATGATGGGGCCCGCCACATCCTCCGCCGCCGCGATCCTCCGGAGGGGGATGTCGCGCTCGATTCCCTCTCTGGCGGGCGTTGCGAGGACGGCGCGGCTCATCTCCGTATCGACCCAGCCCGGCGCGACCGCGTTCGCCGTGATCCCCCGGGGGCCGAGCTCGGTGGCGATCGACTTCGTGAACGAGATCACGGCGCCCTTGCTCGCCGCGTAGTGGCTGTGCTCCGCCTCGCCACGCTGAGCGGCGGTCGATGACACGAGCACGATCCGGCCTCCGTCCCGCAACCGGGCGGCCGCGGCCCGTGTCGTGACGTAGATCGACGTGAGGTTGACCTCGATCATCCGCCGCCACTCGGCGAGCTCGAGCGTCTCGATCGGGCGGGGCGTCTCGTTCCAGATCCCGGCGTTACCGACGAACCCGTCGAGCCCCCCGAACTCGGCATCGCACCGCTCGAACAGCCCGCGCGCGTCCGTCTCGCGCGACAGGTCGGCCGCCTGCGACCAGTACGAGCCCCCGGGGTGGATATCGCGGGCCTCGGCGACGATCGACTCCGCCGCGGCGGAATCGTCGCGGAAGGCTACGCCGACGGATGCCCCGGCTTCGGCGAGCAACCGCACCGTAGCGCGGCCGATCCCGCGCGATCCGCCGGTGACGAGGACGCGGGCTCCGGTCAGACCGGGCAGCGAGAGCGCCGTCAATGGCCGAGCGACCTGCGTCCGAGCTCGCCCGCGGGGCCGGTCTCGCGGGCCAGCTCGAGGGCCGCCGAGGCAGAGCCACCGTCGGCGGGGTCGGCGGCACGCTCGAACGCGTACGTCAGGAGCGCATCTGCGGCGAGCAGCTCGAGCGCGGCGGCACGCGTCTGTTCGCCTCCGGCCACCCGTTCGAGCGCGTCGATGGCCCCCGACACCATCGCGGCGGGAGAGGCATCGATGGTGAGCGACCCGAACAACCGCGTGATCGCCTCCGACAGTTCGGGCGGCGTGGCCTCGAGCCGCGCGGCCATCCAGCTCGTCGAGGACACCCTACCCCGCCAGATCGGGGAGCCGCTCGGTGGCCCAGTCGCGCGCCGCGCCGAAGGCGTCGTCGACCTTGTCGGGGTCGCCGACCCCGCCCTGCGCGAAGTGCGGTCGGCCGCCGCCGCCCGACCCGGTCGCCTTGCTCGAGACCCGGACGAGGTCGCCCGCCCTGAGCCCTCCCTGGATGAGGTCGTCCGACACGACCGAGACGAACGCCTGGCGCTCCTCTCCGGGAAACACGACGTGCAGGAGGACTGCGCCCGACCCGATCCGTTCGCGCAGCCGGTCGCCGAGCTCGCCGAGATCGGTCCCGGAAGGCAGCTCGACGCGCCCCGACATGAAGCGCGCCCCGTCGCCCCCGCCCGCCGCGAGCAGCTTCTCGACCTGATCGGCCGCCTCGTCGCCTCGCAGGTCCTCCGCCTCACGTTCCAGTCGGTCGCGCTCAACGAGCAGACGCTCGATCCGACCCGGGATCTCGTTCGCCGGCACGCGCAGACGGTCGGCCAGCGACTGGAGAATGCCGTCCCGCGTTCGGGTCCACTCGTACGCGCCCCTCCCCGACAGCGCCTCGATCCGGCGGATCCCGGCCGCCACCCCGGTCTCGGAGACGATACGGAACAGTCCGATCTGGCCGGTCGTCCGTACGTGTGTGCCGCCGCAGAGCTCGAGGCTCACACCCGGCACCTCGACGACCCGCACCACGTCGCCGTACTTCTCGCCGAACAGCGCCATGGCCCCCGCCGCCAGAGCCTCCCTGTAGTCGCGCTGCCGTGGCGTGACATCTTCGTTGGCGAGTATCCACTCGTTCACACGCGCCTCGATCTCCGTCCGCTCTTCGGGCGTGAGCGGCCCGCGGTGGCTGAAATCGAAGCGCAGCCGGTCGGGCGCGACAAGCGAGCCGGCCTGCTGGACGTGGTCCCCCAGCCGCTCCCGCAACGCGGCGTGCAGCAGGTGCGTGGCCGAATGGTTCCGCTCGGTCTCGCGCCGCGCGTCCGCGTTCACGGCGGCATACACGACGTCGGAGGGGTCGAGACGTCCGGCGAGGCTGCCTGCCACCACCGTTTGACCGAGATCGTTCCGGTGCACCCGCGTCACGTCGATCGACCAGCCATCTCCCTCGACCGATCCTCGATCGCTCACCTGACCGCCGCTCTCGACATAGAAGGGGTTCTCGCGGAGGATGACCGCGGCCTCCCCGCCTTCATCGACGGACGCGAGGACCGACGTCTCGGCCGTCAGACGGTCGTAGCCGACGAACAGCTGCTCGGCATCGTGCGCGGAGAGCCGCTCGCCGACGTGGCCCGACTCGCCACCCCCCTCGGCGGCGACGGAGGCGCGCGACCGCTCTCGCTGCCGCTCGAGGGCGACGTCGAAGCCGGCGGTGTCGACGCCATACCCGCGCTCGGCCGCCATGAGCTCGGTCAGATCGAGCGGGAACCCGTAGGTGTCGTAGAGCTTGAAGACGTCCTCTCCCGCGATCGTCCCCACGCCGTCCGGCGGCGCGATCTCGTCGAACCGCGTCATGCCGCCCTCGATGGTGGCGAGGAACCGCTCTTCCTCGGCGCGGGTCGTCGCGAGCAGGTGCTCGCGACGTGTCTCGAGTTGCGGGTAGACATGCGACATCCGGTCGACGACGACACCGACGAGGCCGTCGAGCATCGGCTCGCGTCGACCGAGCAGCCAGTAGTGGCGAACTGCCCGCCGCAGGATCCGACGAAGTACGTACCCGCGCTTCTCGTTCGACGGGAAGACCCCGTCGGCGAGGAGGAACGCGACGGCGCGCGCGTGGTCAGCCACGACACGGAAGGGGAGCCCCTCCTCCCAGTCTTCAGGAGAGGTCGAGTAGTCCCTGCCGAGCGGCTCCTGCGCCGCCTCGATCAGCGGCATGAAGAGATCCGTGTGGTAGTTGGTGCCCACCCCCTGGAGGATCGCGGCGATCCGTTCGAGCCCGGCCCCCGTGTCGATCGAGGGCGCGGGGAGCGGCGTGTCCGTGCCATCCGGCGCGCGGTCGAACTGCATGAAGACGAGGTTCCACAGCTCCATGAACTCGTCCGCCTCGCCCGCCAGCTCGAACTGTTCGTCGGTGATGCGGTCGTCCGGCTCGGCGCGCCGGTCGTAGTGGAGCTCGGAGCACGGGCCGCACGGCCCCGTGTCGCCCATCTGCCAGAAGTTGTCCCTGTCGCCCAGCCGGCGGACACGCGAGGGCGGAAGCGGGGTGAGCTCGGTCCACAGCCCGTACGCCTCATCGTCGGTGTGGTGGACGGTCGCCCAGATCCGCTCGGGGTCGAGCCCGAGATCGTCGGTGACGAACTCCCACGCGAAGCGGATCGCGTCGCGCTTGAAGTAGTCGCCGAACGAGAAGTTCCCGAGCATCTCGAAGAAGGTGTGGTGTCGGGCCGTGCGCCCGACTTCCTCGAGATCGTTGTGCTTTCCGCTCACTCGCAGGCACTTCTGGCTCGTCACCGCGCGTGGGCCGGGCGGCTCCTGCTCCCCCTGGAAGATCCGCTTGAACTGCACCATCCCCGCGTTTGTGAACATCAGGGTCGGGTCGTCCTCGGGCACCAGGGAGCTGCTCGGCACGTGCAGATGCCCGTGCCGCTCGAAGAACCCGATGAACCTCGCCCGGATGTCGTCCGCCTTCATCTATCTTCCTTCCTGCGTCGGTTCCTCGGTAATGTCCAGCTCGGCGTCGATCCAGGCGCGAATCCCGGACGCGTCGAAGCCTCGCCGGGCCAGAAACGCGAAAAGCCGCCTCCCGGCGACTTCGGGCGCGACACCGCTCAGCCGCGAGACCCGCGCGCGGGCGACGCGGTCGAGCAGCATCGGCTCGTCGACCCGCTCCTCGTCCATGGCGGCCGCGATCCCCCGGGTCGCGTCCGTCTCGGAGACCCCGTTCCGGCGCAGATCGCTCATGAGTCGGCGACGACCGCAGGGTCTCAGCCGGATGCGGTCGCGCGCGTACGCCGCGGCGAAGGCGACATCGTCGAGGTACCCGAGCTCCTCGCACCGCCGGAGCACGTGGTCGCCGGCGGCGCCTCCGACCCCCTTTTCGCGCAGTCTGTCGGCCAGCTCCCGACGGCTGCGGGGGCGGACGGAAAGGTAACGAAGGGCGATTCGCATCGCTTCCGCACGCTCGGCCTCGCTCTCGAGCCGGCGGACCTCGGCGTCCTCGAGGACGTCACCGCCCGACAGACCGAGCGCCAGCAGGGTGTCCTGCGGGAGCAGGAAAGACGAAGCGCCGTCCAGCTGGATCTCGACCCAGCCGGAACGGCGCTTCGCTGTCTCGATGCCGGTGATCTTCGGCACGCGTCCCTTCGCCGGGCCGTCGCCGGCCGCTCGAAAGCCGCTCCTACGAGGCTCCGTTCTTCGAGGCGGCGGCCACCGCCTCCGCCGTCTCGGCGGCGGTCTCGGTCTCGGTTGCGGGCTCGGCTCCACGGGGCGTCATGCCGAGCTCCTCGCGGATCCTCGCTTCGATCTCCTCTGCGATGTCGGGATTCTCCTTCAGGAACGCCTTGGAGTTCTCGCGTCCCTGCCCCAGCCGGACGTCGTCGCCGTACGAGTACCAGGCGCCGGCACGCTGCACGATCCCGATCTCCTCGCCCATGTCGACGAGCAGACCCTCACGGCTGACCCCTTCGTTGAACATGATGTCGAACTCGGCCTGCTTGAAGGGCGGTGCGCACTTGTTCTTCACCACCTTCACGCGGGTCCGGTTCCCCACCTGCTCCTGGCCCTCCTTGATCGACGCGATGCGCCGGATGTCGAGCCTGAGGGAAGAGTAGAACTTGAGCGCCCGCCCGCCCGACGTCGTCTCCGGGCTGCCGAACATGACGCCTATCTTCTCGCGGATCTGGTTCGTGAAGATCACGGCCGCGTTGGAACGGCCGATCGCCCCGGTCAGCTTCCTGAGCGCCTGCGACATGAGCCGTGCCTGGAGACCGACGTGCGAGTCGCCCATCTCTCCCTCGATCTCGGCCCGGGGGACGAGCGCGGCGACGGAGTCGACCACGATGACATCGAGCGCCCCTGACCGGACGAGCACTTCCGCGATCTCGAGCGCCTGCTCGCCCGTGTCGGGCTGCGAGACGAGGAGGTTCTCGATGTCGACACCGAGCTTCTTCGCGTAGCTGACGTCGAGCGCGTGCTCCGCATCGATGAAAGCGGCGACCCCGCCATCCTTCTGCGCGTTCGCGATCACGTGGAGGGTCATCGTCGTCTTCCCGGATGACTCCGGGCCGTAGATCTCGGTGACGCGGCCGCGGGGTACACCGCCGATGCCGGTCGCGAAATCGAGGCTCAGCGAGCCGGTGGAGATCGCCGGCGCCCGGACGCTGACTCCGTCGCTACCGAGCCGCATGATCGCGCCCTTGCCGTGAGCCCGCTCGATCTGCTGCATCGCGACCTTCAGGGCCTTGTCTCGATCCTCGTTCATCTCCGCACCCATGTCGATCGCTCTCCCGTGACGAGAAGTTGATGTGGCGGACCCGCGTGCTCTCTTTCGGCTGCCCGGAGACGATATCACGAGGCCCGACCTTTCGCAATTTCTTCGGGTCTGTCCGAAGGGGCCCGAAGACCGATCGCGCTCAGTGTAGGCGGGCCTCGCAACCCCCTCTCATCGGCGGCTCAGAACGCGTGTCCGCAGCCCCCGCAGAAGGCGGCGTCCCCCGTCCGGAGCTCGCCGCACCGCGGGCAGGCGATCGCCGGGGCGGCGTCGCGGGCCGCGACGGCCTCGACCTCGATCCGTCGGCGTATCTCGCCGTACTCCTCCTCGGAGAGCTTGCCGGTCCGGTATTCGAACTCCAGCTCGCGCAGGGCCTCGATGGCCGCGTCGCGTCTCTCCGCCGGGTCGAGTTCGGCGCCCGTGTCGGATCCCGAGCGCACGGCCGCCCAGATGATGACCGTGAGCAGGAGGGCCAGTACCGTGCCGAATACCGCGAAGCCGGTCACGGGCCCTCCCGCCGCCGGGCGAGCGCCAGCTCGACCGCCCGCGCGACCGCCGCCGCGGGCTCGTCCGCGCGCTCCGAGACGACATCGTCGGGCAGCGTCGCGTGCAGGCCTATGACGGGAACGCCGAACTTCCGGCAGAACGCGGCTTCGGAGAGGGTCCCCCACTCGCCCGCGATCGCGATGACCGCCTCGGATGCCCGCGCCACGACGACGTTTCGGGCCTCACCGAGACCGGTGGGGATCGGGATCGACACACCCGGCGCGGCATCACCCGCCGAGGCGCCCGGCAGGATTCCCACCACCAGGCCCGATTCGGCGGCCGCCCCCTCGGCAACCGCCCCCATGACCCCGCCGAGGCCGCCACACACCGTGATCGCCTCGGCTCGGGCGACGGCGGCGCCCACCGCGCGCGCAAGCGCCAGATCGGCCTCCCCGGCGCTCCCCGAGCCGATCACGCCGATGCGCAGAGGCAGCCCCGCCGCGACCCGCCTCTCACCGGGTCGCACGGTGCCTCCGGGTCCATGTGGCCGGGCGCCGCGCTCTCATCCTGGGCATCCACCTCGCATCGACGTGGGCGTCCCACCCCGTCATTCTATCGCTCGACGACGATCGTGACGGGACCGTCGTTCACCGACTCGACCTGCATCATCGCGCCGAACTCGCCGGTTTCGACCGGGCCGCCACGGCGGCACACCTCCACCAGCCGGTCGTAGAGCCGCTCGGCCTCATCGGGTGGCGCCGCCTCGCCGAAGAACGGCCGCATCCCGCGCGACACATCGCCGTAGAGCGTGAACTGAGAGACGATCAGCAGGCTGCCGCCGGCGTCCCGCGTCGACCGGTTCATCCGTTCCTTCTCGTCGGCGAACACGCGGAGGCCCCACAGCTTGTTCGCCAGCCACTCCGGCCCCCGCTCGCCGGTCCCCTCGTCCTCGCCTCCGAAACCGACCAGCACGAGGAGGCCCCGCCCGATCTCGCCCACCACGCGTCCCTCGACGACGACGCGCGCCTCCGTGACCCGCTGTATCACCGCGCGCATCCGAAGCTCCCACCGACATCGGGACTCGAGATCCCCGTCCCGGTAAATCGTTGCGAACCAGCCCGCCCGCTCCGGCTATCCACACCGGTTGAGAACATGCCGCGAGCGAGGCGGACCCGCGATCCGGAAGGAGGCCACCCGACTAATTCACATTTTTTCTACACGCTTTCCACACTTCTTTCCACGACGAGTTTTTCAAAAAAATTCCCGGGTGGCACCCGTCGCCGAACACGGGGGGCGGAGGGTCGGCCGAGAGGTGGAGAAAGACGCCGGTCGAGCCCGGCGACTGGCCGCGGACGAGAGGACGGATCCGATCGATCCGGGCGGTCGCCGCGGAGGGCGACGAGGGCCGGTACCCGGATGCACTCAGCCCCCGACACCCTAACGGGCCTCAGGGGCTGAGCAGGAGGAGTTTTTACGACCTCAGTGGCCTGATCCCGTTAGATTGCGCGGCCTTTCGGGATCTCCGCGAGCCTGGTACCGTTCGCCCGACCAGCTGTCGAAGCCTTCGTTATTGGTGGTCGGTCCACAATCGTTGCCGATCGCTTCCCTTCCGCCGTGGCCCTGGCTTGCGCCGGGACCCTCGGAAGCTTCTTCGTCGGACGGCTCGCAGCGCCGTCTTCAGTCTCGGCCTTCGCGATTGGCCGGTGCTTCCTCCCTTGCACGCCACGAGTTTAAAAAAAACTCTTTTCAGCGTCAAGTCGCACCGGCGCGTGATGGGCATTTTTTAAAAAATCTAAGCGACGGAGCGCCGATTGGCGCGCCTAATCGAAGGGGAATCGATCGCTTTCGGCCAGCACGTGCCCCCCCGCGGCCGGACGAGTGGCCCGGACGACCTCCCCGACGTCGCTCATGTGGTCGATGATCCGATTGAGGAGGGCATGCTCGGGCAGCGTCCGCCGCAAGCCCTCGACCGACGCGACGATCACGAGCATTGCTCGGGCACGAGATAGCGCGACGTTGAGCAGCCGCGGGAAGTCGGCGTTGCGACGCTCGTCGAGAAACCAGCTCCGACCCGGGGGCGCATCGACCGTGTCGATGACGACGATCTGGCGCTCCCTCCCCTGAAAGCGGTGCACCGTGCTCATCCGGAGCCCCCGGGGAGCGGAGCGTCCGAGCCGCCCGCGCACCACCTCGTGCAGGTGTCGCGTCTGCGCACGATACGGGGTCACGACCGCGACGTCCGACTCGCCGGCCGCGGCCGCGGTTCCGAGGTAGTCGACGATCAGATCGGCATGGACCCGGTTGCGCCGCGATCCGTCGACCCTCTCGACCCGCGGATCGAGTCCGCTCGTGTCCAGTACGAGCAGCGGCGAGCGGGCGCGCGGTCGGACACCGACCTCTTCCGCGTCTCTCAGCCGGCCGTCGTAGAAGAACGCGCTCACCAGATCCCGGATGGAGGGATCCATCCGGTACTGAACGTCGAGCATCGCGCAGAGGCGGTCGCGAGGAGAGGGCAGCTCGTATCCGTCCGCGGTGTGCCGCACCACACCGGTCTCGCGAAAGAGGTCGCGGCGGAGCCACCGATCGGCCGCGGGCCCCCGGCTGCTCACGACGGGCGGCAGCTGCTGGAAGTCGCCCACCGCGACCGCCCGCGATCGCGTCATGGCCGCGGCGAGGGCCACGTACGGGAGCGGTGCCGTGCTCGCCTCGTCGATGATCAACGACTCGAACCGCAGGTCCCGGAGCTCGTCGCGGACCGAGAGACGCGCGAAGGTCGTGAGCACGATCTCCGCCTGCTCGAGGACGGCGGCGGACTGCCGCGAGAGCTCAACCATGAGACGGCCCACGGTTCGCGACGTCTCCGCATCGCCGCGGGCGCGGGCCAGCGCGAGCAGCCGACCGGTCCGCGCGTGGGGGGGCGGCGCGCTCCCGTTCGCCGCGGGGATCCGGTACGACGCCTCCAGGCCCTCGAGGGTCCGGGCGATCCCTCCGGCACCCGCGCTCACGCGACGGTCGAGTGCCGCCTCGAGCGTGATCTCGGGGATGGCGGACGCCCCGAGCTCGGAACCGACGCGGACGATTCGGCTCGACGTCACCGCATCCGGGCCGGCCAGACGGACGAGGCGCGACGCGATCTCGTCGACGGCCCCGTTGGTGGTCGCGGTCACGAGGACACGTCCGCTTCGACCGAGCTCGAGGGCGGCTCGGGCGACCAGCCGCGATTTGCCCGTTCCGGGCGGCCCCCAGACGAGCTGGCTGGCGCTACCGAGCACCCGCTCGAGCGCGTCGCGCTGCGGGTCGTTCAGGTCGTCCGACGTGGCGAGGACCGGGGCTGCTCGATCGATCCTCGGGGCCGTGCGGCCGAACAGACCGAGGAGGGTATCGGGGTGAAACGCGTCCGGGTCGGCGGCGATCTCGTCGAGGCGTTCCGTCAGCTCACGGAGAAGCCAGGTCGGGTCGAACTCGAGCTCGGGTCCGGCGACCCGCTCGCCCAGCCACTCGAGCGAAAGCGCCTGCACGAGCCCGAGCCGCCGGTCGTACCCCAGCACCACACCGAGCGCGTCCCGCCCGCCGGTCCGGATCCGAACGCGGTCGTCGACGCGGATGTCGTGGCGCCCGGGGGGGATCTGGAACGCGTAGCGGAAGCCGGTGCCGGCCTCGCCCCGCATCGACCCCGAGATCGCCTGGATGGGTCGCTCGATCCCGCGACGCGCGAGGTCCTCGCGCACCGCGTCGATCTCCTCCTCGATCGCTCTCTGGCAGTCGGCGAGCAGGAGCCATAGAACTTCGTGGCCGTCGGCCGCGTGATCGGCCGGCGCGTGATCCGTCGTTCGGACGTCGCTCATCCCCTCACCCACAGGTACACCATGTCGGACCAACGCAGCGTGGCCTCTCCGCTTCCCGATCTCGCGCGGGACTGGACCGGGGTCGAGCTTCGCGAGGCGCTGGACGCCGCTTCTGAATGGGCGGTACGGTACCGGGCGCGGGTCGCGGAGCTCCCCGTCTTCCCGTCCGTCGTCCCGGGTGAGACTCAGGCACGCCTGCCCCCCTGTCCACCCCGCGAGCCCGAAGACCTCGACGTCGTGCTGGGGGATCTCGACGAGATCATCGTCCCGGGTCTGACGCACTGGAACCACCCCGGCTTCTTCGCCTACTTCGCGAGCTCGGCCCGCGGACCCAGCGTCGTGGCCGAGCTGTTGATCGCGGCGGTCGGCGTAAACGCCATGTTGTGGCGCACGTCGCCGGCGGCCACCGAGCTCGAGGGAGTCGTGGTCGACTGGCTTCGCCAGGCTGTGGGGCTTCCCGAGGGGTTTCGGGGGATGATCCTCGATACCGCCTCGACGTCGAGCTTTACGGCCGTGCTCGCCGCGCGCGAGAGAGCCGATCCCGACGCCAGGGAGGACGGTGTCGACCCGCGGCGCCGGTCGCTCGCCGTCTACGTCTCCGATCAGGCGCACTCCTCCGTCGAGAAGTCCGTCATCGCGGCGGGTCTCGGTCGCTCGAGTGTGCGGAAGGTCCCGTCGGACGAGGTGTTCCGGATGGACCCCGCCGCACTCGAGGCGGCGATCGAGCGCGACCTCGCCGGCGGCGTGACCCCGGCCCTGGTCACGGCCACGCTCGGCACGACATCGACGGCGAGCGTAGACCCCATCGGGCGAATTGCCGAGGTCGCCGGACGACACGGGGTGTGGCTCCACGTCGATGCGGCGTACGCCGGCCCCGCAGCCATGCTCGCCGAGGAGCGCCCGGCCTTCGACGGGTGGGAGTCGGCCGACTCCATCGTGATCAACCCGCACAAGTGGCTCGGTACGTCTCTCGACTGCTCGGTCCTGCTGTTCCGCGATGCATCGCCGTTTCGCTCGGCCCTGTCGCTGAACCCGGCCTATCTGGAGTCCGAGCACCCGGGTGTCACGAATCTCAACGAGCTCGGACTGCCGCTGGGCCGGAGGTTTCGGGCCCTCAAGCTGTGGCTCCTCTTTCGTTGCGTCGGGACGGCGGCGATCGAGGCAACGCTCCGTACGCATATCGGGTGGGCCCGCTGGCTCGCCGAGGCGCTCGAAGCGGATCCGAGGTTCGAGCTCGCGGCGCCCGTCGGCTTCGGGACCGTGTGCTTCCGGGCTGTCGCCGCGGCCGGCGGGGCCGAGGAGGAGGCCCTGAACCGCGCCGTGCTCGCCCGCGTCAACGCGAGCGGAGAGGCGTTCATCTCGCACACGGAGCTGAGCGGACGTTATACTCTGCGCCTGTCGATAGGGAGTGTTCACACGCGCGCCGGGGACGTCGAGACGGCCCTGCGTCGCCTCGAGGAGGCGGTGGACGCCGAGCTCGAGGAATCGGGGAGGTCAGCGTGAGGCGAGGACGCGGGACGCGGGGCGGGTGGTGGACGGCGGTCGTGGGGGTGGTCGGTCTGGCCGCCGCGGGGTGCGCTTCGGAGGCCGAGAGCGCGTCGCAGGAGCAGTCGGTGGTTCCGGCCGACGTGCAGGTGGCCGCCGAGCGTGCCGATCGCGCGCGGCAGAAGGGCAGCGAGGACGCGATCATCCAGATCGTCGAGATCTCCGATTTCCAGTGCCCGTACTGCGGCCAGTTCTACAGCGAGACCTACGGACAGATCGACAGCGCCTACATCGAGTCGGGGAGGGTTCGGTATCTGTGGGTCGGGTATGCGAATCCGGGCCACGGACGGGCGTGGCCCTCGATCGCGGCGTCGTTCTGCGCCGGCGCGGTTGGCAAGTTCTGGCCGATGCACGATGTGCTGTTCGAGAAACAGGCCGAGTGGAGCGCGTCGCCCGACCCGTACGTCGATTTCGTCGGGTACGCGGAGGAGATGAACATCGACGGCGAGTCGTTCGGCGCGTGTATGCGCAACAGCACTCTGGCGCCCCTGATGCTCCGCGACTACACGAGCGTGATGCGGGCCGGGATTTCCAGCACGCCGTACTTCATCCTCGCCGACAGCGTCGCGATACGCGGCGCCGCGGACTTCGGCACCTTCCAAAGCGCGCTCGACACCCTGCTGGCGATCAGGGGGGCGGGGGCGTCGCAGACGGCTCCGGCGGAGGCGCCGCCCGCGAACGACGGCTCTCCCTGACGGACCCGGTGGTGTGGCGCCGCCCCTGCGTCAGCGCCCCGCCTCCACGGTGACCTCCAGGGCTCCCGGGTCGATCGACCGCGTCGTCTCTTCGCCGCCGGGCCACCGAACGCTCACCCCGGTGGGCGGCCCGGCGAGACCGAAGACCTGGACCGCACCGTTGCGCGACCAGTAGCCCGAACCGGCCTGTACCTCGCGCGTCGGCCCCATCCCGCCTTCGTAGAGGACGCGGACTGCCGCGCCGACCGCCTCGGGGTTCCCCGGCGGTCCGACGAGCCGGACGCGGAGCCCGGGCGCGCCTCCCGCGCCGCGGAAGACGGCGGTCTCCTCGCCATTCTGACCGACGGCCAGATCCCACCGGCCGTCAGCATCGTAATCCGCCACGGCGGCCCCGCGCGCATCCCCGTAGACCGTGACCCCGAGGGCCCCTTCGTCCCCCACCGCGAACCCGCCCTCTCCGTCTCCGAGGAGGAGCGCGCCGCGCCCCGCGTCGTGTCTCTCGATCCCCTCCGGCGTCGCGAAGAAGTTCTGGGCGATATAGACGTCCTCGTTTCCATCGCGGTCGAAGTCGGCCCCGACGACGCCGAACGCCGGCGCCAGCTGGGCCGGACGCGGCAGCGCGGCGGTCTCGAAGCGACCGCCACGGTTGAGAAACACCGTGTGGGCCAGGGTCTCGGCCGAGGCGCGGTACTCC
>JAWWCR010000138.1:0-13122 GCA_033720355.1 Gemmatimonadota bacterium
CTCCGATTCACCGGAGCCTCCGGCGGCTCGCCGAACCCCGCCGCCCCCGACCCCGGAGGGTCCCATGGCCGCCGCATCTCGAAACTGTACGATTCGTAAACATCCGTGATGGCCGCCGGGGTGCGAGTGTCGGTGTCGGGTATGAGGGAGAGGTTGGGCCACGCGTCTCATACGGGTGTCATGCGTTGCGACGGGAGGCGTGATGGGGGCCGATCGGTGCGACAAGCGGTCCGCGGCGGTGAGCGGTGCTGTATGGGCCGGGGCGGCCCGGTCGGAAGAAGGCCACCCCTAGAACCTCGAGCGGACCTCGCGTGTCTGGTACTCCTCGAGGAAGCGGCGGTGAGCGGCATCGTCGGGGTAGCGCTCATCCAGGCCGTAGGGGTAGATGGACTGGGCTCGAAACGGGAGCGGCCCGACGCGGTCCCCGGTCGCGGTGTTCAGGTCGCCGTCCTTGACCCACCCGTCAGTGTAGATGAGGAAGGTCCGGTCCCAACCGTCCCGAAGCTGCGGCAGCGCGTTCGCGTCGAAACGCAGGGTGATCTCGTCGCCCGCGTTGGCGACGACGTACATGTCGTCACCGCTACCGAGCAGCTCGGTCACATCGCCGTAGCGCGTGTAGCGGCCGCGCAGATCGCTCCACACCGGTGCCGTGGTAACGTCGTCGTAGTCGAACCAGTGGGGTCCATAGCGTCCTCCCTTCCTGTACTCCCGGGAAAACCCTCGGTAGTGGAGGTCAGCGGCGATCGGTTCGAGGGTGGTGACGGCGTACCCGTCGTGCGAGGTGTCGAAGGGACTCGCGGCGCGACCGGTGACGGGCGTCCCCCGGGCTCGGGGCGACGCCACGGTGTAGAACGCCTCGTCCCAATAGATCATGAGGTTCGTGCGGATCCGCACGTGTCGGTCGTCGGAGCGGAACGCACCCGCGAGATCGAGGACGACGGTCTTGTCCTTCCCCGACGGGAAAGAGACGTTCGGGATCGTGGGAGTCCAGGACCCATCGGGCCCGATAACGTCGAGCACGGGGAACCGGGCCTCGAGATCGTCAGACTGCGCGAGCGCCACGTTGATGCTCGCGTCGGTCGGGAAGATCCAACCCGTGAGGAAGAGGGTCACATCTCCGCCCCGCGCCGCATCGCCGAGATCGAGGATGAGCTCGTGCGGCTCGGCGATCCCCTGGAAGCGCCCCGGCCTGAGGCTGCTGACGTAGGTGAAGTCGCGCGCGGCGAGGGCATCGCGGTGGTCGCGTCCATGGCCGTCTGTGGCTGCCACCGGCCGGTGCCGTTCTCGCACTTCCCACAATCGGAGCTCGGTCGGCGAGGGCGGCACGAACCGCTCGTCCACGTAGACCTCGACGTCGGCCGGGTGGTCGACGGCGAGGAGGTCGACGTCATCGACGTAGATGGTCTCCCAGAGCTCCTCGGTCAACTGCATGATGTATTCGCCGTCGCGAGGCTTCAGGATGCCCGCGGGCAGTCTTCGATACTCTTGCGAGGGGTAGCCGGGGGCGTACGACCTCTCTCCGGCGCCGAGGATTCCGAGCGGCATGCCGAGGGCGCTCTTCCACATCACGTCTCCGACGAACTCGAAGCCATCCCCGTCCCACACGTACAGGAGAGGGCATGACCCCTTGAGGGACTGTTGCTCGATGAGGTCCTGGTCGGTGCCGGGAAAATAGAGGTCCTGGGCCGTACCGTTCGGCCATTCGACGCGTACCACGTCCGCCTTCAGACGACCGTCCAGTCCGAAGCGCAGACCGGGCGTACGAACGGTCCGTACCTGGAGGAGGTCGCCGACACGCACCTCCACTCGAGCGCCAATGGCGAAGCGGTTGTTCTTTCGGCTCCCCTCGCCCAGACCCGCGAGGTCGAGCCGCACGAAGTGGTTCGCGTTCCCGCCGTCGTTTCTGAGGAGCCGGGGCTCGCCGCCGGCGGAAAGAAGGATGAGGTCGGAATCGCCGTCATCGTTGTAATCGGTCGGTCGCAGGCGAACGAGGTCGCCGGTGCCCCGAGCGCTGGAGCCGGGGGCGCCGGAGCCGGGCGCGATGGCAGCCGTGTTGGCCGACTCGGGAAGGAATCGGCGCGCGTCCTCGAGTCCGCCTCGCTGGTCGTTCCGGAACAGGGCGAGTCCGCCACCGCCGGAACCCGCCACGCCGAGGTCGAGCCATCCGTCGTTGTCGAAGTCCAGGGCGGCGAGACCTGCGGGGGCCAGCCCGCCCAGGTCGAGTGTCGCGGCCGCGGCGGCGAAACCCACGTCGGGATGACGTGGATGGACGGAAACGACCGTCGAGGAGGCCACGATCAGGTCGGGTCGGCCGTCGTTGTCGACGTCGTCGAGGGTTACGGCGTGGGCGGGCATCGCGGCGGCCGGGCCGGCGAGCTCTGCGGTCGCATCCTCGAATGTGCCGCCCCGCAGGTTTCGAAGGACCCGCACCCCGCCGTCTCCCTCCGCGAGTACGAGATCGAGGTCGCGGTCGTCGTCGATGTCGGCGAACGACACGTCCCGGGTATCGGCGTTCGCGGGTCCAGCGAGCCCCGCCGTTCGGGCCATCTCGGTGAAGGTCCAGTCGCCGTCGTTCCGGAGGAAGCGGTTGAGCCCCGCGCGGACCTCGAGAAGATCGAGGTCGCCGTCGTGGTCGAGATCGGCCGCGACGGTGCGGCGGGGGGGCGGGCCGGACGCGCCCGCGAGACCGGCGAGCCCCGCCTCGGCCGCCGACACCGCGACGAACGTCCCGTCGGGCATCTGTCGGCGGAAGGACGGCAGCGCACCGCCGACGTACACGTCGAGTCTGCGGTCGTCGTCGAGGTCGACGAACAGGAGCTCGGTGGCGTCCGGGGCCGCGAATCCGCCCAACTCGTCCGAGACGTCGACGAACTGGCCCAGGTCGACGCGGAGGAATCGGGCGGTGCCGCCGTTGAGCCACAACGCGTCTTCGTCGCCGTCGAGGTCGAAGTCGCCAATGGCCAGCGCCGACGCCGGGTTTGCCGAGCCTGCGGTCGGTGCACCGGCCGAACCCGCGTTCGCCGCGGCGGCCGAGCCCGAGCTCGTCGCGGCCAGGTCGGCGAGCCCGGACAGCGCCGACGCGTCGGCGTACCTGAGCGCGGCGAGTACGTCGGCCTGCTCGATCACGGTGAGGTTGTCGCTCGAGCTGAACGTCAGGAACGGGATCCCTACGAGCCGGCCCTGCGGCGGGCGCAGGGATTCCATGTCCGCCTGATAGAGCGCGGTGACCTCGAACCGTGATCGGAACGCGTCCAGCGCGGCCGCGGCCGCCACGGCATCGTCGGATCGGGCGGCCTCCTCGGCGCTGGCGAACGGCACGTCCGCGTCTGGCGGGAGGTCGGGCGCCAGCTGTCGAAACGTCTCGAGCTCGGCGAGGGCGGCGTCGGTGTCTCCGGCCGCGAGGTACGCGGCCGCGAGCGCGAGGCGGGCGGCGAGGTTGCCGGGCTCGGCTGTGACGACGGCGGACAGCCGCTCGACGTGCGCCGGCGAACCCTCGCCGGCCGTCTCGGCCTCGATGACAGCGAGAAGCCAGAGGGTCTTCGCGTGCGTCGTATCGGCCTCGAGCGCGGCGGCGCGCCGCGCACGCGCCGCATCGGGCTCGCCGGCCTCGAGGCTCAGCCGACCGAGCGCCAGGGTCAACTCGGGATCGTCCGGCGCCCGCTCCTGCGCCTCCTCGAGCCAGCGCCCGGCGTCGTCGAGGCGACCGTCGCGCAAGGCAATCAAACCCAGGCCGGCGTATCCGGCCGGCTCGGAGGGGACCATCGCGACGAGACGCTCGAACTCGGTCTGCGCCTCATCCAGTCGATCCTGCTGGAGAAAGGCTTCCGCGGCGCCGCGGGTCGCCAGGATCTCGGCCGGGGTCGCCGGGGGGGCGTCCGAGCCCGTCGAGCACCCGGCGAAGACCACCGCCAACGCGATCACGCGGCCGGGCGGGGTCGAGCGCACCGGGTTCACCGCGAGACGACCGCCGTGTCCTTCGAGAGCGACACGCGGGCTCCGGCTTCGACCCGCCCGTGACGCGTGGTCGCGCCGTCCGGCCATGTGACCACGACGCTGTCCGCCGCGGAGGCTCCGCCGAGCCCGGCGAGCACGGGATTCGTCTCGGACTGGGACAGGTACGACGAGCTGGTGGTTACCCGGAAGCGCTGGACGGAGCCTTCGGCCCAGACCCGCACGACCGCACCGATGGCCGCGGTGTTCGGCCGCTCGCCGACGACGTGCAGCCGCACCCAGCCGGGCCTCGAAGCGTCGATGTCGTTTCTGAGGAGCTTCGCCGCCCCCCCGTTCGTGGTGATCGCGACGTCGAGGTCGCCGTCGCGGTCGAAGTCCGAGGTCGCGATCCCGCGCGCGACGATGGGCTCGTCGAACCCGCCGCCCACCAGGCCGGTCACGTCGGCGAACTGTCCGCGACCGTTGTTCGCGAGCAGCAGCGGTGACTGAGCGAACGAGACGTCCGCTTCGACACGCTGGATGTCGGGCTCGATGTGGCCGTTCCCGAGAACGAGATCCGAATAGCGGTCGAGATCGAAGTCTACGAATCGTAAACCGAACGTGAGCGGCAGCGACGTCGCTCGCGTGATCCGCGCCGCGCCGGCCAGATCCTGGAACGCCGACTCGCCGATCTGCGTGTACAGCGACACCGGCTCGTTGGAGAAGTTGCCGATCGCGATCGACAACCGACCGTCGTTGATCACGTCGCCGACGTCCATCCCCATCCCGGCTCTCGCACGACCGAACTCGTCGAACGCCACTCCCGCCTCGAGCGCCGCGTCGCGGTAGGTGCCGTCGGCGTTGGAGAAGTAGAGGAAATTCTGGTACGTATCGTTCGCGACGGCGATGTCGGGCCAGCCGTCGCCGTTGAAGTCGTCGACGACGACCCCGAGCGACTTGCCCTCGGGATTCTCCAGCCCGACCCGGGCGGTCACGTCCTCGAACGCACGGGCGCCGTCGTTCCGCAACAGACGGCATGACTCGCCCTCGTACTCCTGCGGCGTTGCGTAGCCCTTGTTCTCGCCGTCGTACGTCGTGAACAGATCCGTTTCCGGAGTCCATTTCACGTAGTTGCAGACGAACAGGTCAAGCCACCCGTCGCGGTCCGTGTCGAGCCACGCGGCCGCCGTCGACCAGGCCGGCGTGGTCGCGCCGGGCGGGTTGCCCTCGGTACCGGTCGCCCGCGTCACATCGATGAAGACGCCCGCATCGTTTCTGTAGAGCCGATTGTCCCCGACCGCGGTCACGTACAGGTCGGGGTCTCCGTCGCCATCGTAGTCGGCGGCGGTGGCGCCCATCCCGTAGATCGGTCGATCGAGGGCAGTCTCCGCCGTGACATCGGCGAACGTCCCGTCCCCCAGGTTCCGGTATAGCCGTGGTCTCGCCCCGCGTCCCTCCTCGCGGCCCGGCCACCCGGTGGAGTTCACGAAGTACAGGTCCGGCCAGTCGTCCATGTCGTAGTCGAAGAAGACGACGCCGCTCCCCATCGTCTCGGGCATCCACTTCTCCCCGAAAGCTCCCGTCGAGTGGACGAAATCGATCCCGGCCTCGGCGGTGACGTCGGCGAAACGGATCGGAGTCTCGGACACGCTCTCGGCGCCCCCGGACCCGATCGGCCGCGTGTAGTCGGGCCGCTCCTGCGCCACGGGCTCCGGATCGCCACACCCCGCCACGACTCCGCAACCAAGTAGCGTGACACACGCGACCGCTGGACGAATCACTGGCGAGGCGCCTCCGGCGCCGTCAGGTCATGGGTGTGGATCGGCGTGGCCATCAGGTTCACACCCGGGTTCTCCGCACGGAAACCGAGCGCGATCGCCGAGGCCGCCTCGTCGATCCGGTAGCGCTCGAAAGCCTGCTCGGCCCGCGCCGCCTCGTCGTCACGGCCGAGCGCCCGCAGGCTCAGCATCCGGTTGTAGTGCGCCTGCCGGTGCTCGGGGTCGATCTCGAGGACGCGGTCGAACGCGGCGATCGCCTCATCCCACCGACTCCCGAGGTACAGCGAGAGGCCGAGCTGGAACCACGCCTGCCGGTCGCCCGGGAACGCCGACAGGACCGACCGGTAGGCCTGTGCGGACTCGATGTAGCGGCCGTCCGCCTGGAGGACGCCGCCCCAAACCCAGTCCACCCGCGCATCCCGAGCGCCCGTCGCCTCGACCCGCTCGAGGTGCTCGTAGGCCGCCTCGATGCTGCCCTCGTCGAGCGCCAGCCTGGCCTGGTTGAGCGGACCGTCGACGCGGTCGGGCTCGCGGCGCTCGACCGCCTCGAAGGGGATCAGCGCCGCACGCGTGTTCCCCTCGCGACGGAGCGCGATCCCGTAGTCGTTGAACCGCACCCACATCGGGACCGCATGCATCTGAACCGACTCGCTGGTCGGCGGCACGGCGACCGGGTCGCCCACGGCGAGCGTCACCTCGTTGCTGGCGATCTCGGTCACGGGGAGGTCGGGCACATCCGCGAACGCCCTGAACCCCGCCGGATTCGCGCCGTACGCGAACTCCGTGTACGCCCGATCGAACTTCCGCCACAACAGCCGCACACGCAGGGTGAGGGAGGACACCCCTTCGGGCACCCTCACCCGGTAGTGCGCGACGTCGGCCGTCCCCGGCCCGACCACGTTCGCCGCCGCGAAGACGTGGATGTCCTGCGCGTTCCGGCGCTGAATCGGGTCGCCGTTCCTGTCGAGGATGACCGCCTTGTACATGTGTGCGAGCGGGTCGAGGTGCCCGTCCTCCCGCACCGCGCCGCTGCGGGCGATCTCGTGGCCGTCCTGATCGAGGACAGTGAACTCGAGCCAGCCCTCGTTCGAATCGTTCGTCCCGCCGGGGAACGTGTGCCCGACGCCGAGGTTGCGGACGACGACGTCGAACGTGACGGTCTCGCCCGCCTGCAAGACGGGTCGTCGCGCGTCGAGCGGCATCACCGGCACGTCCGACCCGGCCCGACGCAGGGCGAACACGTCGACGCGCATCTTCGCGTCCCGCAGGAACTCCTCGATCCGTCGGATCGTCGCCGTGTCCCCCCGGACGAATGGGAGTCCGGTGTTCACCGCCAGAAAGCGGTGTGACCGCACCTTCCCGCCATCCGCCGCGAGATCGCCGAGCGGCGCCTCCTCGAGCGGCATGTGGCAGTCGTGGCAGATCCGCTTCGTGGGCGGCAGGTAGAAGGTACGCGACGCGTTCAGCGAGACGCCGCTGTCGTGCCACGCGTCGTATTCGTTCTGTCCGCGCAGCCACCGATAGTTGTTGACGGGTTCGGTCAGGCTGACCTTGTGGCAGCTCCCGCAAAACTCGGGCGTCTGGAGGTCCGGCGACAACATCTGCCGGATGTGGACCGTGGGCTTCGCCTTGAGCGCCGCATCGTGCAGGAGCTCGCGCAGCGTCCCCTCGCCGGCCCCGGCGAACAGGTACGGGTCCTCCTGCTCGTCGGCGATATTGTAGTTGCCGTTGCCCGTCTGGTCGTGGACACTGTCGATCGCGTGACACGCGAGACACGTCAGCCCCGCCTGCGCCTCGACCGTCGTGCGGTCGATCGGGTCGTCCATGTCCCCGGCCAGCATCAGTGCGGGGTCGTGGCAGCCCGAGCACCACTTGCTCTTCACGCGTCCGACCGCGTCGGTCGGAAGACCGAACTCGGCGAGGTGGATGTCCACCGCTTCGTTCGATTCGAGCGATCCGGCTCTGAGATCCTCGATCGTCGCCTCGTAGAACGGGTTGTTGATCGACGCGAACCGGTGCGCCGATGTCGACCACTGCTCAGTGACGTCGGGGTGACAACGCTCGCAGGCGGCGGCGCCGATCCGGATGTCCGACACGAACCCGCGCTCGGCGACCTCGGCGGCGACGCGCTCGGCCAGATCGCCCCCGCCCTCGCGGGTGATGATCCGGGCGGGCAGGTAGCCACCGGTCGAAGTCGTGGCGGCCGACGGGAAGAACGGGCTCTGCGGCGGCACGAGCGCGACGGGCACGAAATCGCCGTCCACGAAGTCGGCGACATCGCGTTCGCGGGCGCCCGGCCCCGTCGGGAGGCCCTGCTCGCGGGCGATCTGCGCCTCGGGTGTGAGCTGCACGTCGCGCTTCGTCAACATGTGCAGCCCGACGACGAGCGCGAACAGACCGGCCGTCAGGGCCGCGAAGCGGCGCGCCCGCTGGCGTGGCGGCCGGGCATAGCTCACGAGTCGGTGCCCGGCGTACGCCCCGACGATCACGACCGCGGCCGCCACGTGCGCCCACCACGCCCACGCATTGTTCCGCGAGGCCGCGGCCGTGAGGATGAACAGCCCGCTCACGGCCAGAACGGCACCCGCGACACCGAGCCCGATACCGCTCAGGACCGACGCCCGGTGCCTCCGTTTCCACACCGTGGGGAGGTGCGCGATCAGGAACCCGATCATCAGGGCCACGAGCAGCAGGCCGACCCCGGTGTGCGTGAGCACCATGGCCTGGAACAGCACGGGGAGCGATGTCTCGCCGACGGCGAAGAACCCGAGCCCCAGCCCGTCCGCGGCCCGGTTCGCCAGCAGGTAGAGGGTGTTCGCGACCATGAAGACGGCCAGCCCGATCGCGAGCGACAGCCACAGCTTCAGACGCGACGACAGGATCGAGGGGAGGACCGGACGCTCCCTCACGAGCCGCTCCTCGACGCGGCCACGCCGGTGGCCGTCCGTCTCGAACATCGGGTCGCTTCGGGCTGGCGTTCGGTCATCGGTATCGGAATATCGGGGTCGTCGCGGGCCGTCGGGCGCATGGCCTCCAAACTATGGAAACGATCGAGCGACCGCTCACGCGACGCGCTACGCCGGCCGCTCGGAGATGTCCGCTGTCCACGTCACCTCGACCGCTCCCTCGAGCGATTTCGCCGACGGGCACTTCGACGCGTGTCGCTCGAGCGCGCGCTCCACCGTCTCGCGCGTCCCGGCGGGGATGCGCAGCGTGTAGTGCACCTCGATCCGGGTGAGGACGGGGACGCGATCCACGACCTCGTTGACTCCTTCGACCTCGGCCGTGATGTCCTCCGGGGGCAGGCTGACGCCGCGCACTTCCAGTGCGCCGTTGAGAGTCCCCAGCATTCACCCGCCGGTCGTCGCCACCATGTAGTCCACCGGCAGCGGCAGATCGACCGCGTCGATCCCGTAGTGTTCCCTGATCGCTCCGTGCACGCCCATGTCGATCTCGGAGCCGTCGGGCAGCCGCGCGCGGCGGTGTACGCCCTCGATCTTCCGCAGCGATGCATGCGACACATAGAACGGATCGGACAACGGTCCCTCCCCGCCGGGTCGGCTCCCGGCCTGCGTGGCCTTTGCGGTCGCCTGCCGTGCGGCCGCATGTTCGGCGACAATCTAGCCGTCGCTCGGGTACGATGGGACTCGGCCGACGATCCACCTCCGTCCTCGTTCCCGTGTGATGCCGGTCTCGCTTCGACAGATGACGGTCGCCCTCGCGCTCCTGGCAGGCGCCGGGGCCTGCGCCGACTCCGGCGAGCCCGCGCCCGAGCGCCCGCCCGGCGACGCGACGATGTCCGACATCGCCGCCCGCTACTGGGACTGGTACCTCGAATGGCACCCGCTCGAGGCGACCTACCTCGGGATACACCACCACGACGACCGCGTCCCCGACATCTCCGCGCAGGGCCGGGAGGCGCGCCGGGCGAGCGCGGCCGCGTTCTTCAACGAGCTCGCCACGATCGACGCGGGCTCGCTAGGTGCCCGCGACCGCCTCACCTACCTCGCCCTACAACAGGAGCTCGGCCGCGAGCTCGCCCGTCAGGTGTGCGAGCCCGAGGTGTGGGTCGTCGATCACCGCGAGGGGATTCAGCTCGCCTTCCTGAACATCGTGGCCGCCCAGCCCGTCACGACTCCCGAAGATGGGGATCGGATGATCGCGCGCTGGAACGAGATCGCGGACTACATGGATGACCACATCGCCAACCTGCGATCCGGGCTCGAACGCTCGCGGGTCGCGGCCCGGGCATCGGTCGACCGGACGATCCTCCAGCTGGACGCCCTCCTCGAGCGTCCGGCCGACCAGTGGCCCTTCTACGCTCCGGCCGGCGTCAGCCTGGACTCGTGGCCCGAGGAGTCTCGACGTCGCTTCCGCACCGAGATCCGCGAGACCGCCACGCTCAGGATCCGGCCCGCCTACGAGCGGTTGCGCGATTTCCTGCGAGACGAGCTGTACCCGATGTCGCGCACCGGCGCCGACGCCGGGCTCGCCGGGCTGCCGGGCGGACGAGAGTGCTATACAGCTCTCATACATGATTTTACGACGCTTGACCTTACCCCGAATGAGATACACGAGACGGGTCTCGATGAGCTCTCGCGCATCCGTGAGGAGTTGCGCGCGCTCGGGGAGCGCACGCTCGGTACGGGCGACATCCCCGAGATGCAGCGACGGCTGCGGGACGACCCCGATATGCATTTCCGGTGGCCCGGAGAGATCGTCGCGACCGCGGAGGCGGCGACCGCCCGCGCCCTGTCGGCGACGGACGAGTGGTTCGGGATCACGCCGCGTGCCCGGCTCACGGTCCGACCGATTCCCTCCTACGAGGCGCCACAGAGCATCGTCGCCTACTACCGGCAGCCGGCGCCCGACGGTTCACGCCCCGGCGTCTACTTCGTGAACACCTACCGCCCCGAAACCCGTCCGCGGTACCAGGCCAAGGTGCTCACCTTCCACGAGAGCTTTCCGGGACACCACCTCCAGACCGCGATCGCCCAGGAGCTCGAGGGGATCCCCGAGTTCCGCAAACACCTCGGCGCGACAGCGTTCGTCGAGGGGTGGGCGCTCTACGCCGAGCGGCTCGCGGACGAGATGGGGGCGTACTCATCCGACCTCGACCGCCTGGGGATGCTGTCGTACGATGCCTGGCGCGCCAGCAGACTCGTCGTCGACACCGGGATCCACGCCATGGGGTGGACCCGCGAACAGGCGGTGGCCTTCCTCGCGGCGAACACCCTTCTCGCGTCCACCAACATCGAGAACGAGGTCGACCGCTACATCACGTCCCCCGGACAGGCGCTGGCGTACAAGCTCGGGCAACTCGAGATCCTCGAGCTGCGTCGCCAGGCGCGCGAACAGCTGGGCGACGCCTTCCGGATCACCGACTTCCACGATCGCGTGCTCGAGAACGGCGCCCTCTCCCTCCCCGCCCTCCGCGAGTCCATCGCGACCTGGCTGGAGACCGCCCCCACGTCCTGACCGGCCGAACGAGCGAGACCCCGCTTCGCCGCGCCGTACGTGAGTTTACGATTCGTAGAGAAGCGCAGGCGAGGCCGTGGAGAACGGCTTGTCGGCGTCGATTCGGGGGGGTCCGCCCGGGCCGGGGAGGGCCCGGGCGGAGATCCTGCTACTTCTCCTCGATTCGATCCTGACGGCGCCTTCTGAGCTGTGCGCCGGCGTATCCCGCGAGTCCGAGTCCGAAGAGCGTCGTGCTCACCGGCTCCGGCACCTGCGAGATCGGAGGCAGGTCTCCGGGCGTCGGGGTGTCGCCCGGCGGCGTGGGGACGTTCGGAGTGTTCGTGGTCGGGTGGTACGGACCCCAGTCGTCTCCGTCGTCTCCGTCGTCTCCGTCGTCGCCATCGTCGCCATCGTCGCCGTCGTCGCCCGAGTCGTTCGGGTTGTCGGCGGTGTCCCTGTTGCCGCCTCCCGAGTCGCCTTCGCCCGAGCCACCCGAGGGCGTCCCATCGCCGGCGTCGTCGGCGGTCTCGCCGCTGTCGGATCCGTCACCCGCTCCACCGGCGCCGGGGTCCGCGGGATCGCCCGGATTGGCGACGGGGGACCCCGGGCCGTCATCGGAGATCAGCACGTCGTCGCCCGGGGTGAGCAGATAGAGGGACGCCGGGAGAGCCAGCAAAACCAGCGCGCCGACCGGCCGACACCCGCGCTGCTCTTCCTCCGGCACGTCGTCCCTGTCGCACTCGCCGCCGCCGCGACCCGCGGTCGTCATCGACGCGGACGTGGGGCCCTCCGCACCGCTCGCCACCGCCTCCTCGGCCGGAATCACCGCCACCCGATCGGAGTCGGGGTCGCGCGTCTCGGTCGCGGCGTCGTCTTCGTCGACGAGCTCGAGGTTGGGGGCGAAGAGGACGAGCCGATCACCTTCCGAGCGGACATCAACGCTGGCGCACGAGCGGGCCCACCCGCGGCAGTCCTCGACCTGTGCCGCGAGTGGCGCCGCGGTGATCACCAGGAAGGACAGCCCGAGGGCCGTGGCCAGCCGTGTTTCGGAGAATCGAGTCATTTTCGCGCCTTGCGTATGGAACCGCGTCAGGTTTTCGGCAGTGTGGTCGGTGTCGCGCTCGCCCGCGATCCTCGACGACACCGGCTTTCCTCTCGACCGTGCCACGGTGCAAAAAGCGTGTCCCGATTCGATGGCGCCGCTAACTGATGCGCGTTCATGATGTTGCTCGATCGAGACCTTCGAGGAGCCCGAAAACGCTGTTGAACCGTCACAACAGGGGGGCCCGCGAGAGGCGTTGTCGGGTGCCCGAGGCGTAACCGCCTGAGCCCCTTCGCGTTGAGGGCCGGTTGCCCTGTCCGGACACCCTGCCTCATGCAGATCACCCGAAACGGGGCCGGCTTCGCGCTCCCAATGACGATCGTCTCGCTGACAGTCCTCGGGCTGCTCGCTGCGACGGGGTACCTCGTGTCCTGGATGGACCTGCGCTCCGCCCGCGCGCAGTCGACGGGCACCCGCGCGTACTTCGCGGCAGAAGCGGGTATCGCCACCGCGCTGGCACAGGTGGGTCTCCCGCCGCCGTCGCGGGCGGTCGCCCACACGGACGGCTCGGCGCGGGTGCTCTCGACACGCCTTCTCGGAGTGGGCGCACGCGGCGGTCTGTACCTGATCGCCTCGACCGGCTCGGTGGACGACGCCGGCGCGGTGTTTTCGCGGACCCTGTCGCGCGTCGTCTGGGCCGCCGACGCACCCGTCTTCGACGCGGCTATCTCGGTCGAGCCCGGCGCGCTGCCGGCGACGGTGACTGCCGGTGCGGCGGGGGGCGCCGTGACCGGCTTTCCGCCCGGATGCACCCGACCGCCCGGGGCCGCGATCGTGGCGGCGGGCGCGGTGACGGCGGGATCGGTGTCGGTGACCGGCGCGCCCCCGGTCACGACTCCGGGACCGGGCGCGACC
>JAWWCR010000139.1:0-13006 GCA_033720355.1 Gemmatimonadota bacterium
CGGCCAGATCGGCCGTCAACGCGTCCGCTCGTTCGAGCTCGCCCCGGTAGGCCAGCCCGGCCCAGATCGCGAATCCGAAGCCGGCGGCGGCGAGCCAGGGGCTGAGGCGCGCCATCCGCGAGCCGGCCCCACGGCGTGACGCCATCGGAACGACGTCCGCCTGCTCGGAATCCCCCTCCGCACCGATCGCCCCGAGCACCCTGCCCTTCAGCGCCGACGGCGGGGTGATCTCGGGGACCGCGGGCGCGAGCCGGTCGAGCGCCCTCGCGTGCTCCGCGACCGCGGCCCGGCATTCCTCACACGTCTCGAGGTGCGCCTCGAACGCATCGCGCTCGTCGGGGTCGAGGGCGCCGAGGGCGAACGCGGACGCGTGCTCGCGCCACACGTGCTCGCTCATGACTCCCCCTCTCGGTTCGCGGGCCGGTCCCCGCCGTGCAGAAGAGCATCGCGCAGCGTTCGCATGCCCGTCCGAATCCTCGTCTTCACCGTTCCCAGCGGCACTCCGAGCTCTCCGGCGATCTCGCTCTGCGTCAGACCGCCGAGGTAGGCGAGCTCGATCGCCGTCCGCTGTTCGGGCGGCAGCTCCCGCAATGCGGGTTCGACGGTCTCCGACATCTCGGTCCGCACGAGCGCCGCATCGCCCGGATCCGGAGCCGGCTCGGACGTCGTGAAGCGCGCGATGCGGTGTTCCTGGCGAACGGCGAGCTCGCCACGGCGCGTCAGCCGACGACGCCGGTCGAGCGCGCGGCTGCGCGCGATCGAGATCACCCAGGCATCCACCTCGCCTCGCTCCGGGTCGAACGTGCCGGCCGTTTGCCATACCTGGACGAAGGTGTCCGTCACGACCTCTTCCGCGTCGCCGGTGCGACCCAGCATCGACACGGCCAGCCCGTACACCCGCGGCGCGAGCCTGTCGTACAGGGCGGCGAGGGCAGCCTCGTCGCCCGACGCGAGCCTGCGCCAGGCGTCACCCGACACGTCGACCCGTCTTCACCACACATACGTCACGATCAGGCCGACCGGTTCGCGACCCGCTATGGTCTGATGACACCCACGCCGCCTTCGACCGTCAATCGAGTGCCGAGGTCGGCCGACAGGGCGGCCATCTCCTCGAGGATGCGCGCCCCGTGCTCAGGGGCGGCCAGCATCGGTCGCCCGCGCACCGCCCGCGGGAGCCCGTGTCCGAGCGTGATCGGGTACAGGCGGACGGCGCTCAGCTCGCCGCCTTCGTATTCGACGACCGCGAGCACGCTCTCCCAGTACGCGGGATCCGCCGGGAAGCCGCCCCCCATCGCCTCGATCCGCACGTCCTGAAACCGTCCGGGGAGGTCGGTGTGCGACAGGCCCTGCGCCTCGTAGTTGTCCGCGGGCTGGAGCTCGACCGTCTCGTTCTGGAAGATGAAGTTGGCCAGCGAGTACAGGATCGGCGCCCCGCGGTACATCTCGATGCCGCGCAACACGTGCGGTCCGTGACCGACGAACATGTGCGCCCCCGCGTCGACGACCGCGTGCGCGACCTCGCGGATGAAATCGGCGGCCACGTTCCGATCGCCCGGGATCCCCTCGTGCGTGTGGCTGGTGACGATGACCCAGTCGGCCTGACGCCGGGCCTCCTCGACGACCGCCACGATCTCGGCGAGGTCGTCGGGATCGGGGATCGTCCGCGCCCCCGGCTCGCTCCCCTCCACGAACCTGACACCCCCGAGTGAGATCGCGCCCGATCCGGCCCGGCCCCGCCACCCGGCGACGGCGCCCCGCAGCCCCTCCATGTTCTCGGGCGTGACGGTGACCTCGGTGCGGTAGCGGATCGGGCTCAGACCGGGCCGTCCGCGCATGTCCGGCCGCTGGTGACCCGCCCGCATCCCCTCGGCGAAGGTCGAGGCGATCGATATCAGGGCGACGCGGCCACCCGGCGTCTCCACGTACGCCGGCGCGCGTGCCTCCGCGAGGTTCTCGCCGAAGCCCGCGACGGCGAGCCCCGCCGCCTCGGCGTGCGCCACCGTCCGCCGCGCGCCTCCGGCGCCGAAGTCCATCGTGTGGTTGTTCGACAGGCTCACCATGTCGAACCCGAGCCAGGCCAGCTCCTTCGCCAAACGGGGCTCCGCGCGCATGTACGTCCCGCCGCTCTGGGCAGCCGGGATGACGTCGTCCTCGTAGTCGTGGAAGAGGACCTCGAGGTTGACGAAGGCGGCCGTCGCCCCGTCGATGATCTCACGCATGGCCAGGAACTCGGGCTCGCGGAAGGGCTGCATCGCGCGCGTGATGATCGCGTCACCCGCGAGCGCGATGCTGATGTCACCCGATGCGTCGTCGAACGTCTGAGCCGCCGCGGGGCGCGCGAGCAACAGCGTCGTGGCGAACAGGACGAGCACTCGAGGCGCGATCCGGAGCATGGGTTCCCTCCCCCGCGGTTTGCTTGTGCCGTGCCGTGGGCGTCCGGCACATTGACGCGTCCGACATGGCCGCCCTTCCGGGCTCCATCCCGGCGACGACTCGAGCAAACATGAGCCGCATGACCGCACGCCGCCACGCCCTTTCGCGACCGTCGATCGTCGTCGTCCTGCTCGCATTCGCTCCTCTTTCCCCGCACCTCGCCACCGGACGGGCCGCCGCGCAGGGCTTCGATGTCGTGATTCGCGGTGGGATCCTGGTCGACGGGACCGGCGCCGCCGCCCGGCCCGCGGACGTCGGGATCCGCGGCGATCGCATCGCCGCCGTTGGCGATCTCGGGGGCGCGACCGCGACCCGGGTGATCGACGCGGCTGGGCTTCACGTCGCGCCGGGGTTCATCGACACGCATTCGCATGCGACGTGGGGGCTCCTGCGCGACGACCTCCGCACCGCGCACGCCCTCCTCGCTCAAGGGGTGACGACGGTGCTCGCGAACCCGGACGGCGGGGGCCCGGCCGACCTGGCGGCGCAACGAGCGGAGCTGCTCGATCCCGGCGTCGGGGTCAATGTCGCGCAGTTCGTCCCCCACGGGTCGGTACGGCGGGAAGTGCTCGGGATGCAGGCGCGAGAGGCCACCCCGGAAGAGCTCGAGCGGATGCGTCGGCTCGTGCGCCGCGGGATGGAGGAAGGAGCGTTCGGACTCTCCTCCGGTCTGTACTATGCGCCCGGCTCGTACGCGCCCACGGGCGAAGTGATCGAGCTCGCGAAGATCGCGGCGGAGTACGGGGGCGCGTACCAGAGCCATATCCGCGACGAGTCGGACTACACCATCGGCGTCCTCGCGGCCGTCGACGAGGTCATCGAGATCGCCCGCGGAGCCGGAGTGCCGGGGGTGATCACCCACATCAAGGCGCTCGGCCCGCGGGTGTGGGGCAGCTCCGAGGAGATCGTCGCCCATATCGAGGCCGCTCGCGCCGAGGGACTCGAGATCTATGCCGACCAGTACCCGTACGAAGCCTCGGGGACGGGCATCGTGGGCGCGCTCGTCCCGCGCTGGGCTCAGGCCGGCGGCGACGGCGCGTTCGAGGCGCGCCTCGATGACCCCGACGACCGGGCGCGGCTCGTCGCCGACATGTGGGAGAATCTCGACCGCCGGGGCGGCGCCGACCGCCTCGTGTTCCAGGGCGGTCCGCACGGCGGCAGGTCGCTCGAAGAGGTCGCCGCCGAGCGCGGCGACGACCCCATCGAGACCGCCATCGCGCTGCTGCGCGAGGATGTCCCCAACGGGCTCACGTCGTTCAACATGGAAGACGAGGACATCCACCGGTTCATGCGTCAGCCGTGGATGATGACGTCGTCGGACGGCATTCTGCGCGCGCTCGACGACGGACACCCCCACCCGCGCGACTTCGGCGCGTTCCCACGCCGGATCCGGAAATACGTCGTGGAGGATGGCGTCGTCGAGCTCGAGCAGACCATCCGGTCGATGACGGGGCTCCCGGCCGAGGTCTACCGGCTGCCCGACCGCGGCGCGATCGTCGCAGGCGCCTACGCGGACGTCGTCGTCTTCGACCTCGAAGAATTCCGCGATGTCGCCACGTACGATGATCCGAACCACCTCTCCGAGGGTGTGCGGTTCGCGTTCGTGAACGGCGTGACGGCAATCGACGACGGACGGTTCACCGACGTCCTCGCCGGAGAGGTCCTCCGAAGGGAACGATGACGAGACCGCGACATCGTGCGCGGTCGGGCGGGAGACGACACCATGGATGAACTCGCACCGATGCTGGTCGCGATGACGCTGATCCTCACGAGCGGAGCGGTGCTTCTGCTCCGGCCCGTGGCGAAGCGTCTGGGCGACCTCCTCGAACTGATGGCGAAGCAACGGACCGGCGAGATCCAGGCGCCGGGCACCGAGCGGCTCTCGCAGCTGATCGAGGCGCTCGACTCCCGGCTCGGGCTCGTCGAGGAACGGCTGGATTTCACGGACAGACTGCTCCAGGAGCGGCGGGAGGAGTCCGCTCCCCTGATCGCGCGACCCGAGAACGAGGACACGACCGAATGACCGAAGCGCCCCGCCACACGTTCATCACCGCTGCCGCGACGGCGATCCTCGCTGCCGTCTCGATCGCACCCGCCCGTGTCTCGGCGCAGGCTCCGGAGGGCTCCGCCCCTGTCGCGGCGCCAACCGCGCGCGCGCCGGGTCTGGACGGCCGGCCGGCTCCGTCGGGGGCGCCGTCCGCCCCGGCCGATGTCGACCCCGACCTGTTCGGCGGACTCGAGTTCCGCTTCGTCGGGCCCTCCCGGGCCGGCCGCGTGACGGCCGTCGAGGGGCACCCGTCGCACCCCTACACCTTCTACCAGGGGTCGACCGGCGGCGGGGTGTGGAAGACCACCAACTACGGGATGGACTGGGAGAACATCAGCGACGGGTACTTCGCGACGTCGTCGATCGGTCACGTCGAAGTGGCCGACTCGGACCCCGACATCATCTACGTGGGCACCGGCTCGGACGGGATCCGCTCGAACATCATCATCGGAAAGGGCGTCTACAAGTCGACCGACGCGGGCGATACGTGGACGCACGTCGGGCTCGAGGACGCCGGGCAGATCGGCGCCGTCAAGGCGCACCCGACGAACCCCGATATCGTCTATGCGGCGGCGATCGGTAACCCCTTCGCCAAGAACGACACCCGCGGCGTCTACCGGTCGCGCGATGGCGCGCGGACGTGGGAGCGAGTGCTCTTCGCCTCCGACTCGGTGGGCGCCGTGGACATCGAGCTCCACCCGACGAACCCCGACATCATCTATGCCGGGATGTGGCGGGTGCTCCGGCAGCCGTGGACGATCATCTCGGGCGGGACGCCCGATGACGGCGTCTGGCGCTCGACCGACGGCGGCGACACGTGGGAGCGGATGACCGAGGGCCTCCCGCAAGGTCTCGTCGGCAAGACCGACTTCGCGGTGTCCCCCGACATGCCCGACCGCGTCTACGCGCTGGTCGAGGCGATCGACGAGGACGAGGGGCTGTACCGGTCGGACGACGCCGGCGTCACCTGGCAGCTGGTGAACGACGATCCGGGCAACCGGCTGATGCACCGTCCCTTCTATTTCACCAACGTCACCGCCGACCCTGCCGATGGCGACGTCGTGTACGTCAACAACCTGTCGCTCCACAAGTCGAACGACGGGGGACGGACGTTCGGCGAGACGATCGACACGCCGCACGGCGACAACCACGACCTGTGGATCAACCCCGACGACTCGCGGATCATGGTCCAGGGGAACGACGGCGGGGCGAGCGTGACGTTCGACGGCGGCCGCACCTGGTCGCCGGTCAACAACCAGCCTACGGCCGAGCTCTACCAGGTCGACGTGGACGACCGCGACCCCTACTGGCTGTACGCCGGGCAGCAGGACGACTCGTACACGGTGTCGGTGCCGAGCGACCAGCCGACCGTGTCGGCACCCGGCGGACCCGACGCCTACTGGCGCTCGCCGGGCGGGTGCGAGACGGGCCCCGCGGTCCCGAAGCCGGGCGACCCCGACATCGTCTACGCGAACTGCAAGGGGCGCTTCAGCGTCTACAACCAGCGAACGGGTCAGGAGCAGGAGTACTCGGTCGGCGCGGTGAACCTGTACGGGACGAACCCCGCGAACCTGCCCTTCCGCTTCCAGCGAGTGGTCCCGATCGAGGTGTCCCCGCACGACCCCAACACGGTCTATCACGGCTCCCAGTACGTCCACCGCACGACCGATGGAGGGAGGACGTGGGAGACGATCTCGCCCGATCTGACCGCGTTCCGCCCCGAGCGTCAGATGGTCTCGGGAGCTCCCATCACGCGCGACGCGACGGGAGAAGAGCACTACTCGGTGCTGTACGTGATCGAGGCGTCGCAGCACGATCCCGACGTGATCTGGACGGGCGCCAACGATGGACCCGTGCACGTCACCCGCAACGGGGGCCGTACGTGGGAGGACGTCACTCCCCCGGACATGCCGCCCGAGGGTCGGATCAACTCGATCGACATCTCCGAGCACGATCCGAACACGGTCTACGTGGCCGGCTACCGCTTCCTCCTCGGCGATTTCGCCCCGTACGCCTGGAAGACGAGCGACGGCGGAGAGAGCTGGGAGCTCCTGACGACGGGCGCGAACGGGATCCCGTCGGACACGCCGGTGCGGGTGCTCCGCGAGGACCCGGGCCGGGCGGGGCTGCTGTACGCGGGCACCGAGTTCGGGCTCTTCGTGTCCTTCGACGACGGGGCGACGTGGCAGTCGTTCCAGCTCAATCTGCCCGTGACGCCGGTCACCGACATCGCGCTGGTCGAGGGCGACCTGGCGCTTTCGACCATGGGACGCGGCTTCTGGGTGATGGACGATCTGAGCCGACTGAGCGAGATCTCGTCGAACGGGACCGTCGACGCGGACGGCCCCATCCACATCTTCGCGATCGAGCCGCAGACGCGGACGCGACCCTTCCGCAACTCGGGCTTCGGATGGGAGAACTCGGCCCGCCCGCAGTGGAAGGGCTCGGGCGCCACGATCGACTACTGGATCGGCGGCGGTCTCGCGGCCGGCGACGAGGTCCGCCTCGAGATCCTCGGGGAAGATGGCTCGGTGATTCGCGAGTACAGCGCCACCGCACCGCGCGAGACCGCCGACGCCCCGCAGCCGGCGATGCAGCGGTTCGCCCGCGGGGGCGGCGCGACCTTCCGTCTCTCCGGTGCGGCGGGAGCGCACCGGTTCAGGTGGGACCTGCGTGAGGCGGGCGAGGGCCGCGGGGGCGGACCCATGGTCCCGCCGGGTGACTATGCCGCCCGTCTCACGGCGGGGGGCGAGTCGGTCACCGCGCCCTTCGAACTCCGGATCGATCCGCGCGTTGCCGCCGAGGGCATCACGGTCGCGGATCTCCAGGCGCAGTACGAGCTCGAGGTGGCGGTGCGGGCGACCCTCGCCCGGGCCCGCGAGACGGCCGATGCCGTCGAAGCGCTCGAAGGGGAGGTGGCGACGGCGCGCGAGGGCGCGGGAGGGGCCGCCAACACCGCGCTCGAGGGGCTGGCCGGGGACATCGCGTCGCTCAAGTCCCGGCTCGTCGACGCGGGCGGCAGCTATCCGCAGCCCATGCTCGTCAGTCAGATCGGGTATCTCCTGGGGGTCATCTCCGGCGCCGATCAAGCGCCGGGTCGGGATGCGATCGAACGGCACCAGCAGCTCACCGAGGAGCTCGAAGCGGCCCGGGCCGAGCTGGAGGTCCTCCAGCGACGGGTGCGCGCCGCGGCCTGAGCGCGGCGGCGGGCACGGCGGGTCTTTACGGCCACCGGGCGAACGCCGAGATTGGGGGTGCGTCGAGAGGCCCCGCGCGGCCGGGCGACGCGATCCTCCGGTCGGGCGGCCCCTCGGTCACTCCCACTCGAGGAGGATCCCGATGAAACGCACCATCATCGGCCTCCTCGCCGCGGCACCGCTGTGCGCGACGCCCGTCGATTCCGCGGCGCAGGAGACCACCCACCCCATGTACTACGTCCGCCAGGAATTCGTGCGGCCGGCCGAGATCGCGGCGTACGAGACGGAGACCGTCCGGTGGCTCGGCGATCTCGACGAGGCGGACCCGGCGACCGCGCTCCAGTGGGTCACCGTCGTCGGGCCGGAGATCGGCTACGCCTATGTCGTCCCGATCGCCGGGCTCGCCGGGATCGATGCCGTGCGTCGGGCCATCACGACGAGCCGCCCCGATGCGGCCGCGCGCTGGTCGACCGTTGGCGCCAGCGAGCAGACACCGATCGATCACATCGAGACTCTCGTGATCGAGCTGCGGCCGGACCTCTCGTACCTCCCGCGGCGCGTCGAGCTGGATCCCACGCTGCCGTTCAGGAAGTACCACTGGTACTACGTGATCCCGGGGCTCGAAGGGCAGTTCGAGGGTATCGCGGGCCAGTTGGTCGACCTCTACGAGCGATCGGGTGTCGAGCACGGCTTTCGGATCTACAACCTGGTACTCGGATCGGACCTGCCGGTCTTCCTCATGGTCGAGCGCGCTCTCGACGAGGCCGACTACGCCGTGAGAACGCAGAGGATCGGCGAGCAGGTGGGGACGGGCGCGGACGCGCTTCGCGGGCGCTTTCTCGCCGTCAGCCGCCGGGTCGAGGTGATGGAGGCGACGACACGCGGCGATCTGTCATATCCCGCTTTGAGCGGAGGCACGTCGAGCGATCTGCAAGACATCCGCGACAGGTGAGCGGGGCAACGGGGGCGTCGGTACGGCTGTCGAAACGCACGATCGCTCGACTGTAACGTTCCCTCGGCCACGAGGTCCGCATGTTCCGTGACAATCCACCCTCGTCCGCGAACCGGGTCACGTCACTGCTGCCGTTCATGCCCGCGCTCGTGATCGTCGCCGCGTGCGGCGGGTCGGCGGAGGCCGGGTCGGCTGGAGACGCCGGTGCGCTGGACGGCCCCGACATCGCGCTCGACCCGCAGACCGAGGAGGTCTACACGGTCGGGGCGCTCGAGGGGGAGGACTGGGAGACGTTCGGCAACGTGAGCGACGTCGCGTTCGACGACGACGGCAACCTCTTCCTGCTCGATCGCGACGCCGGCCACATCGTCATGTTCTCTCCGACCGGAGAGTTCGTTCGTACGATCGGACAGCAGGGCGACGGTCCCGGCGAGCTGGCGGGTCCGCTGGGGCTCGCGTTGATGCCCGGCGACCGCGTCGTCGTGTTCGACTTCGCCAAGCAGGGGTTCCAGGTCTTCACCACCGGGGGCGAGTTCGTCGAAAGCGTCGCGCTCGACCCACAGGAGGGGCTGCCGGGGCGCGAGCTACTCGTGACCCCGTCCGGTCGCCTCGCCACGCACGGCGGCATCCGGATGTCGTTCAACTCGGATGGCGGAGGACTCGAGGAGCCGGTGGGGCGCCCGATCGAGACCTTCGGCCTCGACGGCTCGCGCAACGTCGTCTACACGGCCTGGGAGAGCCCCCCGCCGGAGGACGAAGACGAGGCCGAGCTCTCCGGCGAGGGCGGGCGGATCCAGCTGCGCATGCAGCAGACGATCGCGTTCGAGCCCGGCCTGCACCTCGGGATCCTGCCCGACGGACGGATGGCTGTCGCGGACTCGGTGGGCTACCGGGTCAAGCTGCTGCGCGACGGAACGGTGGTGAGCACCCTCGAACGCCCGGTCGTGCCGACGGTCGTCGACGAGTCGATCGAGGAGATGGAGCGCGAGCGGCGGCTCGCTCAGCTGGAGGAAGGCGGTGGCAGCGGTCGCATGATGGTGGTCAGCGCCTCGGGGGGCAGCGGCGGCAACATCTCGGTGGGGCGCGACCAGATCAACGAGATGATGCGCGGCCAGATCGAGGGCATGGGGTTCGCCCCCGAGATCCCCGTGATCGAGGATCTGGCGGTCGACCGCGAGGGGCGGATCTGGGTTCAGCGAGCCGGCCCGATGCCCGGCGAGGATGGGCCGACGGACATCATCACCGCCGACGGACGCTATCTCGGGACGATCGACGCCGACGGGCTACGGATCCCCGCGGCATTCGGACCGGACGGGCTCGTCGCCTACATCGAGCGCGACGAGCTCGAGGTCCAGCGGGTCCGGGTCGCGAGACTCCAGCGCGACGGAGAACTCGAAACGGGACGCTAACAGGTGGGCGTCGCGGAAGCCGGGCGCTCGCGCTCAGTTCCCGACGATCGTCGCGCCGAAACCTTCGAGCACGGGACCGATCGGGCTGGCCACCGAGATGTCGTCGCTGCCGCCGTACAGCAGGCCAAGCGGACGACGGGAGGGCCAGCCGGTCTCCACGACGACGAGCGACCCCGAGTCGCCGCCTGCGCTGAACCCCGCCCCTCTGATGACGATCTGATCCACGAAGCGCGCCGTTCCCTCGTCGTAGCCGACGTAGACGATCGCGTTGACGCCCTCCACGACCCCGGTCGTGTGACCGGTGGTACGTCCGTACTTCATGACGCGCATGCCGACCGACGCCTCGATGATGCGACTGCGGGGTTTCCCGTAGCTCGGGGTGAGACCCGTGACCACCGGAGCGTCGATGAGCGAGACCTCCGCGATGGCCGCGTCGGCGATGTTGCGGGCTGTCGGGTGGAGGACGATGGGTCGGAAGGCCGAGAGGCTCGCGATCCTGTCGGCGGCGGTGCCGCCGTCGATCGTGCCGGGCTGGAGGACCGGCTCCCCGATTCGGGCCTTGCCCAGCCGGGCGATCACGTGGTTGTTGCTCAGGATGTAGGTGGTCCCACCGCGTCGCACGAGGGCTCCGAGCGTCCCGGAGGTCTCGGCGGGGTGGCCGATGGAGACGCCGCTCGGTGCCGGTCGATGGCGCGACGCCGTGTCGAAGTCGAGCGAGCGCGGAGCATCGCTGCCGGGGCCGTCTCGCGGGCCCAGACCGAGCGCACCGACCCTTCCCGACCGTACACGGACAACGGGGAACCCGTCGACCTCGTCGGGCATGTCGTCCAGCGTCGGCCCATCCACGTAGAGACGAATCGCCGGACGCCCCGCCGCCGTGAGTCCCACCGCCGCCGCGACCAGCCCCGGTTGCCGCGCCAGTCGGCTCTCGTTTCGTCGAAGCGCGAAGGCCGCGGTCGCCAGCTCCCGGCGCTGTGCCTCCGGCCCCAGCAGCGAGAGGTCGAGGCTTCCCGTCGAGTCCGTCGGGGCCGTCACGGACCCCGGGTCCGTACAGCCGACGAGCGCGAGAGCGATGAGCAGGTGGGCGAGGCGTGTCCTGGGGATCTGTCGACGACCTGCGGGACTCACTGGCAAACCTCCATCAAACTCTCGGTGGGGCGCTGACCGTACGGGACACCGGCCGAAACCGCCAGAGGGTGGCGAGTCCGTTCGGGCGGGATGCCCGGCGACGGCCCGCGAAGACCGTCGTGAGGATCTCGCCCGCCGGAGGATATCCGGCGAGCGAACTTACAGCGATATAATCAGTTACCGACGATCGTCACACCGAATGCCTCGAGCACGTCGTCGATCGGGTTGGCGACCGTGATCCCGTTTCCGCCGGCGAACAGCAGCCCCACCGGAGAGCGCGCATCGCTTCCGTTCTGGACCACGATGAGGGATCCGGAATCGCCGCCGGCGCTAAAGCCCCCGCCGCCGATGATGATCTGACCCACGAAGCGCGCGACGCCGCTGTCGTACCCGACGTTGACGGTCGCGTTGACGGCCTGGACTCGCCCCTTCGTCTCCCCGGTCGTCCGGCCGTACTTCATGACCCGCTGACCGACCGTGGCCTGCACCGTGGTCGTTCGCGGGGCGCCGTACGAACCGGGTTCCGTCTCGCCGGTAACGTCCGCCGGGCTGACGCTCGCGATGGCGGCGTCGACCAGGTTGGCGGCGGTCAGCGAGAACTCGATTTCCACGAAGGCCGAGAGGGTTCCTATATCGTCGTTCTCCGTCCCGTCGTCGAACCGGCCGGGCTGATAGGCGTCGTCGCCGATCTCCGCGAGGTTCTCGTCGGCCAGAACGTGGTTGTTGGACAGGATGAACCAGTTGCCGCCCTTCGTGACGATCGCTCCGAGCGTACCGGCGGTGATGGCAGGGTGGCCGAGCGATACGCCGTTTGGCGCGGGACGGTGCTTCGCGGTCGGAGAGAAGGAACCTCCGCCTCCTCCGTTCCCCCCGTTCCCCCCGTCCCCACCGTCGTCGCATTTCGGCGGACAGGGCGGACCCGGTCGCGCCGCGACCCCGGGCCGCTCCTGCGCCTCCTGCAGGGCCACGATCGGCCCCGACTCGACCACCAGGACGGGGAGACCGCCCAGCTCCGACGGAGTGTCGTCGAGCACCGGGCCGTCGACGTACATGCGGATCGCCGGACGTCCGGCATCCGTGAGCCCGACCGCGGTCGCGACCACGCCGGGCCGGCTCATCAGGCGGGCGGTGTTGCGTTCCAGCACCAGCGTCGCGGGACGCAACGCCTGCATCTGCGCGTCCGGAGCGAGATCGTGCAGGTCGAGCTCGACCGACGGATCCTGCTCCGGCGACACGAGCGTGTCGTCCGAACAGGCGACGACCAGGAGTCCCGCCAACAGCGCGAGGAAGACGCCCCTTGCGAGGGTCATGAGACGAGCGATCACGTCGGCCACCTCCTTGAAACGGCGGTCTCCCGACCGTTGCGCCGCCTCACCGCGCCGGGGCATGCCGGGGACCGCTCAAACGCACGGCTGACCGCCGCTCACGCACGATTCGAGCCGGGGGATCCCCTCATCCGCCCCGACAGGGCCCGTGCGCGTCGCCCCGGACGCGGGCGGCCCCGGCTCGTGTATCGGTCCTCGCCGCGAATCGAGCGTCCCGCAGCACACCCCCCCGCCCCGCTACGGAACCGACGCGGCGAAGATGTCCTGCCCTTCCGGAAACCGCCAATCGGTCCAGAGGATGTGCAACGACCCACCGGGTCCGACGGCGAGGCCCATGTAATCACCCAGTCGCGTCCGCTCCGCCGTCGAGCGATCGGGGGGCGTCGGCTGCGACGAGACCCGGACGTTCCGGGACCACGTCGCACCACCGTCCGCCGACGAGGAGTGGAGCACGTGTATCTCCTCCATCCGGTCGTCGTACCAGACCACGTGAACCCGCCCGCTCGGTCCGACCG
>JAWWCR010000140.1:0-12957 GCA_033720355.1 Gemmatimonadota bacterium
CCGTACGATCTGGAGTCGTCGCCCCGGCGGCTCCTGCCAGGCGTCGCCTCCAGCCAGCGCGATCAGCGGGGGCCCGAAACGGACGTCGACCAGCGTGCCACCCCTCGCGTTGACGCCCAGCAGCTCGGGGTCGGCGCTCCACTCCGAGTCGGTACGAAGACCGGGCAGGAAGAGGAAGATGACGACATGGAGCGCCGCGGCCGCCGCCAGCGCCCAGGCGAAGGCCTTGCGGTGCTGCTTCCGCAGCTCGTCGGCTCGTGATCTCATTTGACCGGCTCCGTGCCCGGAGTGGCGGCTGACCAGGCTGAAGCTTCCGCGGCGCCATCACGACGTCAACCGCGCCAGGACGGTGATTGCCAGTGACCGCCGGGAGCGCGAAGGTAAACGGCCCCGGTCGCACGCGACCGCCGGATGATCCCGACAGACTGGCCGAAGATGCACACCACCGAAGCCCCGCCCTCCGCCCGCCTCCAGGAGCTCGACCGGCTGCACCACCTCCATCCGTTCGTCGATCCGCAGGCGGTCGAGGAGAAGGGGACGCGGGTGATCGTCGGGGCGCAGGGCTCGCACCTCGTCGATGCCGACGGACGCCGGATCCTCGACGCGATGGCGGGGCTGTGGTGCGTGAACATCGGATACGGGCGCACCGAGCTGGCCGAGGCGGCGCGGCGCCAGATGGAGGAGCTCCCCTACTACAACACCTTCTTCCGTTCGGCGACGGTGCCCGTGATCGAGCTCGCCGAGGTGCTGGCCGAGCTCACCCCGGGCACGCTCGGCCACGCCTTCTTCTCGAACTCGGGCTCCGAGGCGAACGACACGGTCGTC
Organism: Gemmatimonadota bacterium; assembly: GCA_033720355.1. Lineage (GTDB taxonomy): Bacteria > Gemmatimonadota > Gemmatimonadetes > Palauibacterales > Palauibacteraceae > Palauibacter. Next base: position 826 of record JAWWCR010000140.1, read on the forward strand.
AGGCTGGTCCGCCGTTACTGGGACATCCTCGAGCGGCCCACGAAGAAGACGTTCATCAGCCGCACGTACGCCTACCACGGCAGCACGATGGCGGCGGCCAGCCTCGGCGGGATGGCGAACATGCACGCCGTGGGAGATCTGCCGCTGCCGGGGTTCGAGCACGTCATGCCGCCCTACTGGTTCGAGTTCGGGCTCCCCGACGAGACGCCCGAAGACACGGCGGCCCGGGCCGCTCGCGCAATCGAGGAGAAGATCCTCGAGCTCGGCCCCGAGAACGTCGCGGCGTTCATCGGCGAGCCGGTGATCGGGGCGGGTGGGGTCGTGGTGCCGCCCGACAACTACTGGCCCGAGGTGCAGCGGATCTGTCGCGAGCGCGAGGTGCTTCTCGTGTGCGACGAGGTGATCACGGGGTTCGGCCGGACGGGCGAGTGGTTCGGCGCCGAGACGATGGGGATCGAGGCCGACATCATGCCGATGGCGAAGGGGTTGAGCTCGGGCTATCTGCCGATCTCGGCGGTGCTGATGACCGACGAGGTGTTCGACGTGCTCTCGCGCGGCGGTGTGATCCCGCACGGCTACACGTATTCGGGGCACCCGGTCGCCGCCGCGGTGGCGCTCGAGAACATCCGGTTGATGCGCGAGGAGGGGCTCGTCGAGCGCGTCCGCGACGATGTCGGACCCTACTTCCAGTCGCGTCTACGCGAGCTCGTCTCGCACCCGCTGGTGGGGGAGGCCCGCGGCATCGGGCTCGTCGGAGCGCTCGAGCTCTCGCCCGATCCGGAATCGCGCGCGCTCTTCGACCCCGTCGGCCAGGTGGGCGCGATCTGTCACGAGCACTGCTACGAGGAGGGGGTCATCGTCCGGGCGATGCGCGATGTAATGGGCGCGAGCCCACCGCTATGCATCACACGCGACGAGATCGACGAGCTGTTCGATGCGGTCGAGCGCGGGCTCGATCGGACGGCCCGCGAGCTGGCACTCCGATGAGGCGGGGCGGTTGCAACCTTCGAAACCCCGTCGAGCGTCCCACTCGTATACTGTCCCACCCGCCATACCGACACCGCCTGGAGGTGTGAAGTGACTGACTGGCTGCGTAACCGTCCAAAGCGCGATCTGGTGCTGGCCCTGGCCGTCGCCGCCGTGTTCGCCCTCGGCGTCGGGGCTTTCCTCTTTGCCGCCCGATCCGAATCCACGCGGTACGTCGAGGCCCGACACGAGTACGAGCACCAGCACGAGCACTCGGGCGGCGTGGTGTACGACCGGTCGTTCGACGTGTCGCCCGGTGCTCAGCTCGTCGTACGAGTGGCCGACCTCGACGTGAGCGTCTCGGCCAGCTCGAGCCGCCAGGTGACCGTCGTGCTCGAGGTGGATGAGGATGAGCACGTGTCGGAGAGCGACCTCGAGCGGATGGGCTTCCGGGTCGAACGGACGAGCGAGGGAGTGCAGATCACGACGGAAGGGCGTGACTGGGGCGACTTCGATCTGGACGGATCTCTCCGGGTGACTGTGCCGCGTCGGTTCGATGTGATGGTGCAGACCGGTGACGGCGACGTGGCCGTCGAGGCGGTCGAGGGAGCGGTCACCCTCCGGACCGGCGACGGCGACATCGCGCTCGGCGGCGCGTCGGGCGAGGAGGTCATGATCCAGACGGGTGACGGCGACGTCGCGCTCGGCGGAGTCTCGAGCCGCCAGATCGGGGTGCAGACGGGCGACGGCGACGTGGCGCTCGGACGTCTCACCGCCGAGCACGTGCAGGTCCGCACGGGGGACGGCGACATCCGGATCGAGGAGCTGTCGGGCGAGTTGCGCGCGTCGACCGGCGACGGCGATGTGACGCTCACGATCTCGGAGTTCGCTGGCATCGAGATCACGACGGGCGACGGCAACGTGACCCTGTACGCCCCGAGGTCGCTCGCGGCGGATGTGTCGATCCGTGGCGGCGAGTTGATGCTGGCGGAGACGTTCTCGCTGCCCGCCCGGATCGAGGGACGCACCCTCGAGGGCACGCTCAACGGCGGTGGCCCGCGGCTGTCGATCCGCGTGGGCGATGGCACGGTGAGGCTGATCGAGCGCTAGTGCACCAGGTCGGGTTCCGGGGGCCGACGGGCGGCGAGGGCCGCCGTCGCGAGGCGGTGTCGTGGACGGGGCGGTCGGTGCGGCCGCCCCGTTCGCATCGGGGGATCAGATCAGACGGATCACCCGTCGGAGAGCGGCGAGCGCGAGGGCGACGGCGCCGATCAGGATAAGATCCGCGCCCCTCCCCGATGTGGACGCCGACGTGGCTCCTGCGGCGGCCGCCGCCTGATCGGTGTGGGCCGCGCAGTACTCGGATCCCTCGGTCGCGCCGCGCTGGCAGCGCTTGCCCGCCTTCGTCGTGCCTCGGCACTGGGACATCGTCGATTCCTCCCGTTGGTTCGCCCGACCCTACGCGTGCCGCGTGTGGCGGGATTCATACCGGCGCGCGAGCGTGTCGAGCCCTCTCGCCCCCCCCGGGCTCACCCTCCGCCCCGGTACGCCGCCTCCAGCATCCGCGGCGCCGCGGCGCCGAGCGGGTCCGTCACGTCCGGCGGCGCCTCGTCGATGATCTGCCGCAGATCGCGGCCGGCGTCCATGGCGAGCCGGACGTAGTCGACCGTCGCCTGCACCACCGAGACGTACCGGGCGAGCTCGTCGCGGGTTCCCGGCCGACCGTGACCCGGGACGATGACGGCATCGGCCGGAAGACGCTCGAGCAGGGTGGTGAGCGCCGTCGCGACCCCCGCCAGCGACCCGCCCGTGTCGATGTCGGGAACCATCCACCCGGTCGGTGTCCACAGATCGCCCGTCGCGGCCACCCGCGACTCGGGCCACACCACGATCGCGTCCGAATCGGTGTGCGCCCGGACGTGCACGATCTCGATCCGCTCGTCGTTGAAGTGCAGGGCGACGGCGTCGTCATACGTTACGGAAGGCCAGAAGGGCTCGGGCAGGGCGGGGAAGGTCTGGTCGACGAGGAACTCGAGCGTCTGGTCGGTCTGGAGCCGCGCGCGCAGCGTCGCGGGGCCGATGACGACGGCGGTCGGTGAGAGGTCGTCGTTGCCGCCCAGGTGATTCTGGTGCCAGTGGGTGTTCGCGATGTATCGGACGTCGTCCACGCCGAGCCCGTCGAGCGCCGCCAGGAGGTCGGTCGAGATCGAATCGGCCATCGTGTCGACGAGGAACGTCCCGTCGGTGCCGCGGAACACGATCGTGTTGCCCGACCCCTCGTCGGGCGACAGCACGGTGAAGGCATCTCCGATGCGCTGTTCTCGGATTTCGCGCTGCGCGTCGACGTCACCGGCCGGTATCAGGAAGAGCCCCAGAGCGGTCCCGAGGACGGCTCGACGGCCCAACGTCTTGCTCACGACGCTCTCCTGCGGTCTCATCCATGTGTGCGGTGCGGCCACCGCTCGCTGGGCGAGGCCGCCAGGGTCGGCAAAGATACGCGGGACGTCAGATGACGCGCACGCGAGGGCGAAGCGGAGGGAGGACGCTTCAGACGGCGGGGATCGCCGTTCTCGCGGGCGGCTGCGTGTTCGGCGGTCGTCCGGAGGTGGAGCCCGAGCCCGCCGAGGTATTCCTGTACGAGGTGGAGTACTACGTATCGTGCAGCATCAGCGACGAGTGTCGGGTGACGTATATCGACCAGGAGGGCCTCCTGCGCAGCCAGGAGATCGTCGGCGAGTGGGACTACGCCTTCGGGGTCAACCCGGGCCTCCGTTTGTGGCTGAGGGCCTCCGCCGGCGGGTGTCCGCCCCGGCCCGTCCGGGCGGAGATCTGGCTCGACGGCGTGGTCGTCGCGCAGTCCCTCGAGCGGCCGACACACCGGTCGCGCTGCGACTGGATTCTGTCGGAGACCGCGTTCATCGTCCCGTGAGCGACAGCCCGGGGCGGGGAAGACCGCCGTGCGCCGTATCGCGAACCTGATCCTCCGTCTCCTTCGCTGGCGGATGGTGGGAGAGCTGCCCGGTCGCCAGTGCGTCCTCATCGGCGCGCCGCACACCTCGAACTGGGACTTCGTCTTCGCCTTGCTCGCCTTCTGGTCTCTCGACATCGACTGCCGGTGGGTGGGGAAGCACACGATCTTCAGGGCGCCGTTCGGGTGGCTGATGCGCGCGCTCGGCGGAATCCCGCTGAACCGTTCCACGACGCGCGACTTCGTGCCCGAGGTCGTCGGGTGGTTCGAGCGCGAACCCGAGCTGACTCTGGCGATCGCTCCCGAAGGCACGCGCAGCAAGCTCGAGCACTGGCGGAGCGGCTTCTACTGGATCGCATACGGGGCCGGGGTCCCGATCGCCCTCGGCTTCCTCGACTATGAGAACCGGGTCGGCGGGATCGGCGACTCGGTCATGCCGACCGGCGACATCGAGACGGACATGGAGAAGATCCGCCTCTTCTACGAGGGTATCCGGGGCAGGCACCCCGACAAACTGAGCCCGATTCGGGTGCAGGCGCGCCCGGGCGGGGCCGGGGTCTGACGCCGCGAGACGGGTCTGACGTGACGGGCAGACGCACGAAGGCCGACGGTCAACCGCCCCGAGGTCGCCCGCCGGCTCTTCGTACAGTGAGTGTCGTCCGACCCGTGGCCGGACGGGTATTCTACAGCTCGGCCGTGAGCAACCGGTCGATGAGGCTGCGGTAGCCCTTGATCGCCACCCGCAGATCCTCGGTGTCGATCGGCTCGCTCCCACGATCCCACGTCCGAACGAGGTCGTTCCGCTCGCGGGCGTAGCGCTCGGTCAGCCTCTTCAGCACGAGGTCGACCAGGTTGTCGGCTTGCTCGCAGGCACGGTGCGGGTCGTCGATGAAGCTCGCCTGGATATCCGCCCACCTCGCGCGGAACTCGGCGACATCCTCCTCGGAGATCCCATCATCCGGCGAGAACTGGGTAGTGGGAGCCGGCTCGGCGTGCTCCTTCGCGCCGCTCGCGTTGCCGTGGTCGACATTCTCGAGGAAGTCGAACCCGACATCGAGGCCATCTACGGCCATGTCGCTCACGTCGACGTCGTCGACATCCACGCCGCTCGCGTCGTCGTTCCCCTCACCTTCGATCTCGGGCAGACCGAACCCATCATCCATCGACAAATCGCGCATGACACTCACTCGTCCTGCAAGGTTTTGGCGCTTTGCCAGACCCCGTTTCGGAGGGCCAGCTCGAATGCGACGAACCGCCGGGCTCGCGGGTGGGTTGAAACGGGCAAAGGCCTCGTCTCCGCGGGTCCCGCCCGCTCACCCGACAGCGCGTCTCGAGGGGCGGGAGGAGCAAAGGGAGTGCCACACGCGGCTCCGGAAGCCGCACGTCGGGCAACGGTTAGGGAGCGAGGCCCTCCGCCGTCTCGGCGATCAGGTGATCGACGACGGCCTTGAGATCGCCGGTCTCCTCGAACACGGCGACCTGGCGCTGCGAGCTGCTCCCTTCCTCGAGGATTCTGAGCGCGTACTCGACCTCCGCGCGCGACCCCAGGTCGTCGAGCACGTCGTCGAGGAACCAGCCGATGAACTCGCGGACGAGATCGGGCGCCGGCTTCGCTTCCTGCTTCCCGAAATCGATGAGCGTGCCGGTGACGCCGTAGCGCGCCGCTCGCCACTTGTTCTCGGCGATGAGCGCGGTGGGGTAGAGGCGGAACGTCAGGTTGTCGCGACGCAGCCTCCAGAGCTTCGCGACCAGCGCCTGGAAGATCGCGGCGATGCAGACGACCTCGTCGATCCTCGTGCACATGTCGCAGATCCGGAACTCGAGCGTCGGGTAGCTGTGGTTGGGTCGCAGGTCCCACCAGATCTTGCTCGAGTCCGGGATCGTCTTCGACCGCACGAGTGTCTCGATGAGGTATTCGTACTCGCCCCAGGATCCGAACGTCAGGGGGAGTCCCGTGCGCGGGAAATTGGACCAGTTGATCGTCCGGTACGAGTGCAGACCGGTGTGGCGGCCCTCCCAGAAGGGCGAGCTGGCCGACAGCGCGAGCACGTGGGGCAGGAAATAACGCGAGACGTTCATCGTGTCGATCAGGAACTCGGGATCCTCGATCCCGATGTGGACGTGCATCCCGAAGATCAGGTTGCGCGCGGCGACCTCCTGGAGATCCTCGCGGAGGCCGATATACCGCTCGAGCGGCGTGATGCGCTGTTCGGTCCAGTTCGAGAACGGGTGCGTTCCGGCGGCCACGATCCGCAGACCGCTCTCGGCGACCTTCGACGAGACGAACTGGCGCATCTTCACGACCTCCGCCCGGGCGTCCTGGACGGTCTCGCAGACCGTGCTCGCCATCTCGACGACCGACTGGTGCAGCTCGGGCTTGAGCTGCTCGCGAAGGACCACGTGCTCGGAGTCGAGGATCTCGGTGATGTATGAGGTGAGCTCCCCGGTCTCGGGGTCGACGACCTGGTACTCCTCCTCGATGCCCAGCGTCAGCGAGGGCTCTTTCATGCGATCTCCCCGGCTAGAAGCGTGTTGAAGGACTATTGCGGACCGCGTTGCGAGCGCCACAGCCCCGGATCCAGGGAGGAGCGACGACGGCTTTGCCGTGGATACGTCGAGGAGCGCCGACGAAGGAGACGGGGCCGTGCCGTCGTAACCGTTCACCCTGGTCGACAGAACGTAACGAAGATCTCGGTCACAGGCTTTCCCCCCCGACGACCGGGAGCATAGTTTCCCGGCCGTCACGCAACCTACACGGAGGACGAATGTTCCAGACCCTGCTGGCCTTCGGAATGTTCTGGGTGATCTCGAGCGTCCAGTTCGGCGGGCTGATCGATGCGGAGGACGGCTCGGGAATGCAGCAGTTCCTCGGTCTGATCGTCACGTTGGTCCTCTACATGGGCGTGTACTTCGGGGTTCGCGCCGTCAGCGGCGGGCTCCCGCTCCTGCTCGAGTTCGGTCTCCCGATCGCGGTCCCGATGATCGCGCTTCCCTGGCTGGCGCGAATCGGCTTCCGGATCGTCGGGGTCCGCATCGTTACCGCGAAGTTCGGCGACGCCCATCACTGAGCCGGCGACTCGCCGTCTCCCTCGTCGCGTCGGGGCTCACCCGATCTTCGTACCTGCTCGATGAGGGCGAGGAACCCGAACGCCTCGTGACGGATCTGCGCATGACGGATCTGTCCCCAGTTCTTCTCGATGTATTCCGTGAGGAACCGCATCACGTGGGTCAGCGAGATGGCGCGGAATCCGTCGACGACCTGCGGATCCACGACCGACCCGAACGCGAGCATCCTGACGTGGACGCCGCCCGGCCAGACCGTTTCGCCCTTTCGGTCGAGGTCGCGTAGCGAGCGCTCCTGGCGTTCGTGCGGCCCGAGACCGAACCGGGCCAGCACTGCCTCGAGGACGCGCGGGTCCTTTGCCCCGCGGTTGAGCTCGGCGCGTCCTTCCTTCACCTCTACCAGCAGCAGATCCACGCCGCGCCCGGGCACGCCGAGTTCGGGATCGGGCTCGAAGGGGCCGTCCGGGCCGGAACCGACCGCCGCCAACCCCCCGGCGTCGCACAGACGGAGCGCCAGCAGATCGATGTCGGTCGCCGAGGCGTACCCGCCGGCCGGCAAGACCGTCAGAACCGGGAACTCGGCGACCGTGAAGTAACCGTTCAGCTCGAGATACGCCTGAACGAGCGCGACCGCGTGGTCCATGAAGACTCCCCCTCCAGATTCGGCTCTCCCGCGCGCGGCCCGGCGAGCGGTCGCGGGCATGCCCGAATCGCCGAAAACCCGCGTCAGATGGGGCTGTTCGGCGTGTCGGGCGGAACTCGCCGGACCGCGGGACGTACCGGCGTCACTCCGCGCCATCCGCACCTAAGATGATATGCTGCAATAAGTTGCGGCATTCGATGCCCCTCGCGCGGCAAGTCGAAATCGCGGAACTCCCCGTGGTTATTGGACAAACGGCGTTTCGAGGGCTTGCCATCCGGCGTGTTACGTCTTTCTTTTCGGGTGCTCGCACCGGTTGCTGTTGTTGATGTGACTACCATCAATGGGGAGGAACAGGATGACCAAGGACGATTTCGCGGCGAAACTCGCCTCGAAGTGCGACCTGAGCAAAGCCAAGGCTCGGGAAGTGATCGACACCATCTTCTCGACGGACTCGGGGCACGGCATCATCGCCGTCGAGCTCGATGCGGGTCGCGACTTCACGGTGACCGGCTTCGGGACGTTCGGCACGCGGCGGCGGAAGGCTCGCATGGGTCGCAACCCGCAGACCGGCCAGTCGATCCACATTCCCGCGATGACCGTTCCGACCTTCAAGGCCGGGAAGGGTCTGAAGGACCGCGTCCGCACCTGAACGGAACGCACACGCCTCTCGTTGTGCCGGGAGCCGGGACTCACGGGCTTCCGGAGCGGTGGAGCGGCCGACCGCGCCGCTATCCCCCCGACGGCCGGGGTGCGAGCCGCCGCGAAAGAGCGTAGCCGCCAGCCCGGGGCCGACCGGCCCCGGGATGCGGGTCGCTGCCCCCGGGAACGTGGCGCGACCGCCGCCGACCACCCCATCACAGACGCAACAGATCCGGAAGCCTCCTGAGCGCCGCGAGGTCGTGCCCCGACGCGAACTCATCCACGAAGGGCAGTGCCGCTCGCATCCCGCGAGCCTCGGGAGCGTAGCGCGAGCTCTCGAGCAGGGGGTTGAGCCAGATGACCCGCCGCGCCCTCCGCTGAATCCGTCGCATCGCGCGCTCGAGGGGTTCCACCTCCCCCTGATCCAGTCCATCGGAGAGGATGACCACGATCGTGCGCCGACCGAGCAGCGACCGTCCGTACCGCTCGACGAAGCGTTCGAGGCACTCCCCGATCCGGGTCCCGCTCGACCAGCCGCGCGCGCGGAGCTCATCGAGCGCCTCGTCGACCCGCCGTCGGGCAAGCCACGGCGTGAGGTGGGTGAGCCGCGTGGAGAACGCGAACGTCTCGATGTCGCGGGATCGGCCGGTCGCGAGAAGGAAGCGAACCAGGAATCGGCTGTAGCGTTCCATGGAACCGCTGATGTCGCACAGCACGACGAGACGCGGCGGGTCCCGGCGTCTGCGGCGGTGCGCGAGACGGATCCACTCGCCGTCCGTGCGCAGCGCGGCGCCTGCGCTCCGCCGAAGATCGACGATGCCGCGTCGGCCTCCGGGCTCGAGCCGGCGGCTTCGTCGTGACGACAGCGTGATGACGAGGCGATCGATCAGGCGATCGAGCTCGCGTAGCTCGTCGCGGTCTACCGAGGCGAAAGACCGGCGAGACAGGTGGTCGGCCGCGCTGTACGCGGTCCCGATCGGCCCGCGCCCGGTCTCGCCCCGGGCGCCCGAGGCGGCGACGGGACGATCGACGCGTCCGCCCCCTTCGCGGACCGTGGTCGGGCCCGACCCGGACCGTTCCTCGGGCGGCAGCCCCGGGATCCCCCGCCAGCGGAGCCAGAAGCACCGGTCGAAGACCGCGAGATCGGTGTCGGTGCCGCAGAACGCGGCACGTAACCCGAGGTGGACGTCGACCGGATCGTCAGCGTCGAGGTGCCGGGCGCACTCGGAGGCGAGCACCGACTCGGAGAGCGAGACCGCGAGCCCCGCACCGCGGAGGTCGCCGCACAGCGCGGCGATCCACGCCGTGCGATCCGCCCGGAATCGTCGACCGGGTTCGACGTCCTCCGTCGACGTCACGTCTCGTTCCCGGCGGGTCCCGCGTCGGGCGACAACAGGCGGTCGAGCGTCTCGCCGTCGAGCGCGAGGACGTCGGCGGGGTCCTTGATCAGCGCGCCCAGGGTGGCCTCCACCGCCTCCCGGTCGAGCGCGCCCGCTCCGATCACCGAAAGGGCGGCGGCGAAATCGAGCGTCTCGGCGACCCCGGGCCGTTTGCTCAGTCGCTCGCCGCGGAGCCGCTGGACGAGACGGACGGCGGCAGAGGCCAGCTCGGGCGCGAGCTCGGGGAAGCGCCCGCGCAGAATCGCCAGCTCCTTCTCCGGATCCGGGTAGTCGATCCACAGATACAGACAACGACGGCGGAGGGCGTCCGACAGATCCCGCGTGCCGTTCGAGGTGAGCACGACGATCGGGCGGCTCCGCGCCCGAAGCGTCCCGACCTCGGGGATGGAGACCTGAAAGTCCGAGAGGATCTCGAGCAGGAACGCCTCGAACTCCTCGTCCGAGCGATCCACCTCGTCGATGAGCAGCACGACGCGGTCGTCGCTGCGGATCGCGCGGAGAAGGGGCCTCTCGAGCAGGTACTCCGACCCGTAGATCGTCTTCTCGATCTCGTCGTGGTCCGCGCCGTCACCCTCGAGCCGGATGCGGAGGAGCTGCTTCTGGTAGTTCCACTCGTAGAGCGACGTGTGGACGTCCAGCCCCTCATAGCACTGGAGCCGGATCAGATCGAGCTCGAGCCACGACGCGAGTGCCTTGGCGATCTCCGTCTTGCCCACCCCGGCGGCCCCCTCGACGAGGAGGGGCTTCTCGAGCGCGAGCGCGAGGTGCACCGTGGTCGCGAGGGCTCGATCGGCGACGTACCCGCTCGTCGCCAACCCATCGATGACATCCTGAACGTCCTTCCTCAACCAGCCCTCCCTCGCGAACGCGCCGGCGGCCTGCCGACGAGAGATCCGCTTGACGGCCTTCCCTGCAGCCCTTCAGCTTCCCAACCGTTCGCGGCCGGTCCGGCGGCGCACGGCTCCCGACAGTATAACCGCGGCTGGACGCGACAGTCCCAGGCGCGCGTAACGTGGCCCGCCATAGCTCTTCAACAGGCTTCTAGCTCCCCGGAGGTCGATGGCCATTCAGATCGAGAAGGAATTCGACGTCCCCGAGACGGTCGAGGAGGTATGGGCCTTCCTCACCGACCCGTCGAGGATCGTCTCGTGTCTGCCGGGCGCGACGCTGCTGGATGCCATCGACGATCGCACGTTCCGCGGCCGCATCGGGATGAAGCTGGGGCCGGTCGGGACGATGTTCGATGGCGTCATCCGGTTCGACGAGCTGGACCCGGAGGACCACCACGTCGTCATGACGGGGGAGGGGAAGGACGAGAAGGGGGTCGGCAGCGTGAAGATGACGATGACCAGCAACCTCACGCCGGCCGAGGAGGGTGGCACGCACGTGTGGGTCTCGCAGACGGTCAGCCTGCAGGGGCGGCTCGCGTCGTTCGGACGGGGCGGTGTGATCCAGTCACTCGCCGATATCGTGTTCGGCCGGTTCACCGCGTGCGTGAAGTCGAAGCTCGCCGGGGAGTCGGGGGACTGACCGCGCCGGGCGGGTCGAGGAGGGGGTGGTGAGCGTCCCGCTGATCGACATCCACTCGCACGTGCTTCCGGCGGTGGATGATGGCGCCGCGGATCTCGACGAGGCGTTGCGCGCCCTGGGCGCTCTCGAGGCTCAGGGAGTGCGCCGGGTGGTCGCGACGCCGCACTTCCGCGCCTCGCTGCTCGAGCGGCCGGCCCGGGCCGAGGCGCGTCTCGCGCTGTTCGACGAGGCCTACGAGACCCTCGTCGATGCGGTCGCCGGGACGGGGCTCGAGATCGGGATCGGCAGGGCCTGCGAGTTCAAGCTCGACGCCCCGATCGCCGACCTCGCCGATCCGAGGCTTCGTCTCGACGGCACCCGCCACGCGCTCGTCGAGTTCGGGGCGTTTCAGCTCCCCCCGTTCGCCGGAAACCAGCTGAAGGCGGTGCGCGATGCCGGGTGGGTGCCGGTGCTGGCGCACCCCGAGCGCTATTTCGGGATCGAGAGGGCGTTCGACCGCGTCGGTCAGTGGGTCGCGGACGGGACCCTGCTCCAGGTGAACGCGCGCTCGCTCGCCGGCGGGTACGGAACGGGGGCTCGCGACGCCGCGATCGAGCTGCTCGCGCACGGGTGGGTCACCTGCATCGCCAGCGACTACCACTCGAGGGGGAGGCCCGAGTGGCCGGACGCGCTCGAGCTTCTCGCGACCGCCCGCCGGGTGGACGAGCACGGCGCCGCGTCCGGGCCGCGGGCCGAGCTGGACCCGAAGACCGGGGACTGGGTCCGCCGACTCGTCCACGACAACCCGGCGCGTCTGCTCGCGGACGAAGCACCCGACGCGGTGGCGCCGCGACGGGTGGATCCCGCCACCGGCGGGGCCGGACGGACGCGGTCCTGGCTGTGACGGATCCGCTCGACCGATCGTGTGTACCAGAGGTGCGGAA
>JAWWCR010000141.1:0-12774 GCA_033720355.1 Gemmatimonadota bacterium
TGCCGCTCGAGCCGCTCGCTCCGATTCACCGGAGCCTCCGGCGGCTCGCCGAACCCCGCCGCCCCCGACCCCGGAGGGTCCCATGGCCGCCGCATCTCGAAACTGTACGATTCGTAAACATCCGTGATGGCCGCCGGGGTGGGGGTGTCGGTGTCGGGTATGACACCGAGATGGGGGGGAGGATCAACGAGGTCGAAACGGGCGCTCGGGTGGGGACGTGCGAGTGGCCTGCGACGCTGCACGGGAGCGCGCGGGTGTCACACACGTCCGGCTGTCTCGTTCGTGTACCACAGGGGCCGATTCTTCGGTAGATGAAACGGAGGGCATACTCCCGCGCCGTCCCGAGAGGGGAGGCAATACGAATGCGCGAAGTTGGAGAGATACGGATGTTGATTGCACGACATAGACGGTGGGTCGGTGTGGCCGTGCTGGCGATCCTCGCTGCCTGCTCGGACGGCACCGGTCCCGAGGACCCGCTCGAGGGTGGCGTGATGGCCACGTTCGAGGTGAGTGGGGAGCGGTTCGACGTATGGGTGACGAACGCGAAAGCGATCGCCGACATCCTCGCCCTCGAGGATGGTACGAGCATGGCGAACATTCCGAACGGCGCGTTGCGCGCCGGGCCCGGGCCGGGTGACTACAACGCGCCCTGGAGCTGGCATCTGGACGCCCAGGACATCGACATGGCCGAGGCCGCGATCGAGGTATGCGACGGCCGACCGTCGCTGGTCGATGAGTTGCTGGATGACTACCTGCTCGTAGGTCGGTTCTGTCCGTGGGGAGCGACGCTTGTCGGGGTGGACGATCGGAGATGAGGCGTCGGGCTGGCTCGAGCGTCAGCCGATAGGGTCGACGTCGCGCTCGCGGATGACGTTCCGCCCGCCTCCATCGCGACTCTCCCACTCGAAGCGCTCGATGATGAGGCGCCGGCCGGTGGAATCCACGTCGAGCTCGCATACGGACACTCCGCCGTTCAGTGTCCCGTCGGACTCGATCTGACAGTAGCGGAACCTGAGCTGGTCGCGGTCGATCAGTCCGACCAGATAGCCACGGTCGATTCTTCCGCCCTCGTAGTGTACCCAGACTCGATCGTCCTCCTGCCGGAAGTGGAAGACGGTCTCGGGTCCGATGACGCCGTTCGGGTCGGTCTCCACGGCGGTTGCGGTGAGCCCCGCCAACGAGATGTTCACTGCGCACTCCGTCGAAGGGTGGTGGATGCGGCAGGTTCACGAACCCGGTTCGCGCGGATAGCTTCAGGCGACGGACCCAACCCAGTCAATCGCCCCCGGAGACCCATGCGCCGAACGATCGCAGTGCGCCGACAGGCCCCGGCTCAACGAGGTACCCCCGTTCGCCGACCGATCCGGATGTCGCGGAGGGCCGCCCGGGGCATTGCGCTGCCGGCGGGGGTCCTGTCGCTGGCATGGATTGCGGCCGGACTTTCGCTCGCCGCGGCGTCGGCGTCGGCGGCGCAGGCTCAGGAGGCGAGCGCAGAGACGGAAGGTGTCGATTCGCTGTTCGGATCGATGCGGTGGCGGAACGTGGGGCCTTTTCGGGGTGGGCGCTCGGTGGCGGTCGCGGGGATACCCGAGGACCGCCTGACGTACTACTTCGGCGGGGTCGGTGGAGGTGTGTGGAAGACGACGGACGGAGGCACGACCTGGGCGAACGTCTCCGACGGGTTCCTCGAGACATCGTCGGTGGGGGCGCTGGCGGTGGCGTCGTCGGACCCGAACGTGGTGTACGTCGGGATGGGCGAGCACTCGATCCGCGGAGTCACGACGTCGCACGGAGACGGGGTGTACCGCTCGACGGACGCGGGCCGGTCGTGGACCCACCTCGGGCTCGAGGCGACGCGCGCGATCTCGCGAATCCGCGTGCACCCTCGCGATCCGGATCTGGTCTATGTCGCGGCGCAGGGCTCGCCGTTCAACCCGACGCCGGAGCGGGGGATCTACCGGTCGCGTGACGGCGGGGCGACGTGGGAGCTGATCCTGCACGTCGATGAGAACACCGGCGCCTCGGATCTGGCGATGGACCCGACGAACCCGCGGATCCTGTACGCCGCCATGTGGGACCATGACCGCGAGCCCTGGGTGGTGCGGAGCGGGGGTCCGGGAAGCGGGTTCTGGAAGTCCACGGACGGCGGCGACACGTGGATCGAGATCGACGACGGGCTCCCCGAGATGATGGGGAAGACGGCGATCGACGTGTCGCCTGCGGATCCGGATCGCCTGTGGGTCCTCATCGAGGGGGAGGACGGGGAAGACGGTGTCTGGCGATCCGACGATGGGGGGCGGTCGTGGGAGCACATGAGCTCCGAGCGTGTTCTTCGCGCGCGCGCCTGGTACTACATCGAGCTGTACGCCGATCCGCAGGACCGCGAGACCGTGTACGTCATGAACTCCCCGTTTCTGCGCTCGATCGATGGGGGGAGGACGTGGGAGACGATCCAGACTCCGCATGTCGACCATCACGACCTGTGGATCAACCCGCTCGACAACGACGTGATGATCTCGGCGAACGACGGCGGCGCCACGATCTCCTACAACGGCGGCGAGACGTGGACGACGCAGGAGAACCAGCCGACGGCGCAGATCTACCGGCTGACGGTGGACAACCGCTTTCCGTACTGGCTGTACGGTGGACAGCAGGACAACACGAGCGTGGCGATCAAGGGGTGGGCGACGCACGGCGGCGGGATCGACTGGAAGGACTGGTTCGACGCGGGGGGCGGCGAGTCGGCGTGGGTGGCGTTCGATCCGGACGATCCGAGGTTCCTGTACGCGACGTCGATCCAGGGGTTCATCACCGAGCTCGACACCGAGCTGTGGTCGATGCGTAGCGTCCGGGCGTATCCGGAGTGGGGGCTGGGGCTCGACGCGGACATGATGCGGTATCGGTTCAACTGGAACGCACCGGTCGTCACCTCGCCGCACGATCCGCGGACGATCTACCATGGGGCACAGGTACTCCTCCGGTCGCGCGATCGCGGGGCGTCCTGGGAGGAAATATCCCCCGATCTCACTCGGAATCAGCCCGAGCGTCACACCGCGGGCGGGATCCCGTTCACGAACGAGGCGGCGGGCGGGGAGGTGTACAACACGATCTTCACGATCGTCGAGTCGCCGCGCACCGCCGGCGAGATCTGGGTTGGGACGGATGACGGACTCGTCCAGATCACCCGCGACGGGGGCGCCACCTGGACCGACGTCACGCCGGCGGGGATGGGGGAGGGGCTCGTCAACTCGCTCGAGGTCTCCCCGCATGCCGACGGCACCGCGTACATCACGCTCAGTCGATACAAGTTCGGCGACTTCACGCCCTACATCTATCGGACGCGCGACCACGGCGGGTCGTGGCAGCGCATCGATGCCGGGATCGGCGCCGACAACCCCGATGCGTGGGCGCGCGTCCTGCGCGAAGATCCCGAGACGCCCGGCCTCCTGTACGCGGGCACCGAGCTCGGCATGTACGTGAGCTTCGACGACGGGGGATCATGGCAGTCGCTCGACCTGAACCTGCCGCTCGTCCAGATCACGGATCTCCGCGTGCAGGCCGGCGACCTCGTCGCCGCCACACAGGGCCGGTCGTTCTGGATCCTCGACGATCTGTCACCGCTCAGGCAGATGGCCGGTTCGCTCATAGACAACCCGGTGCACCTGTTCAGGCCGGCGCCCGCCTACCGCGTCAACGCGGGGCTGGGCGGTCCCGTCGGTCCCGTCGTGGTCGGCGAGAACAAGCCGCAGGGCGTTTACATCGACTACGTGCTCGCCGAGGACATCGCGAACACCATGGCCGAGGGAGACGGGACGGCCGGGGCCGCGGCAGGTTCGGGGGGATCGGAACAGGTGGACGGCATCGTCGCGACCCTCGAGATCCTCGATGCCGCGGGTGACGTGCTGCGGACCTTCTCCACCGACACCCGGCCGAGGGCGGACGGCGGCGCGTACAGCGCACTGCCGATGCAGCCGGGGCACAATCGACTTCTGTGGAACCTCCGCGTGGAGAGTCCGCCTCCGATCGAGGGGGTCCCGCCCTCGTTCGGCGGTCCGCCCGGCTTCCGTGTCATGCCGGGCACGTACACGGCGCGGCTCACGATCGGCGACGCGGCGCCGCTCGGCGAGACGTTCGAAGTGCGGGGCGATCCGCGGATCGACCCGGCCGACACCGATTTTGCGGCAAACCAGCGGTTTCTCACGACGATAGCGGATGCCCTGGTGGAGCTGCACGACGGCGTCAACGACATCCGCGACGTCCGCGATCAGGTCGACGCGGTCGTGGGGCAGGCCCGGGAGGCGGACCTGGAAGCCGCCGCCGACCTGGCCGAGGCGGGAAACGCGCTGGCCGACTCGATCGTGGCGCTGGAGGACGTGCTCACGCAGAAGCGGCGCCGGACGCAGCAGGACATGGTCGCTTACGCGGGGCTTCTCGATACTCAGCTGGGAATGCTCACTACGGAGGTCGACGGATCGGATCTGCCGCCGACGGCGGGGGCAGAGGAGCGTCTCGCCGATCTCGAGGTGGAGTGGCAGGACGCGAGGGCCCGGCTCGCCCGCGTCCTCGGCCAGCTGCTCGATGATTTCAACCGGCTGGCTCGCGAGTCGGGCGTGCCGGCCGTGATCGTCCGCCCGCAGCGGCGCGCGGTATCGTGAAGAACGTCCTTCAGGAGATCCACGAGCGCTCGCTGTGGCAGGTACTCGGTCTGTACCTCGCCAGCTCGTGGCTGGTGCTCCAGGTCGTCGACACCCTGGAGTCGGTGATCGGCCTCCCCGCGTGGGTCCCGAAGGCCTCGGTCGCGCTCCTCATCACGGGTCTGCCGATCGTCATGGTCACCGCGTTCGTGCAGAAGGGCTGGGGGGGTGGCGCGCCGGAGCGGGCTCGAGACGGGGAAGAGACCGGTCGACGCGTGTTCACCTGGCGGAACGCGCTCGCGGGCGGGGTAGGCGCGTTCGCCCTCCTCGGGCTGGGCACCGCCGCCTGGCTCGGGATGCGCGCGGCGGGGATCGGGCCCGCCGGAACGCTGGTGGCGCGCGGGGTCCTCGACGAGCGCGATGTGGTGCTCCTCGCCGATTTCTCGAACTCGACGCCGGACGAGGCGTTGGGGAGGCTCGTGACGGAGGCGTTGCGGGTGGACCTAACGCAGTCCGAGGTGGTCCGCCTCGCCGAACCGGGTTTCATCGACGAGGCGCTGACGCGGATGCAGCGCGCCCCCGACACCCCGGTCGACCAGGACATCGCGTTCGACATGGCCCGCCGGGAGGGGATCAAGGCCGTTGTGGCAGGCGATGTCTCGGCGGCCGGCGGCGCGTTCCTGTTGACCGCGAGCGTCGTGGCTCCCGAGTCGGGCGAGGTCCTGGTCTCGCACCGCGAGACGGCGCGGGACTCGACACGGCTGCTCGATGCCATCGACGCGCTGTCGGGACGGATCCGCGAGCGGATCGGCGATCCGTTGCGGGCGATCGCCGCGACGCCACCGCTCGAGCAGGTCACGACCTCGAACCTCGAGGCGCTGCGGGCTTTCACCGAAGCGGTGCGTCTCCCCCAGGCGGATGCCGAGCGGCGGCTCGCGAGGCTCCAGGACGCGGTGGACGCGGACAGCACATTCGCGATGGCCTGGAACGCCCTCGCCACGCAGCTCTCGAACTACGGGGTCGAGCCCGGGCGCTCGATGGCCGCACGGACCCGCGCGTTCGAGCTTCGAGACAACCTGACCGAGCGCGAGCGCAACTTCGTCTCCTCCATGTACTACCTGTCGGTGACGAACGAGCCGCGGAACGCGATCCCCTTCATGGAGGCGATCGTCGACGCCGACCCCACGGCGCACGGCCCGATCAACAACCTCGGCGAGGCGTACAGGAACATCGGAGATCTCGAGACCGCGCTCGACCTCTATCACCGTGCGATCGCGGTCGACTCTAGCATGGCCGACATCCCCCTGATGAACATCGCCCAGGTGCGGGCGACTCTCGGCGATGTCGACAGCGTGATGGCGGCGTCCGATCTGCTCGAGGTATACGCGCCGGGGCCGTTCGCGGGGTGGCACCGCGCGATCGGGTACGGGAGCGTGCGGCGGTACCGGGAGGGCGAGCCGCACCTGCGCGAGATCGTCGGAGATCTGACGGGCAACCCGTTCCTGTATGCGCAGTCCTCACAGATGCTGGGCGCGTTCGTGGCGAGTCAGGGTCGCGTGGCAGAGGCGACGCAGCTCTGGACCGAGGCCGGCGAGATCATGGCGGCGAACGGCTCGCCGGCCGAGCAGGTCAGGAACCACGCCGCGATCGCCATCATGCGACACGCCGCCTATCACGGCTCGTCGCTCGACGCTCTCGAGGACGGGTTGTCCCGACAGCCGCTCGACGACCTGGATCCGGTCACGCGGCCCTATCTCGACATCGCCGCGGCGTACGCGTTCCTCGGCTACCCCGACCGGGCCCGGGAAACGCTCGCGGCGTTCGAGGCCTCGACGCCCCAGAACTTCCGCCACGGCTTTCGAGCGCAGCACCACGGCGTCCTGGGCGAGATCGCGCTACAGGAAGGGCGCTTCGAAGAGGCGATCCGGGAGTTCCGACTGAGCGCCTCGAGGCCCCAGGAGCTCGCGCCGATCGTGTCGCTCGCCCGCGCGTTCGAGGCGGCCGGGCAGGCGGATTCGGCGCGCGCGTACTACCGGAAGTTCTTCGATGCGCCGCACTGGCTGTCGGCGCTTCCGCATTCGCAGTTTCTGGCCGACGCGTTCGAGGACGCCGCCGCACTCGAACAGGAAGCCGGCGACCTCCGGCAGGCCGCGGCGTACCTGACGGAGTTCGTGAACCTGTGGGCCGACGCGGACCCGGGTCTTCAGCCGCGCGTCGTCGCGGCCCGGGAGCGACTCCAGGCGATCGTCGACCAGATCGGCTGACCGCCGGGGGAATCCCGGCGGCCGGCTCAGCAGCCGACGATCTCGATCCGATCCGGCCGGTTCGGGACGGCACACAGGAACTCGAACGGCTCGTCCCCCGTCGAATCGTAGGAGTGCGGGGTCCCTGCGGGGATGTACACGACATCGCCCGCCTTCACCCGGTGGGTCTCGTCGCCGATCTTCACGGTCGCCTCGCCACGCAGCACGAACTGCTCGTGCTCGACCTCGTTGGTATGGAGGGGCATCCCGCCGCCGGGCTCCATGACGAAGCGCCGTAGCGCGAAGTTCGGCGCCTGCTCGGGACCGATCAGTACCTGCGTCCTGGTGCCGGACCCCGCCGCGACGTCGTTCAGCTCGAAGTCGTCGACGTGTCGTACGCTCATGAGCCGTTTCATCCCGTTCTTGCGTCAAAAAAAAAACGCCCCGCGCTGTCTGTCGGGACACTGTCACAGAACCGTGAACCCGCACCCTCATTCTGGGTGGCAGGGTCGTCGACCGCCATGACTCGAGGCGGTCCCGGGTCGTACGTCGCAGGGGATGGTCTTCGTGGGCGCTTTTCTGCTGCGGATCGCGACTCCCCCTGCGGGTCCGCATCGCGTAGTGTCATGAGCCACAGCGTCATGCGGGCGTCGACCATCCACACCCCGATAGACCTCCGTGAGACTCAACACCCGGCTCCTCGTCGCCCTCATCCCGGCCGTGACAGTCATCATGGCGGGCTACGCCGTCTGGGCACTCGCCCAGCGGACGGCGACCCTCACCGACGTGACGCGCACCGAGACGCGCGCCTACTCACGCGCCGTCGCCGAGGCCTTCGAGCAGGCGTACCGGGACGTCGAGCTCGATGACGTGCAGGAGATCATCGAGGAGCTGAGCCGCCAGCCGTCCGTCTACGGGGTGTTCCTGTACGATACGACGGGCGTGGTCTCGGCCCGGACCCGCGGGCTGGAGCTCGCGCTGCCTGCATCCGCCACGCGCGTGCGCGCCGTGGTCGGTTCGGGCGCTCCGGTCGAGCTCGACCGCGACTTCGGGGAGGATCGAATGTTCTCGGTCCTGAGCCCGATCCGCGCGGGGCCCGACGATGGCGTCACGGCGGTCCTCGAGGTGGTTCAGCCGCTCACGCACATCGAGGAAGAGCGCGCCCGCACGACGCAGCGGTTCCTGCTCAACACGCTGACGCTTCTGGTCGCACTGGCGCTGCTGAACGCGTGGCTCGTCAGACGGCTCGTCCACCGACCGCTCGCGACGTTCACCGAGGCCATCCGTAAGGTCGGCGAGGGAGACCTGGGGAGACGCGTCGATGTCCGCGGGACCGGTCGCGAGCTCGAGACGCTCGGGCTCGAGTTCAACCGCATGGCCGACGCGATCGCCGCCGCACGTGACGCTCTTGTCACCGAGACCGAGGAGCGGGTGGCCCTCGAGGCCCGGTTGCAGGATCGGGAGAGGCTGGCGTCGATGGGGACTCTCGCGGCCGGTGTGGCTCACCAGATATCGGCTCCGCTGAATGTGATCGGAGGGCGCACCCACCTGTTGCTCGAGGGCGAGCCGACCCGCGAGAAGCTCGAGGCGGACCTGCGAACGATCGCTGACCAGGCCGACCGCATCGAGCGGATCGTGCGCGGGTTGCTGTCCTTCGTGCGCCAGCGCGAGGCGAACGTGAGGCCGGTCGAGGTCGGGCCCGCCGTCGAGGAGGTGACCCGGCGGCTCGGCGACGATCTCGACGATGCCCGCGTCCGCGTCGAGGTCGATGTCCCCGATGGGCTCATCGCACAGGCGGACTCCGATCTCCTACAGGAGGTGCTGGCGATCCTCCTGTCCAACTCGATCGAGGCGCTTCGCGAAGTCGGCGGCGGCGACCTGTCGATCCGCGGGCGGGAGGAGGGGGACGTCGTGGTCGAGGTTGCCGACTCGGGCCCCGGCTTCCCGAGCGAGGAGCGCGAGCGCATCTTCGAGGCCTTCTACACGACGAAGCCGGGAGGCACCGGGCTCGGGCTCGCGGTGGCGCGCGCGATCCTCGAGCGGCTCGCCGGCTCGATCGAGGTCGGCGAGGGTCGGGGCGCGGTGCTCCGGATTCGCCTGCCCGCCAGCGGGAGCGTCGATGTCTGAACGCGTGATGCTCGTAGAGGACGACCGCGATCTGCGCGCATTTCTCATCGAGGTCCTCACGGGAGCGGGATACGAGACGCGGGGGTTCGCGACCGCGGACGAGGCGCTTCGTGCCCTGAAGGAGGGTGTGGAAGCCGACGTCGTCGTGACGGATCTGATCATGCCGGGGAAACGCGGCCAGGAGCTGCTCGAAGACCTCCGGAAGTCGTGGCCCGAGCTCAACGTGATCGTCATCACGGCCTTCGGATCGCTCGACTCGGCGGTCGACCTCATCAGAAAGGGTGCGTACGACTACCTCGCGAAGCCGATCAAGCCCGATCTCCTCGTGCTCGCGGTGGAACGGGCGCTCGAGGAGAACCGGCTCCGCCGCGAGGTCGCTCGGCTGCGACGGGCGCCGCTCGCGCCGATCCCGGGGTTCGTCGCGGCGAGCCGGACGATGGAGGGCGTGTTCGAGCTGATACGCCGCGGGGCGCCGGCGAAGCACCCGATCCTCGTCACGGGCGAGTCCGGCACGGGCAAGGAGCTCGCCGCCCGCTCGGTGCACGCCCTGTCGGGCCGCGATCCGTTCGTGCCCGTCAACTGCGGGGCCTTGCCCGAGAACCTCCTCGAGTCGGAGCTGTTCGGGCACGAGAAGGGAGCGTTCACGGGGGCCGACCGGTCCCGGCGCGGGCTCTTCGAGGCCGCTGACGGGGGGACCCTCTTTCTCGATGAGATCGGCGACCTGCCCCTCGCCCTCCAGCCCAAGCTGCTGCGCGTGCTCGAAGACGGGGAGGTGAGACGGGTCGGTGCGACGTCGAGCGTGAAGGTCGACGTCCGTCTCATCTCGGCGACCAACAAGGACCTCGAGGAGGAGGTCGCGGCCGGCCGGTTTCGCGAGGACATCCTGTGGCGGATCGACGTGTTCCCCATCCGTCTGCCACCACTGCGCGAGCGTCGGGCCGACATCCCGCTGATCGCCGAGCACCTGCTCGGCGAGCTCGCCCGCGAGGCCGGTGCGGTGGAGTCGCCCCGCTTCTCCCCCGATGCGATGGCGCTGCTCACCGCGTATGCGTGGCCGGGGAACGTGCGCGAGCTCAGAAACGCGATCGGCCGGGCCGTCACGCTGGCCACCGGCGGGGACATCGCGCCCGACCACTTGCCCGAGAAGATCCGCCGCGACGCGGGCGCCGCCGCGATCGTCACCGGTGCCGCCGACCGCCACCTCTCGCTCCGCGAGCTCGAGCGCGTCTACGTGCTCGAGGTGCTCGAGCGGGCCGGGGGCAACCGCTCTCGCGCCGCCGAGCTGCTCGGGCTCGATCGCAAGACGCTCTATCGGAAGCTCAACGAATGGGGCGCCGAGACGTAGAGATCGCGGACTCGCGGGGCGGGGCACCGCGCCACGCCGGTGGGTCATGCCGCCACGGGTCTTTCTCCGCGCCACTCTGCGGCTCCGGCCCGGACCGGGGAGAACCTCCCCGCCGGGGGGGGGGCGCCCCGACCGGGCCGATCGGCCCAAGTCCATGCGCCATGGGCGTTTCCCGCATTCGACCCGGGTGGTCCGAAGCGTGCCTTTGCGGATCGTACGATCGGGACCGCCCGGGCCACGGTGGCGTGGGCGATGACCGTCCCGGCAGGGATCTGGGATCACACGTGGATACGACGAGAGTTTCTGTACCGATCCGCTTCCTGGGCGCCGCCGTCGCCCTCGGGTCGTTCATGGGGATGGGTGTGCAGGGCGCGGCGGCCCAGCAGCGGTTGCAGATCGAGGGTCAGGGCGGGGTGTCGATGCCGACCGGCGACTTCGCCACGGTCACCGACGCCGGTCCGAACTTCGGGATGCAGGTCGGCTACCTCCTGTCGCCCCGGGTGGCCATCAACGTCGACGGCAACGTCGACCTCCTGAATGGCGCTGAGCTGTCGGGCGGGTCGCAGGGGCCGGACATGCGTCAGTGGCGGTACGGCCTCGGCGTCGCCGCCGACTTCCTGCCCTCGGAGCGCTGGGCCCTGGTGGGGAACATCGGGGCGGGCGCGAGCCGGCTGACTTCGGACGACTTCACGACTTCCGCTTCGGTCCAGCCGCAGAAGTTCGCCCACACCTACTTCTCCTCCAACGCCGGCCTCAAGCTGGGGTACGCCCTGTCACCCAGCGTCATGACCTACGTGGGCGGTCGGACGGTGATGACCCTGGCGAACGAGGACGACAGCCAGATGCTCGCCGACCTCGACCCCGCTCTTCAGCCGTTCGGGACGGCGTGGTCGGTGCCGATCACCGTGGGTATGGACGTGAAGTTCGGCGGCGCCCGGCCCGCGCGCGTGGCTTCGACGCCCGCCGCGCGACCCGCGCCGACCCGCGCGTCGGACGGGCCCAGCCGCGAGGAGCTGGCCAGCCGGCTGTGCGAGCAGGCCGAGGCGGCGATGCAGGCCGGCGACTACGGTCGCGCCCGCCAGCTGCTCCAGCGTGCCCTGGACGAGTACGCCGGCACGACGTGCGCCGCGGCGGCCCCCGGGCTGCTCGAGGAAGTCACGCGGATGGAGATCCTCGCCGAGCGCGTCCACTTCGACTTCAACCGTTGGGAGATCACCGACGCGGCGGCCGTCGTGCTACAGCGGAAGGCGGAGGTGCTAAAGGCCGCGCCCGGTCTGTTGATCACCGTCGAGGGACATTGCGACGAGCGAGGCTCGCTCGAGTACAACCAGGCGCTCGGGATGCGACGCGCCCAGTCGGCGAGTCAGTACCTCGTCTCTCTCGGCATCCCCGAGACGATGTTTCGAATCGTATCGTTCGGTGAGGAGCGGCCGCTCGTCCCCCGGTCGGACGAGACCAGCTGGAGCCAGAACCGACGCGCCGAGTTCGTGGTCAGAAAGCTCGCCACCTCATGAGCGGGGCGGGCGGCAGGGCGCGACGTCCCGCCCGCAAGCTCAAACGGGCAGAGGTACTGGACGTCCTGCTCGTGATCGTAGTCTCCGTCGTCGTGGCCATCTCGCTGACCTTCGTCGGCCTGACCATCGGCGGCGCCCTCCCGTAGCGACGAATCCAGACGCTACTCAAGACCCACCGCCCGGCGTGCGCGCCCCACCTGCGCGCCGCCGGGCTCCCTCCTCGCATGGTGCGCGCGATGCCAGTCGGCGATCTTGACGGACCCCCCACGCCGGAGAGGGCCGCGTGACACTCGACATCGCGATCGTCTTCGCCGTGACGGCGGTCGCCTTCGGTCTGTTCGCCAGGGGACGTCTCCCGATCGACCACGTCGCGCTCGCCGTGCCGCTGGTTCTGCTGGCCCTCGGCGTCATCTCGGAGTCGACGGCCCTGTCGGGCCTCTCGAGCCCGGCCACGGTGACCGTCGGCGCGATGCTCGTACTGGGTCTCGGGCTCGAGCGGTCCGGCGCCGTGTCGGCCCTCGGCCAGTGGGCGTCCGCCGCCCCGCTCGGTGGCACGCGAACCCGGTTCTTCCTGCTGTGCGGTCTCGCGTCTCTCGTCTCGCCGTTCCTGAACAACACGGCCGTGGTCGTCGTCTTCATCCCCGTGTTCATGGCGGTCGCCCGCAGTCTCTCGGTCTCGCCGTCGCGCTACCTCATCCCCCTCTCCTATGCGGCCATCCTCGGCGGCACCGTGACGATCATCGGGACCTCGACGAACCTGATCGTCGTCGGGATGGCCGAGCAGCGGGGCTTCGACGGCCTCGGGATGTTCTCGATCGCACCCCTCGGTCTCATCGACCTCGTGGTCGGACTCGGCTATCTGTTCACCGTCGGACCGCGTCTCCTCCCCGACCGTCCGCCCCCACCGGACA
>JAWWCR010000142.1:0-12688 GCA_033720355.1 Gemmatimonadota bacterium
CGCGCCCAGCCCGACGTAGAAGATCCGCGGATCGCTCTCGACCACGGCGATGTCGGCGACGCGGCCGCCCATCACCGACGGGCCGAGCTCGCGGTACTCGAGCGCCGAAGCGGCCTCGGCGGCGCGCTCGGAGACGGACTGCGCGCCGGCCAGGGCCGGGAAGACGAGGACCGCGAGGAGAGCGGTCACGAGGGGCACGAGACGGGATGAGCGTGCGACGCGGGACGACATTTCAGCCTCCAGGTGATGCGGTCACGGGCGGTCAGTCAAGCTCCGCGGAGAGGGTGGAGTCCCGCAAGACCGCACGCCGCTCGACCGCCGCGCGAGGCACGGGAGCCGTCACCTGGCCGTGACCCGGCTCCGCCACCCCGCGAGGGTCTCCTCCTCCGTCATGCCGACACGCGACAGCAGCTCGGTCTGCGTCGTCGCCTCGAGCAGTCCCGTGAAACGCTCGCGTCCGAGTCTCTCGTCGAGGAAGGCCGCGAGCGACCCCGAGACACCGTAGCGGTACGGACCGGACCACGCATCGACCAGACGGGCAGGGGCGGCGCCCACCTCGATGGCCTCTCTCGCGCGTGCGGCGTGTCCGGTCTCGAGCTGACCCGAGACGTAGGTAGCGAGCCCCTCCGCGAACCAGGCGACCTCATCCGCCCCCTCGAACTCGTCGCTCGGATTGCGCTGCATGTGGTATACGTGGACCAGCTCGTGGGCGACGATCTCCCGGACGTGCTCGCGATCGAGCGGGTCGTGGTCGCAGTCGGCGCGCCATCTCCGCGGCGAGAGGATGAAGAGTGTTCGCGTCGTGGCGGTCCCGACCATCCAGCACTCGGTGGCCGGCATCCCCCACCGCTCGGCCGCCAGCGAGTCGAACGCGGCGCGCTCGGGCAGCACCACGAGTCTCCAGGACAGGGGGAAGGGGGCGCCGAAGAACGTCTCGATGGTCTCGGCCGCGCCGGTCGCGTACTCGATGAGGTCGCGCGCGACGGACGAGTCGGCCGGCTGATACTCCGCGACCACGGCCGCGCTCTCGCCGCCCGAGCCGTCGCCACCTGCCGCGGCGCGGCGTTCCGCGCCGTCGCCGCCCCCGGGCCCACAGGCCGATACGATCAGCCCCGCGATCAGCACCCCGGCCTCCAACCTCATGCGCCGTCTCCTCGCTTCGTCATGCGACCTCGCCTCGAGTCCGTCCGGGGACGGACGCTGCTTCCACGAATCTGGTCGATTCGACGGGGCGTAGAAGGGGAGGGGGGAACGAGACGCTCGATCGGTGCGTTGGAGCGCACACCCGGACGGGCGAGCCGCGGGGGGCTCCGCCGGGCCGGGGGGGAACGACCCGAGAACGAGGAGACCCTGTATGCCGAAGCCGCAAGCGAGCCCGACGACGATCGATCGCGAGGGTTCGGGAGCGAGCGCGATCGGGCTGTCGATGACGATCATCGCCGTGGCCATCGTCGCCGCCATCACGGCCGAGGTGCGGTGGGTCGGGCCGCCGGACGCGCGCACCATGGAGCTGAGGTTCCCGCAGATCGTCGCCGCGATCGCCGTGGTGCTGGGAGCGTACCGGCTCGCTCGTCTGGTTCGGCGTCTCGCGGCCGAACGCGAGGCGCACGAGCCCCGCGCGTCCGCCTCCGTCGGCAACGATTCGGCGCGACCGGACTCCCCGCCCGCCGAGCGGGCCCGGGGCGCCGGCCCCCGCGTGCTGCTGTCGAGGAAGGGGAAGACCGTGAGACTCCTCGACCCCTCTAGGATCGACTGGCTCGAAGCATCGGGGCGGTACGTGACGGCTCACGCGGGCGCGGAAACGCATCTTCTCGACGAGTCGCTCGCCGCCCTCTCCAAGACGCTTCCGTCGAGCGACTTCGTCCGCGTCCACCGCTCCGCGATCGTCCGGCTGGACCGCGTCGTCGAGATCAGGCGTCTGGACGGCCGGGACTTCGAGCTGCGGCTCTCGACCGGAGACCGCGTTCGGATGTCCCGGACGCATCGTGCTCATCTGGCCAGGGCGCTCGGGACGGACATCTAGCCCTCGAGCCCGGTGGCCCGTCAGGGCCTCCCCTTGCACACGATGGGGGGCGCCTTCAGCCCCCGGGGTCAGGAGGAGATCTCAACGTAGTCCGACGAGCTCTCCGGTTTGGGGACCGGCTGGCCCTCCTCGCGAAGCCCCGTGACGTGAAGCTCGATCGCCTCTCGCATCGCACGCTTCACCTCGGAATCGGAAGCCCCGGTCGCCACGCATCCCGGCAGGTCGGGGGAGTAGGCGGAGAAACCCGTGGTCGTTTCTTCGATGACGATCAGGTAGCGGCGCGTCACTTGAGTCCTGCCCGCTTCAGGATGCCGTTGAGCGTGCCCGGGGCGAGCTCGTCACCGGGCTTGCCCGCGACGGTCACCAGACCCGGCTTATCGGGGTGTCTGTACTGTCGATGACTGCCCCGGGTTCGGGCAAGAACCCGGCCGTCCCTCACCAGAAGCCGGATGACGGCCCTGATCTTCAAGTGGCCCTCGCGATCGAAGCTCCATTTCCGTTCCCCGGGAGCCTACACGAGTGGTATCAAGGGCCTCGCAAGTCGATCAGAAGGTGCGGTCTGTCAGCGGGGCGCGCGGCTCGCGAGCCAGCCTTCCCGGAGCGCGCGCTGCTCGGCCGAAATCTCCAACCCGACCGACTCGTAGGGGACAACCTCGACCCGCGGGTCGGCCACGAACGTGAGCCGGCCCGTGTGCGTGGCGCCGCGCGATCGGTACATGATCTCGACCTCATCGCCGGGCGTGTGCGCGGCCTTCACGGCCTGCCAGCTGTCGTCGTCGGTGAGCGCGAGTCCGCCGATCGACACGATCACGTCGCCGCGGTCGAGCCCCGCCTCGTAGAGCGGCGAGCCGATTTGCGTGCCGGACGTGATCGTCATCCCGTCCTCACCGGGGTCGAGCTGCACGAGCCCGAGGAACGCGTCCTCCGGAGCGCGCGCCCGCAAGACGAGACCGGCATGGCTCAGCAGCTCCTCGTAGTCGGGCAGCTCGCTCCCGCGGACGACCCGGTCGAAGAAGTCGCGCGCGAACGCCGGGTCGCCCGTGAAGACGCCGAGCTCGCGCTCGAGGTCCTCGACGACGTAGGGGATCTCGGGGACGCCGTACGAGACCCAGACGTGCCGCATGAAGTCGTCGAGCGTAAGGTCGAAGCGCGAGCGCAGGGTGAGGTCGAGCCCGAGCCCCAGCACCGATCCGTAAGTGTAGTAGGAGATGAAGGTGTTGCCGCGGTTTTGCGGGTCGATCGAAGTGGCGGCGTCGACGAACGGCGCCTGCATGCTCATCCCCGCGGGTCCGTAGAAGTCGCGGCCCGGCGAGTTGATGACGAAGTCGAGACCGCCCGACAGACCGCGCGCGTACTGCTCGGGCGTCGTGATCCCGGCGCGGGCGAGGAAGAGCGGCGTGTAGTAGCTCGTGAACCCTTCCGCGAACCACAGCTCGCGCGACATGTTCGCCCGCTCGAAATCGAACGGCTCGAGCCCCCGCGGGCGGATCCGCTCGACGTTCCACTGGTGGAAGAACTCGTGCGACACCGTCCCGATCAGACCGCCGGCGCTGGTCTCGAGCGACCCCGTCGAGGAGAGGATCGTGGAGTTTCGGTGCTCCATCCCGTCGCCCGAGGCCCACGGGAGGTAGTCGGCGATGAAGGTGTAGCTGCCGACATCGTACGCGGGAGGCTCGCCGAAGACCGCGATCTGCTCGTCGACCACCGCGCGCACCCAGGCTTCGTAGCTGTCCACTTCCGTCTCGGTCCCCAGGTGGTGGATCGCGAGACGGATCGTCTGCGGCCCCTCCGGCCCGTCCACCTGCCACTCGCGAAGATCGAAGTCGCTGAGCTCGGTGGGGCTGTCGAGGAAGTACTGGAGGTGCGGGGCGGAGAACACCCACGGGTCGTCGGTAGGGAAGAGCTGCGTGGCCGCCTCCCACCCCGACCCCGCGGGTGGGTGGAAGCGGACCTCGATCGCCCGGTCCTCGTGTCCGCGCGCCCACATGAACGTGGCCGGCATGTTCATGTGCGCGTGCGTCTCGTCGAACTGCGTGTACGTGCCGTCGGCCCGGTCGGCGAACAGGGTGTACGTAAGCGTCACCGCCCCGTCGTGCCCGGCGACATCCCACTGGTAGGGATCGGGACGCGTCACCTCGAGCGCGCGTCCTCCCCCGTCGACGGCCTCCACGGAGTACACGTTCTTCGCGAACTCGTGGATCGCGTAGCGACCCGGCGACGAGCGCGACATCCGAAACTCGACCGGTCCCGGCGGGAGCCCCTCGAGCGTGACCGAGATCCGCGCCTCGTGGTGGACGACGTTCGGAAACCGCACCTCGTACCGGACGGGAGGAGGCGCGAGGAGGGCGGTGACGATGAGCGCTTCGAGGAGCATTTGTCGAACCCAGTCTGACCGTTGCCCGGGAGAAACTCCTGCAGGAACACCCCGGAGAAACTGCGGTTTCCCGTCGGGCAACGCACGCGCGGGCCTGGTCTTCCCGGCCCTCGGTTCTGACGAGTCCTACGCGGGCGCACCGGACGCGCTCGGCTCCACGAGCAGCGCGTCGAGCTGTGGCATCGCCGCGCGCAGCCCTTCCTCCATGTTCTTCGCCGTCTGCTCCATCGCCTTGATGCTCGAGAACTGCGTCACGCAGGTCAGTCGCGATCCCGTCGGGGTCGTCTCGAAGAAAAACCTCATCGACGCCGGCATGTTCTCGTCTTCGGCGTTGTCCTCGCCGTCGGCCGCCTCGAAGTAGCTGATCGGATTGACCGCGGTGAACTTCCACGACCCGCTCCACT
Organism: Gemmatimonadota bacterium; assembly: GCA_033720355.1. Lineage (GTDB taxonomy): Bacteria > Gemmatimonadota > Gemmatimonadetes > Palauibacterales > Palauibacteraceae > Palauibacter. Next base: position 4,802 of record JAWWCR010000142.1, read on the forward strand.
TCTCTCCGTCCGGTGCGGTCATGTAGTACTCCGCGCGACCGCCGACCCTGAAATCATGATGCGTGAAGGTGGCGGGCCACGTGGGCGGTCCCCAGAAACGCTCGAGCTGACGCGGGTCGGCGAAGGCGTCCCACAGCCGCTGCTGGGGCACCGGGTAGTCGCCCACCACGGTGAGGGTGAGGGTCGCGGCGTCTCTGGTGACGGATGTGAGCGGCATGATCATTCTCTCTCGGTAAGAAGGACATCGTCCAGCCGGGCCATGCGATGGCGCCAGATGGACTCGAAGTGCTCGAGGAGCTCGCCGGCGCGCCGGAGACGCGAACGGTTTGTCGAGACCAGCTGTTCGCGGCCGCTCGGTCGTTTCCGGATCAGCCCCGCACGCTCGAGCACCGCGACGTGCTTTTGCACCGCCGCGAAGCTCATGTCGTACCGCGCCGCGAGATCTGACACCGACGGCGCTTCCGTGAGCGACCGCGCCAGGATGTCCCGCCGGGTCCCGTGGGCCAGGGCACGGAACAGCCGGTTGATCGCTTCCTCGTCCGCTTCGTTATGTACAACCATATGGTTGTATGTTAGCGCGGTCCGCTCGTGGCGGCAAGGCGTACACCGGGGCGCCGGGGCTCAGACAGGAAGCCGGGCTTCTTCGGGCCGCGGTTCGACGACGCTCAGTCGGGTACTTTCCGCCCTCGCGCCGCAAAGAGCGTGTTGCTCAGCCCATGGAAATCGGGGTCGGTCATCATGGCGAGCAGGCGCTCGAGGTTCCCCGCCGTGAGCCGCCCGGTCTCGAGGACGAGCGGTGTCAGACGCTGGAAGGTCAGCGAATAGAGTCGGGCGAGGGGGTGCCGGGCATCCCACTCGAAGATCGAGCCTTCCACCGAGACCTCCCGCAGCCCTGCCTCGCGGAGCGCCGCACCGAGGCGGCGCCCGTAGCGCGGGTCGAACCCCACCGCGCGACCCGCGTCGACCACCGTGGCGAACGCCTCGTCGAAGAACTCCGCGTCGGGCGCGGAAAGGCTCGTCGCCCGCACGGTCGAGAAGTCCCCGCCGAGCACGACGAGCCAGCCCCCCGGTCGAAGCGCGTCGACCAGCCGCGCGATGACCGCGTCTCGTTCAGGCAGGTGATCCAGCACCGCCCGCGTGTGGATGAGATCGAACGACCCCATCTCCAGCGGGTCCGAGACGATGTCGTGCTCGCGGACCTCGAGGTTCGGCGCCTCGATGGCCGAGACGAACTTCGTTTCGACATCCGTCGCGACGACGGACCCTTCCGAGCCTACGACCGAGCAGAGCCACTCCGTCATCGAGCCGCCCCCGGCCCCCACCTCGAGACAGCGCCAGCCCGGCTGCGGATCGATCTCCTCGATGCACCGCCGGCTGCACGGGTCGAAGACCGCCTCGAGCGCGCCCAGACGTGCGCGTTCCTGCTCCCATTCGTGGTCGAACTGGTAGGCCATACGCGATCCCTTCGGTGGTATCGCCTTCGCTCGTCAGTCTTGCGTCGGGAGGCCGTCGGGCAGGTTACCGCCTGGCAGGACATCGTAGCTCAGAAGGGCGATGCCACTCTTCGAGTAGATCCGGTGTTCCCTCAGCGAGAGCCGCCGGCGGACGGCGGGTGAGGGAAGGAAAGGCCGGCCTTCGCCGAGGACGACCGGCACGATCGCCGGCTCCACGGTGTCCACGTACCCCAGCTCGAGAAGGCTGCGGAAGAGCTCTCCGCCGCCGAACAGCCAGATGTCCTTCCCGGGTTGCGCCCGCAGCTCGTCGAGCGTCTCGGCGATGTCCTCCGCGACGATCGTGACGCCGGGGTGATCCTCGGGGCGCAGCGTGTGCGAGAACACGAGCGTCTTCATGCCCCCGGAGAACGTGCCGCCGGCCTTCTCGAAGGTCCGGCGGCCCATCAGGAGGGTGTCGAACTGGGCGAACAGGGCCGCGAAGTCGATGTCCGGATCCATGACGATCCAGTCGTACTCGTCGTCGGGGCCGGCGATGTACCCGTCGAGACTGCACGCCACCTGGTATCGAATGCTGCGCAACGTCCCGTCCTCGCGGCTACCCGCCCTGCGACACCGCCGTCCGCCGCTCGTCGTCGTGCGACCCCCAGCGCTCGAACCAGCTCCGCAGATAGAGCTGCGTGCGCAGGAAGTTGGACGGCGTGCTCGACGTGCCGTGCCACTCGTTGCGGAACCGGAGCATCGCCGTCGGCACCCGCTCCATCTTGAGCGCCTGGTAGTACTCCTCTGTCTGCGGCATCGGGGTGCGCAGGTCGTTCTCGCCCGTCATGAGCATCGTCGGCGTCGTGACGTTCCCGACGTACATGAGCGGCGAGCGCTGCAGGTGCTCGGTCGGGTCCTCCCACGGGAAGTTCGCGAAGTTGCGGTACCAGCCGGGCCCGTCCGTCGTCCCGACGAACGACAGCCAGTTGGTGACGGGGCAGTTCGCGGATGCCGCGCGGAACCGGTCGGTGTGGCCGACGACCCACGAGGTGAGCACGCCGCCGCCCGAACACCCGTAAACGAACATGTTCGATTCGTCGATGTAGCCGCGGCTCACGACCTCGTCGACGCCCGCCATCAGGTCGTCGAAGTCCTTCGACGGGTAGGCGTTCTTGATCGCGTTGCCGAAGTCGGTGCCGTAGCCGGCGCTGCCGCGCGGGTTCGTGTAGAGGACGACGTAGCCGTTCGCGGCGTGGTCCTGCCACCCGAAGTTGAACCCGACGTTGTACATGCCGTGCGGCCCGCCGTGGATCGACAGCATGAGCGGATACTGCCGCGACGGATCGAAGTTCGGGGGCTTCACGATCCACCCCTGGATCTCGAAGTCGTCGACCGACGTGTACCGGATCTCCTCGACCTCGCCGAGCGTGACTCCGGCCAGCAGGTCGTCGTTCACGTTGGTGAGCTGCGAGATCGTCCCGGGACTGTCCAGATCGAACCCGACGACGTCGCCCGGCTCATGGAACGAGGTCACCGTGCCGACCGCGACGCCAGCGTCGTTGAACGAGGTGAGCGACAGCATGTGGTTGCCGGTCGTGACCTCGCGCACGCCGCCGCCGACCGAGGCGAAGTAGACGTTCCGCGTGCCCTCGCGGCTCACGTTGAAGTAGACGCCGCTTCCGTCGGGGGCCCAATGCAGCTCGGGGCTTCCGCGGAGGCCGCGGTCGAAGTCGCCGGAGATCTGCCGCACGCCCGACCCGTCGGGGTTCATCACGTAGAGGTGCGAGTTGCGGTAGGTGTCGTCGTTCCAGTCCTGTCCCGCGTAGGCGATCAGACGACCGTCGGGCGACGGATACGCACCGCCGTCGGGGCCGCGCCGCGTGGTGACCTGCCGGATCGCGCCGGAGCCTACGTTAACCGCGTAGATCTCGGACTCGCGCCAGTTGTACTCGGCGTCCTCCTCACGGAGCGACGTGAAGTAGATCTCCGACCCGTCGGGCGCCCACTGGGGGCCGCGGTGGTGCCACTGGCCGTCGGTGAGCTGCCGGGGCGTCCCGCCGTCTGCGGGGACGACGAAGATGTGGGTGTGGCCGGTGTCGACGAACCCGACCCGGTCCTGCCGGTAGTCCAGCCGTGTGACGATCTTCGGGCCCTGCGTCCATTCCGCTCCGTCGGGGCGGCCCGGCATGTCGATCGGCCAGCTCTCGTCGTCCTCGACCGACATCGTGAACGCGAGCGATGTCCCATCGGGCGACCAGCGCAAGCTTCCGGGAGACCGCTCGAGCCGCGTGATCTGCGTCGTCGCGCCCTCGGCGTCCATCCACCGGACGAAGATCTGCGACCCCCCGGGCTCGCCGCGTGCGGTGAACGCGATGCGGGTGCCGTCGGGCGACCAGATCGCGTTCGATCCGTCGACGAGCTCGCGTTTCCGCGTGCCGTCGGCGTTCATGATCCACAGGGTCGATTCCCACCGGTCGTTCATCATGTAGATCCACCCCCGGGTGAAGATCACCAGACAGCCCACGGGCGAGATCTGCGGGTTCGAGACGCGCTCCCAGTCGAGGAACATGTCGAGCGAGATCGTCCTCATCGCCCCGTTCTGGGCGGCCAGCGGTACGACGAAAAGGGCGAGGGCGAGCGGGAGCACCAGCGAGACGGCGAGACGCGACGGGCGATGCATGTTCACCTCCGGGGTCGTTCGTGGGATGCCCAAGCTCGCGCTTCGCACGGGTCGCGGCCAGACCGATGCGGGCGGCGGCTCCGGCGCACGGCCGCGCCGGGGGCGACCGGGGCCCCGGGGACGACCGACTGCTCAGGGGGTCAGGGGGAAAAAGATCGGCAAGAGCAACACGGTGACGAGCAGACAGACGATCGTGAGCGGCAGCCCCACCTTGATGTAGTCGACGAACCGATACCCCCCGGGACCCATCACGAGGATGTTAGACGGGTGCGCGACCGGGCTCATGAAGCTCGCCGACGCCGCGAGCGCGACCGTCATCGCGAGCGCGTAGGGCGAGAGCCCGAGGTCGCCGGCCGTGGTGAGCGCGAGCGGGGCCGTCACGATCGCCACCGCCGCCGTCGGCATGACCTGGGCCCAGATCGCGGTGAGCACGTACACCGCCGCGACGACGGCCAGCGGACCCATCCCCCCGACGGTGTCGACCACGGCCACGGCCAGCAGCTCGGCCGCGCCCGTGTCTCGAAGCGCCACCCCGAGCGGCAGCATACCGGCGATGAGGAACACGGCCTGCCATTCGATCGACCGGTACGCCTCGTCCATCGTCAGGCACTTCGTCAGAACGAGGGCGACCGCGCCCGCCACCGCGGCGATGTGGATGGGGGTGAGCCCGAGGATCACCGAGCCGATGACGCCGGCGAGGATGAGCGCGGAGATCGGCGCCTTGCGCGTGAGCGGCGGCGCCTCGACCCGGCCGGTGATGACGATGAACTGCGAGCTCTCGGAGATCAGCTTCAGCTTCGCGCGCGGGCCGTGGATCAGCAGCGCATCGCCCAGCCGGAGCGGGAAGTAGCGGAGGTTTCGGTAGATCGTGCCGCCTCGCATGACGGCCACCACGTTCATGCCGAACCGCTCGCGGAACCCGATCTCCGGCAGCGTGCTCCCGACCATCGTCGAGCGCGGCGAGAGGACGATCTCGGCCAGACACACGTCCTCCGACTCCAGCTCTTCGAAGTCGCGCGTCGTGCTGGTGTCGACCGGCAGCTTCCACAGCCCCTCGACCGCGTCGAGATCCTCGGACCGGCCCTTGACGAGGAGCCGGTCGCCGGCCTGCAGCCGTTCCTCGGGCAGCGGGATGAGCTGCTTCACGCCGTCGCGCACGATGCCCATGACGCCGAGGCTGAACACGTCGCCCAGACGGCTCTCCGACAGCGTGTGCCCGACGAGCGGCGAGCCCTCCGGGACCCGGCAGTACATGAGCCGCTCCTCGAGCTCGTAGACGAGCGGGTCGAAGATGGTGGACACGACGAAGTCGCCCGTGTCGCCGATCTGCTCGAGCTGCTCGCGGGTTCCGTGGACGAGCATCACGTCGCCGTGACGCAGGGTGGTCGTCGCGAGGTGGGTGCGCAGAGGCTGGTCATCGCGGAACAGTGAAAGCACCAGGACGCCGAACCGGTGCCGGAAGTCGAGCTCGCGGATGGTCCGGCCCGCCAGTTCGGACTTTTCGCTCAGCCATACCTCGGCGAGCTGGACCTCATCCGACAGCATCTCCTCCAGCGGGACCCGCTCCGACTCGAGAGTCAGATACTCGCGGGCACCGATCTCCTGGAGGGCGTCGTCCGGCCCCTGGACGACGATCCGGTCGCCCGCCTCGAGCTCGTGATCGGGGTCGGGTGCGAGGCGGGACTCGTCTCCGTGCTGGATCGCCATCACATGGAGCCCGAGCGCGCCCTCGAGACGCGTCTCGCGGAGCGTCTTCCCGACGAGCGGCGAGTCTCCCTGGACGTCGAGCGCGAACAGGCGGTCGCGCAGCCCGTAGACCTCTTCGAGCTCGATCCCGCCGCCGCGCGCATCGCGCGACGGGTCGCGATCCGGCAGGAGGTGTCGGCCGACGAGCGCCATGTACGCGATCCCGGCGAGAACGACGGCCACGCCGAACGGGGTGAAGTCGAACAGGTCGAACGGGTCGAGGGCGGCGGTCTCGAGCGACGCCGATACGAGGATGTTCGGCGGCGTGCCGATAAGGGTGATCAGCCCGCCGAGGAGCGTGCTGTAGGCGAGCGGGATGAGGAGCTTCGACGGCCGATGGTGCGTGCGACGGGCGACGTCCATCACGACCGGCAGCAGGAGGGCCGTGACGCCGACGTTGCTCATGAAGGCGGAGAGGGAGGCCGAGACGAACATGATCGTCATCACGAGCCGCGTCTCGCTCGAGCCGGCCACGCGAAGGATCTGGCGGCCGATCATGCCGGCGACCCCCGTCCGCGCCAGGCCACCGCCCAGGATGAAGACGCCCCAGATGGTCACGACGGCCGGATTGGCGAATCCCGAGATGGCGTCCTCGGGAGTCAGGATCCCCGTGAAGGTGAGCGCGAGGAGGACCATCAGCGCGACGACGTCCACGCGTACCCGTTCGGTGACGAACAGGAGCACGGCGCCGACGAGGATCCCGAGGACGAGCCCGATCTCGAGCGTCATGGCGGAAAGGTATCAGGGGCCACGGAGGCGCGCGTGGCGGCGAGGCTTGCCCTGCGGGGTGCGGGGGCGGCCTCTTGGGGCACCATGTCACTGACCGCACGCGTCCTCACCGGGCTGGTTCTCGGGCTGCTGGCCGGCATCGCGATCTCGTTCGCGGACGGCGGGGCCGTCGCGTCGCTGCCCGGCGTCGTCGAGCCGATCGGTGCGCTCTGGGTGAACGCGATCCGCATGACGGTGGTCCCGCTGGTGGTGGCCCTCCTGATCGTCACGATCGCCGGCGAGCGGCAGAGCGGCGCGGTCGCCGCGCTCGGGGCGCGGACCATCGGGTTGATGGCGATCATGGTCGCCGCGGGGTGCGCGTTCACCGCGGCGCTCGCGCCGCCCCTGCTCGGGCTCTTCGAGATAGATCCCGCCACGGCGGCAGCGTTGCGCGAGAGCACGGCGGCCGAGACGTCGGTGCGCGTCGATCTGCCGCCGTTTCGCGACTGGCTGGTCGACCTCGTGCCATCCAACCCGCTGGCCGCGGCGGTCGATGACGCGATGCTGCCCCTCATCGTGTTCACCGTGCTGTTCGGGTTCGCGCTCACGCGGATTCCCGAAGAGGGCCGAGGGGCGATCATCGGGTTCTTCGTCGCGGTGAAGGAGGCGATGTTCGTGCTCATCGGGTGGGTCCTCGCCGTCGCACCGATCGGCGTGTTCGCGCTCATCCTCCCGATCGCCGCGCGGATGGGGGCGAGCGCCGCGGGTGCGCTAGCGTACTGCGTGATCGTCGCCTGCGGGCTGATCCTGATCGCGATGATCGGGCTCTATCCGCTCGGGGTGATCGGGGGGCGGATCCCCCTCGGACGCTTCGCGAGAGCGCTCGCGCCCGTGCAGGCGGTCGGGTTCAGCACCCGGTCTTCGCTGGCCTCGCTGCCCGCCATGTTCGCGGCCGCCGAGGATCTCGACCTGCCGCCACGCGTCTCGGGGCTCGTCCTGCCGCTGGGCGTGGCGGTCTTCAAGTGGGCCTCGCCGATCGGGCGCGCCACGGGCACGTACTTCGTCGCGCTCCTGTACGGGGTCCAGCTGGGCCCCGTGGAGATCGTCGCGATCGCGGCCGCGATCGGGCTCCTGAGCTTCTACTCGCCGGGGATCCCGAGCGGGGGACTCCTCATCATGACCCCTGTCTACATCTCGCTCGGTCTACCGGTCGAGGGGATCGGGATCCTCATCGCGCTCGACCTGGTCGTCGACATGTTCATCACGCTGGCGAATGTCAGCGCCGACGTGACCGCCGCCGCGGTCCTGTCGCGCGGGGAC
>JAWWCR010000143.1:0-12518 GCA_033720355.1 Gemmatimonadota bacterium
CGACCGTGACGCCCGGCTGCCAGCGCGACCCGATCGACACGTCGTTCAGCACGGCGGGCTCCGACCATGAGGCGCCATCGTTGTCGGATCGAGACACGACCACGTTCCAGTCGGGATCGATCCAGGTGACGAAGAGATGACCGGTCGGCGCCAGGGCCATGCCGGGCGCCGTCGACCTGTACCGGGGCTCGCCGAGTGCCCATTCTTCGATCGTATGCCCGGCTCCCTCGGCGACGGTACTCGTCCTCCACGACCGACCCTCGTCGGCGGAGCAGCCCACCCTCACGAGCTGGAGATCCGGCCGGGAAGCATCCAGATCACGCCAGGCGGCGCACGCGAGCCCATCCGCGCGCGCAACCATCTGTGATATCAGCACGTTACCCCGGGCGACCTCGACGGGCGTCGACCAGGTGACGCCGCGGTCGAGGGAGCGAGTCACGTGAATGGTCTCGTCCCCACCGACGAGCGTCTCTCCATCCGGGCCGAAGAGGGAGTATCCCGCGTACAGGCGGCCGGCCATGTCAACCGCGATCACGGGCCGGTCGGGGCTCCCCGTCTCGACCGTTTGGACGTTCACCGGCTCGTGCCACGTCCCACCGCCGTCGTCGGACCGGGCTACGCGGACCAGAGCAGTGTCCCGCACGACGTTCCTGTCCGCATCCAGGTGCACCACCTTCTCGAGCCACGAGAAGTAGACGGCCCCTGACTCGTCCGCGACGAGCCACGGATCCTTCTGGGACAGGGTCTGGCCGGGCCCCAGATCCGTCGTGTGCGGCGGCATCTCGACCGCCCGAGACCAGCCCGCGCCGCCGTCGCTCGACCGGGAGAAGAGAACGCAGCACGGAAGACCGAAATGCTGCCACCCCGCGTAGAGCGTTCCGCCCGGATCGACAGCGAGCGATGGTTCCTCTTCGTGCGGCCGCGAGGCGGTGCCGGTCGACGCCCTCGAGTCCGCCTCGGACAACGAGGGACTGACGTGCATGTACGCCGTCGCGGCCGTTCCCTGGGCCGCCACCGTCAGCGTCGCCTCGCCCACTCCGACTCCCCTGACCAGGGCGAGACCCGGCTTCGTGGTGGGCGCGACGTCGAGCACATCCGAGTCCGACGATTCCCACGAGAAGTCGGTCGGCACGGCGCGCCCGTCCTCGTCGACCGCGGTCGCCACGAACTGGACCGAGGTCCCCGTGAAGATCGCCCCGTCCCCCGGTTCGAGCTGGACCAGGGCGACGGACACCGGGGCAGGCGCGGTGGGATCGGTCGGAGAGGGGGTCCCCGCCGGCGAGTCCCCCCCGCACGCCACACCGAGGCATGCGGCGGCGACCAACCCCAGCGACTCGAATGACGGTCGGAGAGCCACGCGATCCACGGCGCTACCGCTCCACCATGACCATCTCGAACGGCACGTGCGCGGGTTCCTCGCCCAGCCCGCCCCCGCAGAGGATCGCGGGGCCCGCCGATTCCACGCGCCAGCTCCATGGATCCGGAGGCGAAGAGAGATTCGTGACCGTGACCCGGTTCTGCGGTACCAGAACGGCATCGCAGTCGCGCCCGAACCGGAGTGTCTGAAGCCCGCTGCCGACATCCCAGAGGACCCTCAGGACCATCGCCTGGGATGCGCCGTCGGTGATCTGGGTGAAGTCGGCGGGCGAGCCGCCCTCGGGATCGTTGAAGGTGGAGAATCGCGTGTCCGCGGACCCCTCGAACAGGACCTGACTGCCGTCGGGACTCGTCACACGCACGTCGACAAGTCGAATCGGCGTCTGGTTCTTCTTCGTGTCCGCGGGCCGGAAGGCGAGCGTCCCGTGCGAGCTGGCACTTCCCCGCGTCGGGTCGTTGATCTGCGCCGACACGAATGCCACGCCGTCCTCGTAAGCGCCCTGGCCGTCGCTGGAGAGTCCATCGGCCGCGGCGTCGCGGAAGGTGATCGAAAGGGGGATGTCGCCTCCGCCTCCTCCACCACCGCCGCCACCGCCCGGCGGTCCCGGCTCCCCGCCCTTGGCAAGCGAGACGGTGGGACCCGCCAGGTTCGACCCGACATCCGGCTCGCCACAGCCGGCGGTCAGGAGAATCGCGGCGCCGGTCAGAAACAGGAGACCTGTAGGATTCCTCGTGCGCATGACTGTCCTCGCTTTCGTCGAAGGCCGGGAGCCGGGCGGTTCGAGCTCCGTCGGCGACCGTGTCGACAGGGCGATGTGCTTCCTGTCCGCCCATGTCCTACGGAGTCGACCGGGCGCTTTTGCGGCGCCGGATCACGGGCGCAAATCGGTCGACGAAGCACGTACTACAACTCCCGGAGCGTGGTCTGGCGACGAGAGGCGGCTGCCGGGGAGGCGTCCCGACGCGAGCCTCCGTTCGGAGGCAGGCCCACGGCCGGGAGGCCGATTGAGCGCGACGATCGCCCGGGATAGGTTCGAGATCGATACGACTCCATCGATGGAAACCGGATCCGCCTTGCCTCGCAGCCAGCACGCGCGCGACGGTCGCGGGCTCCCGGCCGAGATCGAGATCCTGCTGGACGGCCCGAACGAGCCCGCTCGCGCGGAGGCCTGGGACGAGTTCGTGCGGCGATACAGTCGCCTCCTGCTCCACACGGCCCACGCGCGCTCGAACGGGTACGATGACGCGATGGACCGATACGCCTTCGTCCTGGAGGCGCTCCGAGAGGACGACTTCAGACGTCTCCGGGCGTTCGACCCGGACAACTCCGCCCGGTTCTCCACATGGCTCGTCGTCGTGGCCGGACGCTTGTGCATCGACTACCACCGAAGGCGGTATGGCGCCGGGGGCAACCGCGCCCCCGAAGACGGCGATTGGCGCCGTGATCTTCGGCGTCGGCTGGCGGACCTCATCTCCGCGAATACGGACCTCGCGCGATTCGCCGATTCGCGGCGGGAGGTGCGACCGGATATGGGCGTGCGAGAAGGCGAGCTTCGCGAGGCGCTGTTCCGGGCGGTCTCGTCCCTCTCGGGGCGCGATCGCATGCTGCTCAGACTTCGATATCACGACGGGCTCACCGCGCGCGAGATCGGCGAGATCATGACGTTCCCTTCCCTCTTCCACGTCTACCGTCGGCTGAACAAGGTCCTGCGAGAGCTGCGCGACGATCTCGAGTCGCGAGGAATCAGGGACGCCGTACCATGAGACACAATGCGCCCGTCGATGACCGGGAACCGGTTCGCAGATACGAACCGGCTCTTCGTGTAACGAGCGTCGGGACCCACGCGATCCGGAACGCGTGCCCGGCCACCGTTCAGAGGGATGGGTCGTGAACGAACACCTCACGGAGCAGAAGATCGCGGCGTACGTGGATGGAACCCTGTCGCGAATCGAACGAGAGGAGATCGAAAGCCACCTCGCCGATTGCGAGCCCTGTGGACAGGACGTGCTCGTCACGTCCAGGACGATGCGCCGGACCCGACGCGAGCGACGTGCACGCGTGGCCACCCGGTGGGCCGGGGCGGCGGCCGTCGTCCTGGTCCTGTTCGGCGTCGCCCGCACGGTCTCGGTGGTCGAGGGGCCGCGGACTCCGGTGCTTCGGGATGGCGGGACCGGCGACCCGGCGGTGAGGGTCGTGCGCCCGGCGAACCGCTCGGTGCTCGCGAGGGACTCGCTCACTTTCGTGTGGCGGGGCGTGACGTCGGATGCCGCCTACACGTTCACGCTCGCCGATGGCCGGGGCGACGTCCTCTGGCGGATGGAGACCGCCGACACGCTCGTCTCTCTCGACCGGGACGTCGCGCTCAGACCGGGAGCTACGTACTACTGGTACGTGGACGCCATTTACGGAGACGGACGACGCGCAGAGTCCGGGACCCTCCAGATCACCGCGGGGCGTTGATCCCGCGCCGAGTGCCACGGGCCGCCAGCGCCCCCGACCTGATGGCCGTGGTCGCGGCATGTCTGGGCCTCGCTGCGTGCGCGCCCGACGAGCGGGAGAGCTCGAGTCCGGCGTTCGATCTGGCGGCGGGGTCCGCACCGCGCGCCGCCGACGAGCTCGCCGGGTTGACGGCGGATTCCGTCTTCGCACTCGCCATGCGTCGCTACGACCTCAGCGAGTACGACAGCGCCTCGGCCCTCCTTCTCGCCGCGGAACGACGGGCGATCGAGACCGAGGACGTCGCGACGCGGGCGGATGCGCTCACCTGGCTCGGAAACGCGGCCCGTCATCTCGGAGACTACGAGACGTCCAGGGAGGTCGGCGAGGAGGCGCTCGACCTGAAGCTGAACGCGGGTCTCGAGGGCGAGGTCTGGCGATCGTACAACGCCCTGGGCCTGCTGGCGTGGTGGGAGGCCCGCTTCACGGATGCGATCGAGCTGTTCGATCTCGCGCTCCTGTCGGCGGCCGAGGCCCCGGACGCGGACCCCCTCGCGGTGGCCAAGGCGGAGAACAATCGGGGGCTCGTGCACTTCGATCTCGGGAACTTCGACCGGGCCGCGGAGGGGTTCGAGCGGTTGAGAAGGGTCGGCGAGACGGTCGGCGCCGCCCGCGAGCAGGCTGAAGGCCTCTCCAATCTCGGGATGCTGGATGTGGCTATCGGTGACCCGCACGCGGCGATCCGGCGGCTGCGGGAGGCACGCGGGATCTTCGCTTCGATCGACGATCCGGATCGCGAACAGATCGTCCTCGGGCACCTCGGCTCGGCCTATCTGCTCCTCGGCGACGCCGGGCGCGCCAGGGCCGCATACGACACGGCGCTTCTGGTGTCTCGACGCCACGGGCTCCGGGTCGAGGAGGCGCAGAACCTCGAGCTTCTCGCGGCCTTCTTCAGCCTCGCCGGCGACCAGCGACGGGCGCTGCGCTATTACGACGATGCGAGAGAGATCAACCTGGCGCTGGGCGACGACCTTTATGCCGGGATCGACCTGAGAAACGAGGCGGTGACGTACGCGGAGCTGGGCGAGCTGCAGGTCGCCCGTCAGCGCGCCCTCGAGGCGCTGCAGCTCCACGAGCCGCTGGACGTACCCGTTCCCGAGCTGCGCGACCGATTGGTGCTGGCCGAGATCGCCGGTCGTCAGGGGGACGAGGACGAGGTCGATCGGCAGCTGGCGGCGGCGGCGCATCTCGTCGAGCGACTCGGGACGGAGACTCACCGCGTCGAGACGGCGCTCACGACCGCGCGACTCGCCGACGCGGCGGGCGACTCCCGGGGAGTGTTGCGGGTCCTGGCGAACATCGGACCCCTCGACTACGCAACGGACTGGGAGGTCGAGTCCCTTCGGGCGCGGGCCTCTCTCAGGCTCGACGATCTCGTGGCAGCCGTTCGGTCCGGGGAGGCTGCCGTCTCGGCCCTCGAGCGGGTACGGGGGACGCTGGGATCCGCCGCGCTTCGAACGACGTTCACCGCGTCGAGGACGCGCACTTACGCCGACCTCGTGACGGCGTTGCTGCGCTCCGGCGACTCCCGACGGGCCTTCGTAATCGCGGACGCGGCCCGCGGACGCGGCCTCGTCGAGCACCTCGCGTCGGCTCCCGACGACTCAGGAGATTCCCTGACACGGGGGCTTGCCGAGGGACAGCGGATCCTCCGACGCGTGAACCGCCTTTCCGCCGCGCTGTCCGGCGAGGCGGGCGAAATCCCCCCGGCGGAGACGAAGGCCGACCTATCCGCCCTCCTTCGCGAGGCGCGCGCGGAGTACGAGGATCATCTGCTCCGAATGGCCGAGACCGATCCGCGACGCGTCGCGGCGCTCGGTCTCGAGCACCTGGCGCTGTCGGACATCCAGGCGGTGCTGGAGCCCGGCCAGGTCCTGCTCGAGTATCTCGTGACGCCCGAGCGTGTGGTCGCCTTCATCGTGACCCCGGACGGGATCGAAACCTTCGAGAGCCAGATCGACGAGACCAACCTCACGAGCCGGATTCGCGTGACCAGAGGCCTCCTCTCGCAACCCGACATGCGAGACGAGGACGCGGAAGGGATGCTGCGGGAGCTCTACGACCTCCTGTTCGAGCCGGCTGCCCGGATGGCGCGTCTGCACGATGCGGTCGAGCTGATCGTCGTTCCGCACGGGGCGCTCACGTACCTGCCCTTCGGAGCCCTGCGAGACCCGGTCACCGGACGTTATCTGATCGAGCGCTACGCGATCTCGTACGTGCCTTCGGCGGCGGCGCTGCCGCACCTTCGGCGAGACGGCGTGTCGGTCGCCGCGCGCGTGCGGGCCGACGGAGTGAACGTGTTCGTTCCCGATCCGGCGGGGCTCCCCGGGTCACGCGACGAAGCGATGGCGATCGCCGAAGCGGTGGAAGGCGCGGCGGTGTTCTCCGGCGAATCGGCGACGGAGTCGAGCGCGCGGGCGGGGCTCGCGGCGCCCGGCGCGTTCCACGTGGCCGGACATGCGGCGCTGACGCCCGAGAACCCGTTGTTCTCGTGGATCGAGCTCGCGGACGGTGGGGGACCGGACCACGACGCCGACGGCCGGCTCGAAGTCCACGAGGTACTCCAGATTTCGGTGAACAGCCCGCTCATCTTCCTCTCCGGCTGCGAGACCGGCGTTCGACAGCGCGCCTGGTCGAGCCGTCTCGTTCAGGGCGAGGACTATGTCACGCTGGCCCAGGCCTTCCTGCACTCCGGCGCCAGGAGCGTGGTCGCGACGCTGTGGCGGGTCGAGGATGGGGGAGCCGCGGCGTTCGCGGCCGAATTCTACAGGGCGTTGGCGGATGGTGCCGTCACCGCGGCTGAGGCGGTCGCGACCGCTCAGCGCGTCCTCCTGGCGGGCGGGCGCTACGCCAGCCCCTACCACTGGGCGGCCTACCGCGCGAACGGCTGAAACTACGGCTCGGCGCAAAACGGGCCGTAGATGACGTGATACAGTGTTTGGTGACCCGTGGAATCCTCTATCCCCGACAGGCCCATGCCCCATCTTCCGCGCATCAGGCCCACCGTGCTCGCCGCGTCGGCGGCCGTGCTCGCCGCGTTCGCGTGCTCCGAACCTCCGTCGGCGACCCCGACCGGACCCGACGCCGCGGCGGCCAAAGGCGGCAAGCCCGAGAAGGATCCCGTCGTGCGGAGCGTCACGCCCGACACGGCGCAGCAGGCGACGACGCTCGACGTGGTCATCAGCGGTGACAACTTCGCGGATAGCTCGGCCGTCGACTGGCTCATCGGGGGGATCGAGACGAGCGAGATACAGACGAACACGACGACCTTCGTGGACCAGCGCACGCTTCGCGCGAACATCACGGTGGCGGAAGACGCACCGACGGTACTGTACGACGTGCGAGTCACGACCCCGCCGGGGCGGCGCGGGACGGGCAGCGAGAAGCTCGAGGTCAAGCCGAAGGGCGGACCCGTCGACCTGACCGCCAGCACCGAAGTCATCATCCCGGCCGGGTACGACCTGTCGAGCGATGGCGCATCGTACATGGACGGACAGGACGGGACCGAGTCGACCGTCGACGTGGGAGCGGACATCAGGATCCCGGACCGCGAGTTCTGCTGGGACCTGTCGGGGTATTCCCATCTCTTCCCGGGAGTCGGAGCGGCGGACCTCCCGTTCGACCAGACCGGGTTCCAGGGTTGTGTCGGCGGGACGCTCCTGACCCGGAATCACGGCCTGCCGAACGGGTTCCTCGACATGGACTCGAACGACCCGGCGCTCGCGACGATGCTGGCGGAGGGCCCGATCCGACTCGACGACCCGGACGACGACGGGTGGACCTACCTGCTGGTCTTCGGCGCGGTGCACGAGTCGGCGCCCGACTGCGCCCAGAACATCCCCGGCATGGTCGCGGGGGAGGGGTACCTCATCACGATGACGTCGGGCCGGGGGGGCGACCCGGAGTCCGGGCGGCGGTGGACGATCGAGACGAACCCGGCCGCGGGGGTGGACGCACTCCTGTGGCGCTTTCAGGTGAAGCAGAAGGGCAAGCCCCGGAACGAATGTATCGCGCTGTACGATGACTTCGCGCTCATGGCGGAGCTCGTCGAGATCCCCTAGCGAGCGAGGCGCACACCGCTCGTCAGGGGATCGGGGCCTTCAGGCCGGCACGAGCGCGATCACCCTCAGCGGGCTCCCCGAGCCGTCGACGATCTTGAGCGGGGCGGCGATCACGACCGCCCCGGTCGCCGGCAGCTGATCGACGTTGCACAGGCTCGCGAGCCCGAACTTCCCCGCCCCGTGCATGATCGCGTGGTTCGGGAACGGAGGCTCGAACCCGCCGGCCTGGCCAGCGTCGGTCCCCACCGTCTCGACGCCGACACCGAGAACGTCGCGCTGGTGGGCGAGCAGGGCCGACGTGTCCTGGTGGAATCCGGGTGAGTGCGGTCCATCCTCATCGACGTTGAGGAACGACTCCTTCCCCGATCGACGGCTCCACCCGGTGCGCAGCAGCACCCACGCGCCCGACGGGATCCGTCCGTGCGTCTCCTCCCACAGCTCGAGCTTCTCGGGCGTGAGGAGGAAATCGGGGTCGGCCTCGACCTCGGCTTCGACATCGATCACGCAGGCGGGCCCGATGAACTGCCGCGGCGGAATCGTGTCGGTCGTCCCGTCCTCGTGCTCGCGTCCGGTGATCCAGTGCCGTGGCGCGTCGAAGTGCGTCCCCGTGTGCTCGCCGAAGGAGAGGTTGTTCCAGTACCAGCCGGGGCCCGCGTCGTCGTAGCGGGATATCTGCTCGATCGTCACCGGGTTCGACGGGGCGAACATGGGCGGAAGATCGATGACGACGGTATCGGGGCCCAGGGGAATCGTCAGATCGACGACTCGAACCGTCCCGGCGTCGAGCTCGCTGACGAGTCGGGCGAGGGTGTCGCTCATGAGTCGCTCCGGTTCTCGAGTTTGTGCACCTCCCGCCCCCCGATGAAGACCCGCTCGACCGCGATGTCGCGGATCCGCTCGGGGGTGACGGACAGGATATCCTCCGACAGCACGACGAAGTCCGCGAGCTGGCCGGGAGCGATCGAACCCTTGACCCCCTCGTCGAAGGTGAAGTACGCCGGCTCCACGGTGTGCAGGCGCAGCGCCTCCTCGACGGTCACGGCCTCTTCCGGACCGTAGACCTCGCCGTCGTGGCCGCGTCGCGTGACCGCGGTCCACACAGTGATAAGGGGGCCGTACGGGGCCGAGTCCGACCCGTGCGACACGCGGACGCCCGCGTCGAGGAGCGATCGCGTCGGGTTCTGGGTCGCCTCGCGCTCGTCGTCGAGCGCCTCGTCGGCGTAGGCCCCCAGCCCCACCGTGAAGCTCGGCTGGCTCGCGACCATGATCCCGTAGTCGGCCATCGCGGCGATCGTCCCGGCGGGAGGCTTCACGGACACGTGGTGCAGGTAGTGCCGGTGGTCATCCCGCGGGTTATCGTCGAGGATCCGCGCGAGCTCGTCCACCACCATGCGGACCGCCGCATCGCCGATCGTGTGGATCCCGAGCTGCCACCCCAGCTCGTGCGCCCGTGCCGCCACGGGTCGGAAGACTTCCGCCGGGATGCGAACGGCGCCGTGAAACCCGGGCCGGCCGGGGTATTCGTCGATCGACCAGAAGACCGGGGCACTCAATCCGCCATCGATGCTCATCTTTAGCGCACCCAGCTTGAGCCGGTCGTCGCCGAACCCGGTCACGAACCCCAGCGATTCGAGCTCGGCGATGGAGGTTCGGACACCGAGATCCATGTCGTCGAACGCGTCATGCCCGGGGCGGAGACGGATCTGGATCGTCGC
This sequence comes from Gemmatimonadota bacterium, assembly GCA_033720355.1. GTDB lineage: Bacteria > Gemmatimonadota > Gemmatimonadetes > Palauibacterales > Palauibacteraceae > Palauibacter. Next base: position 9,651 of record JAWWCR010000143.1, read on the forward strand.
ACGCGGCAGCTCGGCTCCGTATCGCGCATACAGGTCCTGCACCTGACGGAGATCCGCCGGTCGAACGCCGGCCACGTTCACGCTCGTGATCCCCAGCCCCGCGAGATCCCGAAGCATGCGTCGCATGTTCTCGACCCCCTCCTCGTAGCCCACCGGCTCGGCTTCGGGCGGCAGGACGCGATCGACGAGCCGACGCGCCGCTTCGAGGACTCGTCCGTTCGGTCGATCGGACTCGTCGCGGAAGATCCACCCTCCTTCGGGATCGGGCGTGTCGGGGCCGATCCCGGCCAGCTCGAGCGCTCGCGAGTTGAGCAGATAGGTATGGGGCCCGCGGGTGAGCATGACCGGGTGCTCGGGAGCCGCCTCGTCGAGCTGCCAGCGCGTCGGCACCGCTGCGTTCGGCCAGTCGGGCCGGTTGAGCCCGCCGAGGATCCACTCGCCGCGGGGCGTCTCGGCCGCGCGCTCCGCGAGGGCGGACAGCAGCTCCTCGATGTTCGCCGCGCCCCGCGTCCACGGCGAGACCGCCGGGACCATCCCCGAACGCCAGGGCTGCACGCCGCGGTCCGGCCCGAGGTGGATGTGGTTGTCGTTGAAGCCCGGGACGACGGTCCGGCCCTCGAGATCGATCTCCGGGGCGTCTCGGGCGACCCGCGAACGAACTTCCGAGACGGAGCCCACCGCCACGAAACGACCTTCGTGGACGGCAAACGCCTCCGCGATCGAGAACTCGGGGTCGACCGTCACGACGTGACCGTTCACGTAGACGGCGTCGGCCGGCAGGCCACCGCCGGCTTCCGGGGCACACCCCGTCGCGAGCCATGCGACCGCGAGGAGGGGCCGGCTCGCCCGGAATCTCACGCTACCCACGGAAGAACGGTTCAAGATTCTGCTTCGGATTCGGGCGCGTAACCATTGATATCACAACGAATAACAGGAGGCTTACCGCGATCCCGACTTCTACCGAATCGATTCCGTACATCGGGAAGTAATGCTCCTGGAAGAACAGCGTCCAGACCAGACAGGCGAGGAATCCCCCGATCATCGCGGCGACGGCCCCCTTCGCCGTCCCCCGCTTCCAGTTCAGCCCGATCACGATCGGAACGAAGAAGAACGATGCGATGAACTTCGCCTGCTCGAGGACGATCCCCTGAACGTCGCCGAGCTTCTGGAGCGCGAAGAAGAGCGGGATGACGGCGAGTACGACCATCGCGACCCGGTTGGCGTTGACGAGGTGCTTCTGGCTCGCGTCGGGGCGAACGAAGGTCCCGTAGAGGTCGTGCGCGACGCCCGCCCCGGTCACGATCAGCACGGAGTTCACGGTCGACATGATCGCCGAGAGCATGGCGACGAGCAGCAGCGCCCCGACGACCGGTGGCAGCACCTGGAAGGCCATCACGGCCGTCGCCTGATCCTGCGACGGCAGGTTCGGGAAGATCACCCGCATCAGCATCCCGATCGTCATGATCGTGAGGCTGATCACGACCTGGAACCCGATCGCCACGAAGATGGCCTTCCGCACCGTCTTCTCATCCCGCATCGAGTAGAATCGCGTCAGCTCGTAGGGGGCGGCGGCAATCGAGAACCCGAACCCGACCCCGAACGCGAGGAGCTCGCGCGGGCTGTAATACCACCCCCACAACCGCGGGTCGATCGAGTCGAGGAACGCGAGCGAGCGGCGCGCACCGGCCAGGGGGCTCCCACCACCCACCTGCTCGAGGAGCACCGGCACGGCGATCACGAGCCCGGCCACCATGATGAGCGCCTGGAGGAAGTCGATGTACGAGCTCGACCGCACGCCTCCGAGCATCGTGTAGATCGCCGTCGACGCGACGATGATCAGCATCGCCGTGAGCGGCCGGATCCCGAACACGACCTGCGCGATCTCGCCGCCCGCCTGGAACTGGGCGACCAGATAGATCGTGTAGGCGACCACGATCAGCACGCCCGCCAGGGCGCCCGCACGGCGGCTCCCGTAGCGGGCCGTGATGTAGTCCGGCACGGTCAGGGCCCCCAGCCGCCGGAGCTTCGGCGCGACGAAGAACGCCGAGACCAGCCAGCCGGTCCAGATGCCGAGCCATGGGAACCACCACGAGATGCCGGCGAGGTAGTGCCGGCCGGCGGTCCCCACGAACGTTCCCGCGCTGATCTGGGTCGCGGCCAGGACGGCGCCCCCGACGAACGGCCCGATGGTGCGGCCAGCGGCGAGGAAATCGACCTCGGTCTCTGTCTTGAAGTAGCTCCAGATCGCGATCGCCATGATGACGATCAGATAGACGGTCAGGACGCCGAAGAAGACCGGCCCCATCAGCGCGCCTCGCGGGCGGCGGTCAGTACGCGCCGAAAGGCCACGATTCCGCCGCACACGACGAGGAGCACGGCCGCGGCGTCCGCCAGCCGGGCGAACGAGAACGCCCCCCCGCCCGACAGCCGCACGAACGATGGCAGGCTCGCGAGCCGTGCCTCGAGCGCCCCGTCGTCGAGAGAGACGAAACGCGGCAGGCTGGCCGGGGTGTCGACGCCGTCGGTGCGCACGCCCGTGACGCGGATCAGCCACGGCTCGTCGAGGGCGCGCGCGACCGTGACGACGGCGCCGCCGCCCGGCACGAAGAGGGGGATCCGGTCGACGGCCCCGTCTACCCGGTACCGGACGATCACGTCATCGCTGCTCGCGACGGCGAGACGCAGGGCACCCTCGTGGTCGATGAGCGCCGGATCGACCGGGCCGCCCCCTCGTCTCGCCGCGTCGATCACGGTGAGCGTCTGTCCGGGGATCCGGATCGCGTACGCTTCGATGACGCCGACGACGCTCGGGACGATATGCTCGATCGTGGCCCCGTCCGCCGTCAGCTCGATGCGGACGGTGTCGAC
>JAWWCR010000144.1:0-12397 GCA_033720355.1 Gemmatimonadota bacterium
GTTCGAACCCCTCGCCTTCGTCGCGCACGCGCACCTCGAGCACCTCCTCGCGCGCGACCATCGTGATGTGGACGAGGCGCCCTCCGCCCGGGCCGCTGCCGTAGAGGATCGCGTTCGCGACCGCCTCGCCGAGCGCCACGCGCAGACGGAAGACCGCATCCGCATCGAGCCCCGCCAGGTGGCGGCCCGCCTCGACGATGCGTTCCACGACGGGTCGCTGGTAGGCCACGTCGGACGGAAAGGACAGCCGGATCCTGCCGTCCTCGTCGACGTCGAGGGACAGCTCCGGCACTGCCTCGTCGCCGACGTGGCGCTGCCACACCAGCCCGAGCTCGGGGGGGCTGATCGGGTGGAAGAGGTAGTCGTACCAGTCGCTCGCGAGGGCGTCGCGAAAACGGTCGACCCAGGCCCCGTCGAGCAGCGCCACGAAACGTGCGTCGTCTCCGAGCCGCGCCCTCAGGAAGCCGGCGGTCGCGGCCGGCTCGCCGACATCCACGAGCACGAGGTCGCCGGGCCCGAGCTCGTCCGGCGGGGCCAGCAGGTTCGCGATCACCGGGGTCGGCTCGAGCCCCGCCGCGGCCTCGGTCACCGACGCGACGAGATCGGGGCGGCTCGAGAGGACGAAGAGACGTGGGGTCGCGGTGGCCGCGGGCTCGGAGCCCACGTGCTCAGAACTCCGCGAGTCCGGCCGAGCGGCTTTCGGAGATCTGGAAGAGGGCGTCGAGCTTCGTCAGCTCGAAGAGCGTGCGCAGATCCTGGTTGAGCCCGGCGATCCGCAGCCGACCGCCGCTCTCGCGGATCCGCTTCGACAGGCTGACGAGCACACCGAGTCCCGAGGAGTCGATGTAGCCGGTGTTGCTGAAGTCGATCAGGAACGCATCCTCACCGCCACCCAGCCGCGCGAGGACGGTCTCCTTGAGCCCGCCGCGATTCCCGACCGTGAGCTCGCCGTCCACCGTGACGATGGTCACCGTTCCGGCGCGTTCGACCAAGAAGCTCATCCCGACTCGCCTCCCTGCGACATGATTCCCGTGATGCACGACACGTCAACGATATCGGCGACCGACGCTCCACGGGAGAGGTCGTTGAGAGGAGCGGCCAGGCCCTGGAGGATCGGACCCAGCGCGCGACCTCCGCTGAGCCGCTCCACGAGCTTGTAGGCGATGTTGCCGCTGTCGAGGTCGGGGAACACGAGGATGTTGGCGTGCCCGGCCACGGGCGACCCCGGAGACTTTCGGGCCCCGATCTCGGGGACGAGCGCCGCGTCCCCCTGGAGCTCTCCGTCGGCGGCGACATCCGGGCGTCGCTCGCGGAAAAGGGCGAGAGCCTCCCTGACCCGGTCGACGGAGGCCCCCCCGGCGGAACCCTTCGTCGAGTACGAGAGAAACGCCACCCGCGGCTCCTCGCCGGTCACGAAGCTCCAGCCGCGCGCTGCCGCGTCGGCCGACTCGGCGAGCTGCTCCGCCGTGGGCCGGGGGACTACACCCGCGTCGGTGAAGCACAGCACCCGCTCGGTCTCCCCCTCCCCGACGACCATGTAGAACACCGACGAGACCGTCTCGAAGCCGGGGGCCACGCCCAGGTGCCGCAGACCGCCCCGGATCACATCGGCCGTGGAGAGCACTGCCCCCGCGACAACGCCGTCGATGTCGCCGGCGGCGAGGGCGGCGAGCGCGCGATCGAGCGCACCCACGGGTCTCGCGTCGCCCGGCCCCGCCGAGAACGGCACCGGGTCGGCCAGACCGCGATCCGCCAGAATCCGGATCGCCTCGGCCGTCCGCGACTCGGCCGATTCGGGAAAGCCGAGACGCGCCATGCGAGCGGCCGCGCGCTCGTGGAGCGCTGCGAGGAACCCGCCTGTCCCCGTCGACTCCGTCACGGCGCGATCGTCACTCGCTGCCCGTTTCGCGGAACCGCCGGCGCATCCGGTCGAGCACCTCGGCGTGGACGAACTGACTGACGTCGCCCCCGAGGCGCCCCACCTCGCGCACCAGCGACGAGCTGAGAAACGTGTGGTCGACGTCGGGCGCCATGAACAGCACCTCGATCTCGGGCCACAGCGACCGATTCATCAGCGCCATCTGGAACTCGTACTCGAAGTCGCTCACGGCCCGCAGCCCGCGGATGATCACCCTCGCCCCGCGGTCGCGCGCGAAGTCCACCAGGAGTCCCTCGAACGAGACGGCGTCGATCAGCGGCTCGTCGGCGTACACCTCGGCGATCATGCTCACCCGCTCGTCGATCGTGAACAGCCCGCTCTTCGTCTGCGTCGCGGTGCGCGCGACCGCGACCACGACCCGATCGAAGACCTTCAGAGCACGGCGGATGATGTCGTCGTGCCCAAGCGTGAGGGGATCGAAGGAGCCCGGGTACACCGCGACGGATTCGCTCATACGGGGTCTGTCCCTGCTGGAAGGTCGGTGTCGATGTCGTCGGCGCGGAACCGGCTGACCCGCGTGTCTCCGTACCGTCGGGTCCACGACGCCCCGACGCCCGGCTCGTCGTCGCCGGCGGCGTGCTCTATCCACAGGCACCGGGCGAACGGATCTTCTCTGAACGTGGCCACGAGTCGCGCCGCCCCGCCGCCCTCGTAGGGCGGATCGGCGAGAGCCACGTCCCAATCGCGTCTCTTCGCCCCGGCCAGCCAGCCGAAGACGTCCCGCCCGATGACCGTCGCGGCACGGATCAGCCCGAGCGACGAGAGATTCGCCTCGATAATCGCGCGCGCCCGGCGGTTCGACTCGACAAAGTGGACGTGTCGTGCGCCTCGCGACAGCGCCTCGATGCCGAGGGCTCCGCTACCCGCGAACAGGTCGAGGACGGTCGCATCCCGAATATCGGGACCGAGCGCGGAGAACCACGCCTCCCGGACTCGCTCGGGCGTCGGGCGCGTGGACCGCCCGGGGGGGGCGGCGATATAGCGGCCGCCGTGCGTGCCGGCGACGATCCTGAGTCTCAAGGCGCGGCGTCGGCCGAGATCGAGACGAGATGGGCCTGCGCCCTGAGCCCCCGCGCGCGCTCCTCGACGTGCAGCTCGAACACGACATCGCGGACGGGCGACGTGCGCAGCCCATCGGCCAGCGAGCCGTCTCCGAACGAGATCGCCTCGAGCGAGACCCCTCCCGCGGTGAGCGCGGCCCGGAGGTGCTCGCCCTCCGCCCCCACCGTCTCGATCCGGTCGAACCTCACTCCTCGCGCCGCCATCAGCGGTACCTGGTTCGAGTTGCCGAACGGCTCGAGATGGGTGAACCCGCGGACGAACTTCGCGTCGAGCTCGTGCAACCCGAGCTCGAGATCGACGAGCGACGCCGGGCGGTGGGGCTCGGCCGGAAGCCGCGACGCCGCTCCCTCCAGCAGACGCGCGCGCAGCTCGGGCAGCCGCACCGCCGCGATGTCGAAGCCTGCCGCCGCCGCGTGTCCGCCGAAGCGATCGAACAGGTCGGCGCATTCGGAGAGGGCATCGAACAGGTGGAATCCGGGGACCGAGCGAGCCGATCCGCGCCCGCGATCTCCCTCGACGGCGACGAGGATCGCGGGCCGGCCGATCCTGTCGACCAGCCGGGACGCGGCGATCCCCAGCACTCCCGGGTGCCACCCCTCGCGCCACGCGACGGCCAGCCTGTCCGAGACGGGGTCGAAGGTGTCGTCGAGCGCGGCCCGCGCGTCCGCGAAGATCTCCCTGTCGGCCTCGCGACGACGCGCGTTGATCTGTTCGATCTCGGTGGCCAGCCGGTCCGCCTCGACGGGGTCGTCGGTCCGGAGCAGCCGGAGCCCGTCTTCCGCCTCGCCGATCCGGCCTGCGCTGTTCAGCCGCGGAGCGAGCCGAAACGCGATGTCCGACGCACGGACGGAGGACCACTCGCCCACGCGGGCGACACGCATGAGGGCGCGCAGACCGGGGCGCCCGGTGCGGTCGAGCACCTTGAGGCCGAACCGGACGAGGACCCGGTTCTCGCCGGTGAGCGGCGCCTGATCGGCAACCGTCCCGAGCGCCACGAGATCCAGATATCGGTTCAGGCGCTCCTGCTCGAGGCGTCGTCTTGCGAATAATTCCTGCACGAGCTTGAACGCCACGCCCACGCCGGCGAGACCTCCGTAGGGGTAGTCGTGACCCTCGCGCGCCGGGTCGACCACGGCAGCGGCTGACGGGAGGACCGGGCCGGGGCGGTGATGATCCGTGACGATCACGTCGATGCCGTGGCTCCGGGCTGACTCGACGGCTCCGATCGCCGAGATTCCGCAATCGACGGTGACGATCAGCGTGGATCCGTCGCGTCGCGCCCTCGCGATACCCGCGCCACCCAGGTCGTACCCATCCCTCGTCCGGTGAGGCACGAACGCATCCACCCGCCCGCCGAGCTCCTCGATGGCACCGGCCAGCACGGCGGCGCCCGTCATACCGTCGACGTCGTAGTCTCCGTGGACGAGGATCCCCTCACCGCCGGCGATCGCGTGCTCGATCCGGTCCGCCGCGGCCGGAAGGTCGGGTAGCGAAGAGGGCGGGTGCAGCCCGTCGAGAGACGGGCGCAGGAAGGCGGCGGCATCGGGACCGGCCGCCAGGCCGCGTCGAACCAGGAGCTCGCAAAGCCTGATCGGCAGGTGCGTGAACCCGCGCAACGCGGCGACATCCTCGCGATCGACGACCGCGGGCGACTGCCAGCGGGTCGGATGCGGGGTCAGGGAGTCGACGCCCGCGGTCAACGCCGGGTCAGTCGGCCGCGTACAGGATGACGCCGCACCCCTCGCACACGGCGAGCTCGCGCCCCGCCCGGATGTCGGCCTGTCGCTGCTTCGGAATGGCCGTGAAGCAATGGCCGCAGGCCCCGTCGGGCGTCAGCGCCGCGAGCGCCGAGTCGGTGCGACCGCCCCGGACCGAGTGATAGAGCCGCAGCGAGCGTCGGTCGAGCCGCCCCTCCTGCGCCTCCTTACTTCGGGTATATGTGGCCAGCTGTCCTTCGAGCCCGCTCCGATCCGCGGCGATCTCGTTCGAACGCGTCTCGAGGGCCGCGCGAGCTTCGGCGAGCTCCGCCCCGGTCCTCTCGAGCTGTTCGCTCAGCGTCTCCTGATCCTGCATGGCGTCGAGGGCGTCTTCTTCGGCCATCCGCAGGTTGCGACGGGCGGTGTCGGTCTCGGTCCGCACCGCGAAGTGCTGCTGCATGTTCTCGACCGAGGCGGCACGGGTCTCGAGGCGCTTGAGGGTCGCGCGACCCGCCTGTACCGATCGCTGGAAGCGGCGCACTCGCTCTTCCGCTTCCGACTTCTGCGTCTCCAGTCTCCCCACCTTCTCCTCCAGCTCTTCCAGCTTCTCCTGAAGCCCGGCGAGCTCGTCGTCGTATACGCCGAGCTTCTCGTTGATCTGGAAGATCTCGTGGTCGATCTCCTGGAGAGTCAGGAGCTCCCCGACGGTATCGCTCGCTTCCATTCTCACTCCTGTCGCATCGTCATGGCTCGTCCGGATCGGGGGGGGTCGACCCCACCCGGTTCGGTCCTGCACCGTCCACCCCGCCGTGCGGCATGAACGCGCCCGCCTCGCCGGCCTCGCGCAGCCGTCCCGCCAGCTCCCATTTCTCGCTCAACAATCGGCGCTGTTGCTCGGGGTCCGCAAGCGCGAGCTCACGATCGATCTCGTTCAACCGCTCGCGCTGCTCGCGAAACACGAGCCTGCGCACCGCGGCTCCGAAGACTTCCTCCGGGTCCGCCAGGTCGACGGCGTCGTCGAGCAGCGTCTCCACGCGGTCGTGCGTCTCCGCCGACAGGGCCGACCAGTCGGCCGTCTCACCGTCGACGCCCGACTCCGTCACATACTCGAACACCTCTCGCCACGAAGCGTTCAAGAAGCTGCCGGGCGTGATCCCGAGCGACCTGGCCCGCTCGCCCAGACGGGGGTCCCGCACGAGCAGGAGAGCGAGGTCGTGCTCGGCCCGCGCCTCGGCCCCGGTCGCGGCGCGACCGACCGGCGGCGCGGCGGCGGACCGGTTCGGACGGGCGGGACCCGTCTTCGAACGATCCGAGCGGGCGATCTCGTGCACCAGGGTGTCGCGCCGCACGCCCAGACCCTCGACGGCCCGATCGAGATAGATGTCGCGGAGCGCCGGATCGCGGACCGCCCGGAGGGTGGTCAGCAACCCGTCCACCGCACGACGCCTGCCCTCGACGCGGTCGAGGTAGCCGTGTCTGCGCAGGATCTGGAGCTTTCGCTCGAGGATATCCACGGCATCGTCGAGAAGCTCGCGGATCGCTTCGGGACCGCGAGTCCGGATCAGCGAATCGGGATCCTCTCCGTCGGGCAACGTGACGACCATCGGGTGGATCCCCGCGGCGAGGAGGATGTCGCCCGTTCGAAAGGTCGCCTTGAGCCCGGCGGAGTCGCTGTCGTAGAGGAGGAAGGCCCGCTTCGCGTAGCTCGCGAGACGCTCGGCCTGCTGACGGGTGAACGCGGTGCCGAGACCCGCCACCGCGACCCGCACCCCTGCCCGGTGGAGGGCCAGGACATCGGTGAACCCCTCCACCAGTGCGGCGAATCCCTCGCGGCGCATCGCGTGGCGACCCCAGTTGAGTCCGTAGAGTTCCTCGCGCTTGTGAAAGACCGGCGACTCCGGACTGTTGATGTACTTGGGCGCGTCCGACCGGGGGTCGAGGATCCGCCCGCCGAACCCGATGGGGCGATCGCGCAAGTCGAGGATCGTGAACATCAGACGTCCCCGGAATCGGTCGTACGGCTCTTCGGCGCGCTCGCTCGTCGCCAGCAGACCGAGCTCGAGCAACACCTCGTCGTCGATCCCGTGCGCGTTCGCCGCGGCGCGGAGCGCCCTCCACTCGTCCGGCGCGAACCCGATCCGGTACTCCCGAGCGACCTCCATCGAGAGGCCGCGCGCTTCCAGGTATTCGCGGGCCTCCGCGCCCCCTTCCCCGCGCAGCTGCTCCTCGAACCACTCGGCGGCGTAGGCGCAGGCCGACCGGAGGTGGGCCCACGGATCGGCGCGACGCTCCTCGCGGTCGGGCACCTCGATCCCCACGCGCGCGCCGATCTGGCGGACGGCGGTCGGGAAGTCGAGACCGAGGTGCTTCATGAGAAAGGAGAAGACGTCTCCCCCCTCGTTGCACACGAAGCACTTGAAGAGCCCGCGCTCGGGGTCGACGGCGAAGTTCGGTCCCTCGCCGCCGTGGAGCGGACACGGCCCCCGATAGCTCTTGCCCGAGCGCTTGAGCGATACGTGGTCGCCGATGATGTCGACGATGTCCGCGCGCTCGCGGATCTCCTCGACGATGTGATCGCTCACCATGACTTCACCCCGGCTCCTCTCCGGGTCGGTCCCCCGCCGCCCGCGGGCACGGCGCGGCTCACTCGAACTTGACGACGGTCACGCCGGTCCCCCCCTCTCGGACGTCCCCGCTCCCGTGCTCCTTCACCCGCGGGTCCAGCTCGAGGAGATCCCGGACGACCTGTCTCAGGGCGCCGGTCCCCTTGCCGTGGATGATGCGGAGCCACGGGAGCTCCGCCACGACCGCGGCGTCGAGCGCCGGGAGAAGTCGACCCTCCACCTCCTCCACCCGAAGCCCGCGAAGGTCGATCTCCGTCGCGACGGCGAGCGCGGGACGGCGTTCCGAACGCTCGGCCATCGGCGCCGACCGCCCCCTTCCCCGTCGCGAATCGGCCTTCGCGGAGGAGCCGCCGTCACCCGACCCGTCGGCGAGGGCCAGCTCGGCCACCGGCATCGTCAGCCGGAGGCCGTCGACCTCGACCACGCCCCGGTCACCCCGGACCTCGGCGAGTACCCCGCTCCGCCCTCCCGCGCTCCACGTGACCCGGTCCCCGACCGACAACCCGGCGTCGGCCGGATCCGTCTCCGCCGGCGCCCGCGAGGCCTTTCGCGTCTTGATCTCGCGAAGCCCCCGCTCGACGACATCCCGCGTCTCGCGGCGGCTCGCGCGCAGGTCCTCCGCGGCGGCGCCGCCCGCGTACTCCGCCTCGAGACGCGCGATCGCGTCCTCGACTTCCGTGCGCGCCGCGTGGAGGGCCGCCTCGACGCGATCGGCCGCCCGACGCTCGAGCGCCTCCGCGCGACGCCGGACGTCCGCCTCTCGCGCCGCCAGCTCCTCGGCCGTCCTCTCGACGCGGGCCCGGGCCGCCTCGAGCTCGGTCCGCCGGAGGGTGAGCTCCTCCTGATCGCGCTCGAGACGCGCCAGCAGGGTGTCGAGCGATCGGTGATCCGACTCCAGACGCGATCTCGCGTCGTCGAGCACACGGCGGGGGATCCCGAGGCGCGCCGCGATCTCGAGCGCATAGCTCCGGCCGGGCCGATTCTTCACCAGCCGGAACGTCGGCTCGAGCAACTCGGAGTCGAACTGGAGCGACGCATTCACCGTCCCGCCCCCTTCCTCGGCGAGCCCTTTCAGATCGCCCAGATGGGTGGTCGCGATCGTGAGCCGCACCTGATCGCGCAATGCCGCCAGCGTCGCGGCGGCGAGAGCTCCTCCCTCCGCCGGGTCGGTCGCGCTGCCGATCTCGTCGATCAGCACGAGGTCGTTCGGGCCCGCAGCACCGAGGATCTCGGCCAGGTTGCGCGCCTGCGCCCCGAACGTCGAGAGCGATGCCTCGATCGACTGCTCGTCCCCGATGATCGCGTACGGACCTCCCATCAGCGGAATCCCCGTCCCGGGACCGACGGGCGGGATAACGCCGCTGCGAGCGAGCGCCACGATCAGACCGACCGTCTTCAGGAGGACGGTCTTGCCCCCCGCGTTGGGCCCCGAGATGAGGAGCACGCGCTCGTTCGGCTCGAGGTCCAGATCGAAGGGGATGACTCCCCCCCGTGCCGCGAGGAGCGGGTGCCGACCCCCGCGGACCCGCATTGCGTCGCCCGCTTCGAGAAGGGTGGGGAGGGAGCACTCGAGACGGCGCGCGAAGACCGCTCGGGCGCGCAGCGAATCGAGATCACACAGGGCCTCGTAGGTGTCGGACAGCTCCGCGTGGTGCTCGCGGAGCGCGGCGGTCAGCTCGGCGAGGATCCGGTCGATCTCGCGCTTCACCTCGATCTCGAGCTCGCGGATCTCGTTCATGTCGTCGATCGCCATCGCCGGCTCGACGAACAGGGTCTGGCGGCTGCCCGACGCGTCGTGCACGAGGCCGCCGACCGTTCCCTTCCCCTCGCGGCGCACGGGGATGCAGTAACGGCCCGAGCGCACGGTGACCGAGCCGTCGGAGACGCGGATACGATCGGGCAGCGAGCGCGAGTACTCCTCGAGACGGTCGACCAGTCTCGATCGCCGGTCCTGTAGCGATCGCCTCAGACGTCTGAGCTCGGGCGAGGCGCGATCGGCGACCTCCCCGGATTCGTCGAACGAACGGTCGATCCTCTCTTCCAGCTCGCGGTCGCTCCACAGGCGCTCGTGAAGACGACCCACCCGTCCGTCCGCCTCGACGCGTCCGACGAGGTCGGTCGCGGCCAGCCTCCCCGTCGCGAGCAGCACGCCGCACGCGATCAGCGACTCGGGATCCAGCGACGCCCCCTCGATCGCGAGCCTCGAGAGCGCCGGACGAGCGTCGGGGAGCGACCCGATCGAGAAACCGTCTTCGGTGTCGAGCAGCCCGCGGATCTCGTCCACGGCGGCGAGCTCGGTCTCGATCGCCGCCGCGTCGTCACCGGGGCGCAATCGGCGGACCCGCGCCGCGCCCTCCGAGCCCACGGCTTCGCGCGCGACCAGATCGAGCACGTCGCCGAACTCGAGGACCTGGAGCGCGTGCGTCCGTGCCGCCGCGCTCACCCGGGCGGCCAGCCCATCCGGCGACCCCCGAGCACGTGGAAGTGAAGGTGCATGACGTCCTGCCCGCCCTCGCGACCGACGTTCGTCAGGACGCGATAGCCGTCGTCGAGCCCGCAGACCGCGGCGACCTCGGCGCACGCTTCGAGTAGCGCGGCGGCGAGCCCTCCGCCCCGCCCGCGCAGTCGATCGAGGCTCTCGACGTGATCGCGCGGTATCACCAGCACGTGCGTCGGCGCCTGCGGCGACAGGTCTCTGAACGCGAGCCACCGCTCGCCGTCGGCGACGATGTCGGCGGGAATCTGGCCCGCGGCGATCCGGCAGAACACGCAATCGGATGGATCTGTCATGGTCCCTCCACGTTTTCCGGGCGGTCACGGCCGCCCGGCCCCGGCTCTCCCGACGAGGCGCGAGTCTCGCGACGAGAGTCGAGGGCGCTCACCGCGATCGCCAGCCCCGCAAGCGCCGCGGTCTCGAACCGGAGGACCCGCGGACCCAGCGACACCGGGACGAACCCCGCTTCGGCACAGACCCCCTCCTCTTCAGGCTCGAGACCACCTTCCGGACCGACCGCGAGGACGAGGCCTTCGGCGAGGGCGGTCTCCCCGGCTACTTCGTACACCGGACGCCCCCCGAACGCGGCCAACCAGCGGGTGCCCCGATTCGGCGCCGCCAGCGCATCGGCGAGCGAGACGGGCCCCTCGATGCCGGGCAGGCGCGACCCACCGCTCTGCTTCAGAGCGGCTATCGCACGGCGGCGGGCCCGCTCGAGGAATCCATCGGACCTGCCCCCGTCCGCGACCGATCGCGAACGCGCGAACTCCACGAACGTGAGCCCCGCGACACCGATCTCGACGGCTTTCTCGACGAGCCACAGGGCGCGGTCACGACTCCCCACCGGCGCCACCAGGTGGAACGGCGGCGGCTCGACCGGGGCCAGCTCGCGCTCGATCCGCACCGTCGCCTCGCGCCCGTCGAGCCGCTCGAGGCGACCGGACCACCGCCCGCCCGCGCCGTCGGTGAGCTCGACCGGCTCGCCCGTCCGTAGCCTGAGCGACCGCACGTGACGTGTCTCCTCGGACGACAGGCCGCAGCGCTCGTCCGGCGCCGGGACCCCCCGAAAGTCGGCGTACAGGGTGGGCGGGCGGGCGTTTCCGTCGCCGGCGCGCGCTCGTTCTCGGCTCATTCGGCAACGTATCCCGCGCCGCCCGCACGCCGCTACGCGCCCGCACAGGGGTCAGGGTTTTCCCTATGCCCGCTCTCCTCTATGTTCGGTTCGACCCGGAGAGGACCGACCGGACGGGTCGCCCACGGCACGTTTATTCGACACAGAATCCGACCCGGGACCCAGAGGGGATGACGACACCCGAACACGGCTCATCCGGACCCGACACGAACGACGATCACGCCGCTCTCCCCCTCGAACAACTCGACGACACCATCGAAGACACCGCTTCCGCCGGACGACCGCGCGTGGTCACGGCCGAGATCTCCCGGGACCGTGGGTGGAAGTCGATGGTCCAGGTCGTCCTCGAGCGCGACGGACGAACCGCGGAGGCGCGCAAGGACGCGGTCGGGGAAGAGCTCGTCCTCTTCCGCTGCGCGGCCGAAGCGACGCTCGACGCCCTCCATGACCTGCTCGGCGGATCGGAGCGCTTCGCCCTGGTCGGGGCCAAGCGGGTGTTGGCATTCGACTCGGCCGTAGTTCTGGCCTGCGTCCGCACCGTCGGCGGTCGTCCGCGCAAGCTGATCGGGTGTGTCCCGATGCAGGAGGATGCGGTGCTCGCGGTCGCGCGCGCCGTGCTCCACGCGACCAACCGCATCGTCGAGGGACTGCCCAACGCCACCGTCGACACCGACCGGTCCTCCGACGACTCCGACGACGGGGACACCGACTGACCACCGGGACATCCACCTCATCCAAGAGGATGCCTTGAACGAAGGAACGATGACGCGCGACGAACTGGAGCCCGCCGAGCTGCCCCTACCCGACGCTTCGATCGAGGATCTCTCGATCGATACGGTGAGGACGCTCGCCATGGACGCGGTGCAGCAGGCCGGGTCCGGCCACCCCGGGACCGCGATGGCGCTCGCGCCGATCGCCTACTCGTTGTGGATGCGGCACATGCGGTACAGCCCGCGCGACCCCGACTGGTTCGACCGCGACCGGTTCGTCCTGTCGGCCGGGCACGCATCGATCCTCCAGTACGCGATGCTCCACCTCACCGGATACGACCTCCCGATCGACCAGATTCGGACGTTCCGTCAAGCGGGCAGCATCACGCCGGGGCACCCGGAGGTCGACATGACGCCGGGGGTCGAGACGACGACGGGTCCGCTCGGCCAGGGCGTAGCGAACTCGGTGGGCATGGCGATAGCCGAGGCGCACCTGGCGGCCGTGTTCAACCGGCCCGGTCACGAGATCATCGATCACCGCACCTGGGTGCTGTGCAGCGACGGCGACCTGATGGAAGGCCTTTCGTACGAGGCCGCCTCGCTCGCGGGGCACCTCGGGCTCGGCAAGCTCACGTGGGTCTACGACGACAACAAGATCACGATCGACGGAGACGTATCGATCGCCTTCACCGAGGACGTGGCGGGCCGGTTCGAAGCCATGGGCTGGCACGTGCAGAAC
>JAWWCR010000145.1:0-12364 GCA_033720355.1 Gemmatimonadota bacterium
CTCGCTTCGTAGGTTGCGGGCGCCATGGATCCACGTCCGCGATCTCGACGCCCTCGTCCGCACCGATCGCCCGCTTCGCGCGGGCTCGTCGCCGCGTTCGCGGTGATCCCGATGTCTGCCGGCTGCTCGCCGGCACCGGATGGCGGTGACGAGCCCGGGGCTGCGACCCCGGCGCCCGCCGCCGCGGCGTCCGTACCCGATGTCCCCAACCTCGTGCACTACCCGGGTGGCGAGGGCCCCGGCACGGGCAAGCGCGTCGTGATGATCGCCGGCGATCACGAATACCGGTCCGAGGAGATCCTCCCCGCGCTCGGCCGGATCCTCGCGCGCCGGTTCGGTTTCGACGTGGACGTCATCTTCACGCTCGACGACGAGGGGTTCATCGAGCCGGGCAGCTCGAACATCGCCGGGCTCGAGGCGCTCGACGACGCGGATCTGCTCATCATCGCGATCCGCTTCCAGGACTTCCCCGAGACCGAGATGAGGCACGTCGTCGACTATCTCGAACGCGCAGGTCCGGTCATCGGACTCCGCACCTCGACCCACGCGTTCGCGATCGAGGACGGTCCGTTTGCCCGATACTCGTGGGATTACGCGGGCGAGGACTACCGCGACGGGTTCGGCGAGCAGGTGCTGGGAGAGACCTGGGTGGGGCACTACGGGACGAACCACGAGCAGAGCTCGCGCGTGCTCCCGGCTGAGGCGGCCGAGACGCACCCGATCTTCACGGGGGTCCGGGACATCCACGTGGTCTCGGGCGGATACCAGGCGTACCCGCCCGACGACGCGACGGTGCTCGCCGTCGGCGAGGTCCTGAACGGCATGGCCGCCGATGCGCCCGCGGACCCGACGAAGGAGCGGATGCCCGTGGTCTGGACACGCAGCTACGGCGGAGCCGGGAGCGCCTCCGGGCGGGTGTTCGCCACGACACACGGCGCCTCGCAGGACTTCCTGAACGAGGGGTTCCGGCGCCTGCTGGTGAACGCGGCGCTGTGGGCGACCGGTCTCGAGACGGCGATCGACCCGGACGCGGACGTCTCGTTCGTCGGCCCCTACCACCCTGTGGACTTCAGCTTCGACGGGTACCGGCGCGGGGTCCGACCCGCGGATCTCGCGGGGTGGGAATCGCCGATCATGTCCCCCGACAGACCCACGAGCGACGAGCCTTGAGCCGCCCCGGCGGGCTCGGTCACGTCCGAACGCGACGAGGGAAGAGAACCGGATGACATCGAACACGCTCAGGTTCGGCACGGTCGCGATCGGGCTGGTACTCACCGCGGCGTGCGCGGATGCCCCTCCGTTCACGCTCGAGCCCGGCGACCACGTCGTGCTGATCGGGAACGCGCTCGCCGACCGGATGCAGCACGATGGCTGGCTCGAAAGCTTTCTCCAGATCGAGTATCCCGACCACGAGCTGGTCGTCCGCAACCAGGGGTTCACCGGCGATCGCGTCGACCACCGCCCGCGCAGCGAGGGCTTCCCGTCGCCCGACGACTACCTCGGGCTGTCGCAGGCCGACGTGATCCTCGCGATGTTCGGGTACAACGAGTCGTTCGACGGCGACCCGGATGGGTACGCGCAGGCCCTCGGCGAATGGATCGACCACACCAGGGCCCAGGACTACTCGGGGAAGGGACCGCCCGCGATCGTCCTCTTCTCGCCGATCGCGCACGAGGATCTCGGCGACCCGGACCTGCCCGACGGAAGCGAGAACAACGCCCGCCTGTCAGCCTATGCCGACGCCACCGCGCGCGTCGCGTCGGAGAAAGGCGTCTTCCACGTGGATCTGTTTGCCCGGTCTCGCGCGCTCTACGAGGCGTCGGCCGAACCGCTCACGCTGAACGGGATACACCTGACGAGCGAGGGGAACCGAATCGTCGGCGAGGCGATCTTCGAGGCGCTCACCGGTCGGGCGCCGTCCGACGATGCGACGCCGATCGACCTCGTGCGGGCTGCGGTCGTCGAGAAGAACTGGCACTGGCATAACCGGTTCCGGGCGACGGACGGGAACGACGTGTGGGGCAACCGCTCGACCCTCGCGTTCACGGACGGCCAGACCAACTACGATGTCCTCCAGAACGAGCTCGTCCAGCTCGACATCATGACGGCGAACCGCGACCGCGTCGTGTGGGCGGCCGCGCGCGGCGAGCGGGTCGAGCCCGACGACTCGAACGTCCCCGTGTCCGTGCAGGTCGAGAGCAACCTCGGCGAGGAGCAGCTCCAGGATGGCGTCTCCAAAACCGGGACGCTCGACTACCTGGGCGGCGAGGAGGCGATCTCGCGGATGACGCTCGCCAACGGGATGGCCGCGAACCTCTTCGCCTCCGAGGAGATGTTCCCCGAGCTGGTGAACCCCGTGCAGCTCGGCGTGGACACGAAGGGCCGTCTGTGGGCCGCCGCCTGGGCGACCTATCCGAAGTGGGAGCCGACCGGCGTGATGGACGACCGGCTGCTCATCTTCCCGGACGAGGACCGCGACGGGGTGGCCGACCGCGCGATCACCTTCGCCCACGTCCACAACCCCACCGCCTTCGAGTTCTGGAACGGCGGGGTGATCGTGGCCTCGGTGCCCGATCTGCTCTTTCTGCGGGACACCGACGGCGACGACGTCGCCGACGAGCGGATCCGTCTGCTCGGCGGACTCGGGTCGGCGGACACCCACCACTCGGCGAACAACTTCATCTACGGTCCGGACGGGTTCCTCTACTACCAGCGCGGGATCTTCAACGTCTCGAACATCGAGACCCCGTGGGTCACGAACCAGGAGTCGGGCCAGTCGGGGATGTACCGCTTCAACCCGCGCACCTTCGAGTTCAGCTTCCACGCGCCGAACGAGCCGAACCCCCACGGGAGTGATTTCGACTACTGGGGCTACCACTACGCGACGGACGCGACGGGGGGTGCGGCCTTCCAGGTGAAGCCGACCGCCGAAGGCACCTTCGAGATGCGGAGCCTGCTCCAGCACACGGTCCGGCCCGTCCCCTCGAGCGGGATCCTCTCGAGCTCGCATTTCCCAGAGACGAACGATGGTAACTTCCTCATACTGAACGTGATAGCGTTTCTCGGGATCAAGCAGTACACGCTTTCGTTCAACGAGATCACGGGCGACGTGACCGGCACCGAGACCGACGATTTGCTCGTGTCGTCCGACCCGAACTTCCGTCCGACCGACTTCGAGATCGGGGACGACGGTGCTCTCTACATCGCCGACTGGTCGAACGCCGTGATCGGGCACATGCAGCACAACATCCGCGACCCCGCGCGCGACCACGCGCACGGTCGGATCTACCGGATCACGGTCCCCGGACGGCCGCTCTCCGACCATGTCGCCATCGACGGCGAGCCGATCCCGGCGCTGCTCGAGGCGCTCGAGCACCCGGTGAACGGCGTGCGGAGGCGCGCGCGGATCGAGCTGTCGGAGCGGCCCACGCCGGATGTGATTTCGGCCGCCGACGAGTGGGTGGCCGGGCTCGACCCGACCGACCCCGCCGACGCCCACCACCTGCTCGAAGCGCTGTGGCTCCACCAGCAGCACAACGTCGAGAACCGGGAGTTGCTCGAAACGGTGTCGAACTCGCCGGTGGCGCACGCGCGGATCGCCGCGAGGACGGTGCGGACCTTGTGGGACAACGCCGCGGCGGCGCCGGTCGCCCTGGTCCCGGCCGGGGGAGGCCCGGAGGAGCGCCCGACCCCGGACCCCGACGCGGTGGTGATCCGAACGGTGGTCGACGAGATGCGGTACGACACGCCGCTATTCACGGTACGTCCGGGCGAGCCGGTGAAGATCTGGTTCGAGAACGACGACTACGCGCCGCACAACCTGCTGATCACGGAACCGGGCACCGGGGAGGAGATCGGCCGCGCCGCCGACGGGCTGGGGGCCGATGGGTTCGCCCGAGGCTTTCTGCCCGAGAGCGACCGGATCGTCGCCGCCTCCGACCTGCTCGACTTCCGCGAGTGGCAGCTTCTCGAGTTCACCGCGCCGTCGGAGCCCGGCGACTACGACGTGCTGTGCACCTTTCCCGGGCACCGCATCACGATGCACGGGGTGATGCGGGTCGAGGATAGCCCGTGATCGTGCCCCGGACGTCCCGGGGGGAGATTCTCGGCAAGCTGCGCGCGAAGATCGACGCGCGCCGGCCGATCTTCATCGCGAGCGCCGGCAGCGGTCTGGTCGCGAAGCTTCTCGAACAGGCGGGCGTGGACTGCATCAACACGTTCTCGGGCGCGCGGCTCCGCGCGAACGGGATGGGAACCATGTCGATGATGTGGCCGATCCTCGACTCGAACCGCCAGACGCTCGATTACACCGAGCAGGACATCATGCCCGCGATCGCGGGGGACGCCTTCGTGTGCGCGTGTCTGAACGCGAACGACCCGCTGCGCGACATGCGGAGCGTGCTCGAGCGGTTGAAGGGCATGGGCGTGCTCTCGGTATCCAACATCGGGCCTTCGATCAGCTACGTGGACAAGGACAGCGAGATCTACCGAGTCCTCGTGAAGAGCGGGATCACCTTCGAGAACGAGGTGGAGATGCTGTCGCTCGCGAAGGAGATGGGGCTCGTGACCGTCGCGCTGGCCTTCGACATGGAGGACAGCCTCCAGGTCGTTCGGGATGCGCGGCCCGACATCTTCTGCTTCCACGCGGGGACGACGCGCGGTGGCCGGGTCGGATACGACTCGGGCGAGACGATCGAGGAGACGGCGCGGCGCACGGAGGAGGTGTACGAGGCCGTTCGCGAGATCCAACCGGAGACGATCCTCGTCGGGCACGGCGCCGCGATGGAGACGCCGGCCGATGCGCAGTACATGCTCGACCACACGAGCGGACACGGCTTCTGGACCGGGTCGTCGACCGAGCGGCTGCCGATCGAGCGCGCCGTGCTCGGGGCGGCCGAGGAGTTCGCCGCGCTCCGCTTCCCGGACGACGCGGCGGAGCGCTCTTGAGCGCCGGCGGCGAGCGCACCGGCGAGCGCACGGTCGTCATCCTGGCCACGCTCGATACCAAGGCCGAAGAAGCCGACCACCTCCGCGCGGAGATCGAGTCGCTCGGCGGTCGCGCCGTCGTCGTCGACCTCGGGGTGATCGGCACGCCGGGCACGACGGCGGACATCGGTCGCGAGGCGGTCGCGCAGGCCGGCGGGACCGGTCTCGACGAGCTCCTCGAGAACCCTTCGCGCGAGACTGCCGCCCCGGTGATGGTCGTCGGGGCGACGAAGATCCTGCTCGATCTGATCGCCGAGGGGCGGGCCCACGCGGTTCTGGGCGTGGGCGGCACGCAGGGGACGTCCTCGTGCACGGCGGTCATGCGCGCGCTCCCGTACGGTTTCCCGAAGCTCATGGTCTCGACCGTCGCCTCGGGTGACACGGCCCCGTTCGTCGGGATCAAGGACATCGCGATGATGTTCTCCGTCAGCGATCTGCTGGGCGTCAACCGGCTCACCGGGGCGATCCTGTCGAACGCGGCCGCCGCCGCGTACGGCATGAGCCTTCGGGGAGCGCCGGTCGAGTCCGGGGCGGGGGAGCGGCCCCTCATCGCAATGACGAACCTCGGAGTGCTGACCGCGGGCGCCACGCTCGCCGTCGAGCTGTTCCGGGAGGCGGGATACGAGGTGGTCGTCTTCCATGCCGTGGGATCGGGTGGCCGCGCCATGGAGCAGCTCATGAAGGAGGGGATCGTCGGGGCGGTGTTCGACTACGCCCTGGGCGAGATCGCCGATGACGTCTTCGGGGGCTTGCGAGCCGGGGGCGCCGAGCGGCTGACGGTCGCCGGACGGCTCGGCCTCCCGCAGGTCATCGTCCCCGGCGGCGCCGAGCACCTCGGTCTCTTCGTCGAGGAGGACACCGTCCCCGACGAGTGGGCCGACCACGCCCACGTCTTCCACAGCCCGGTGATCTTCGTCCCGCGGCTGCGCGGGGGCGAGCTCGTCCGGGTGGCTCGCAGCATCTGTGAGAGGCTCGGCGACGCGGCCGGATCGGCCGTCATGATGCTCCCGCTGGGCGGTGTCGGCCGCTACTCGGTGGCAGGCGGCCCCCTTCACGACCCCGAGGCCGATCGCGTCTTCTTCGATGCGCTCCGCGACGGGCTGCCCGACGCGATCCGGCTCGTCGAGGTCGAGGCGGGCGCGGAGGATCCCGCGTTCGTGCGGGCGTGCGTCGACGAGCTGCTCGCCATGCTGGAATGAGCTATTCGGGTGGGGCAGTGACGGGGATGGCCGGGTCGAACGCGGGCGGAGGGACTCTCATCGCGGTCCCGAGGAGGATGCCGATCGTCGCCGCCATTACCCCGATCCCGACGTACACCAGCGGGTGGACGTCCCGCCCGAAGGCGAGCCCGAGCGCTACGCAGACGGCGAAGAAGCCGAGGGTCGCGAGGTGGGGCCGCGTGAGCAGTGTCGGTGGCCCCGCGTCCCCGGCCTGCAGAGTCTTCGGCGTCACGACGAAGGGCCGATCGACGCCACGGAGCACCTGCCAGACCGCCACGACCAGCTGAGGCCACTTCGCGAGCTGCAGGAGGCTCGCGCGCCAGTGAAGGCCCCACTCGCGTCGCCGGTCGAGATAGAACCGTTGCCGGTAGAAATCGGTGACCACGAGGGTCCCGAACATCGCGAGCGCGTGGACTCCCGTCGTATACGATACGAAGGCCGGGATGATGCCCGTGGCCGCCATGAACCCGAGGAGCATGATCTCGGCGAGGCTCGAAAGACCGCGCACGTAGTAGAGGCCGTGCAGGCCCGAGAACACGCGCTCCCTGAACGGCATCCGCCCCACGCGTCGGGGCCATTCGCGGAGCTTGATGTCGAGGACCGATCGCGCCCACCGACGCTGCTGCCGCAGATATCCGTGCCAGTCGACCGGCGTGAGCCCTCTGGCGAGGATCCTCGGCACGTAGACTCCGCGCCACCCCGACGTCCTGTAGAGCAGGGAAGACAGCAGGTCGTCGGCGTCGTGCGCGGGAAGCCCGCCGATCTCCTCGAGCGCCGTGGAGCGGTGGACCGTGTGACACCCGGTGACGATGGGGTAGCCCATGCCGTACGCCGCCATCTGTCCGCTGGAGTAATAGGCGTAGGTCTCCTCCGCGGCCCCACGCGCGACCATGCTTGCCCGCTGGTTGTAGTACACCTGCGGCGGCTGCACGAAGGCGACGTCCTCGTCGACCAGGTATCCGAGCGTCTCGGTGAGGTAGTCGCTCGACGGAACGTGGTCCGGGTCGAACGTCACGATGGCGTCGTAGGCGTCGAACCCGACGGAGTCGAGCCACGCGTTGTAGTTGCCGTACTTCGTCCGGGCGCGGAACGGCCCGCCGTCCGTGTTGTAGTGCGGGTGGCCGCGCCTCGTGAAGTAGCGGGCGCCGGCGTCCCGGCACATCTCTCGCACCCGCGCGTCGTCGCCCTCGTCGAGAACCCAGGTGTCATGCCCGCCTTCCATCTCGACGAGAGATCGCACGGTGCGCTCGAGCATGGCGAGCGACTCGCTCGCGGGGACAAAGGTGGTGGCGACGCCGACGCGGAGCGGTCTTTCGAGACGCGGCGCGGGACCCGGTGTCCGCATGAATGGCAGGAGCGCCCAGTGGACCGCGTAGCCTCCCAGGCGATAGAGCACGATCAGGCTCGCGATGGCGAACATGACGGGGTGGACGGACCAGTCCGGGAGACCCGCCCAATGGGCGAAGAACCAGGCCACGGCAGTGAGGTTGACGAGGACCAGCAGACCGATCACGACCCGGTCACGACGTTCCAACACGCGCTGCACGTCCGCCCCCGTCCCGAATGGTCACGGGCCCGGCGGGCCCCGATCGTCGCACATTGACGGTGCACGCGCGTCCGTGGCCGGTCAAGACGGCGCGACGGGCTCGGAAGCCAGCCGCCGGAGTCTTAACGCAGGGCGGGGTTGACGTGTCTCCCCACTGAGAAACGACGCCCTTATCGCCGGGCCGCGCGGTGGCACAACGGAGCGAGCCCGGCCCGAATGCGGAGATTCGAGCCCCCACGATGGTGAAGAAAGCGTTTCTGTCCGTCCTGCTCGCGATGCCCGGCGCCCTCGCCGCTCAGGAGGGCCGCATCGCGTTCAGCCGCTCCGTGCAGTACGACTTCGAGCTCCCGGAGGGCATGCCGGAGGAGATGCGCGAGCGGATCCCCGGCGCGCGGGTCTCCGAGTTGCTGCTGTTCTTCACGCCGACCGAGTCGGTGATGGTGGAGGCGGCGAGCCCCGAGCCCCAGGCCGAGGGGCAGGACCGACGAACGGCCGGATTCGCCGCGCGGATGCGTCGGAACTCGACGTCGCGTAGCGATCAGGAGGAGCTGATCGCATCGCACGTGAACCTCACGGACGGGTCGATGACGGAGGCCCGGACCTTTCTCGGGCGCACGTTCCGCATCACCTCGGAGCGGCCCACGTATGCGTGGTCGCTCGGCGGCGAGCAGCGGGAGTTCCTGGGATACGTGGTGCAGAAGGCGACGGCGGAGCACGAGGGCAGGTCGATCGAGGCGTGGTTCACCATGCAGATCCCCGTGTCGGGCGGTCCGGGGCCCTACGGAGGGCTCCCCGGGATGATCCTGCTCGTCTCGGTCGATGAGGGGCACACGCTGTATGCGGCGTCGGACGTCAACCTCGACGGCCTGGCCGGTTACGAGATCCGGCCGCCCGAGAGCGGTGATGAGGTGTCATGGGCGGAATACGAGATGATCGTGGAGGAGAAGCTCGCCGAGCTCGAGCTGAATCAGAGCCGCGGCGACCGGAGGCGTCCGTTTTGAGGCGCGCGGCCGCGTTGTGCCTGGCCCTCACGGCGCTCGTCCCCCCGGGGGCGAGGGCCCAACAGCAGCACGACATCACGGGGACCGTCGTGGGGGCCGACGGCCAGCCCGCGAGCGGGGCCATGGTGGTCGCGCTGGCGCTCCCCGACTCGGTGCTCACCCGATGGGCGACGACGGGCGGTGACGGCGCGTTCTCGGTGGGTCCGCTGTCTCCGGGCGACTACCTGCTCCAGGTGACGCTCATCGGCCACCAGACGGTGCGAAACCCGTTCTCGATCACCGACTCGGATGTCTCGGCGGGGTCGATCGGGCTCGAGGTGCTCGCCGTCGAGGTCGAGGATCTCGTCGTGAGCGTCGAGCACGTGCCGTTTCTGAACCGGCGCGACACGCTGGCGTTCAACGCGCTGGCGTTCGAGGTACGACCGAACGCGACCGTCGAGGATCTCCTCAGACGTCTCCCCGGGATCGAGGTGGGCGAGGACGGCACGATCACCGCCCAGGGCGAACAGGTGCAGAACGTCCTGGTGGATGGCCGCGAGTTCTTCGGTGACGATCCCTCCGTCGCGACGAACAACCTCCCGGCCGACGCCGTCGAGCGGGTCGAGGTGTACGACCGCGAGTCGGATACCGCGGAGTTCACGGGCATCCCGGATGGCCAGGAAGAGCGGACGATCAACCTCGAGTTGCGCGAGGACGCGCGACGCGGGTTCTTCGGGGACTTCTACGGCGGGTTCGGCGCCGAGGCCGGCGACACGGGGCTCCCGGATCTCGGGGGCGATCTGGTCGCGCAACCCGAGGACCGCGTCCCCTACGACGGACGGTTGAACCTCAACCGTTTCTCGCCCACGACGCAGCTCGCGATCGTCGCCAATGCGGGCAACGTGGCCCGACCCGGCTTCCGGGGCGGCGGGGGCGGTCGCGGGTTCGGCGGAGGCGGCGGTTCGGAAGGGCTGTTCGAGAACCTCGGCGCGGGGCTCAACGCGAGCCACGACTTCACCGAGGACACCTGGCTCCGCTCGAGCTACTTCTTCGGATCGAACGACCTGCTGCGGAACCAGACCGTCGACGAGGAGCGTCTGCTGGGGTCCGAGGTCGGGTCACTGATCCAGGGGCTCAGCCAGAACGACAGCGGCAGCTCGAACCACAACGTCGACCTCAACTCGCAGATCCAGTTTGCGGAGGGCCACGACATCCGCATCCGCGGCGACTTTCAGGCCGGGCTCTCGAACTCGTCTTCCGCGAGCATTCAGAACCAGACCGTGGACGGCGAGCGTCTCAACAGCGCGATCACGAACTACGACTCGGATGACGACGAGATCGAGGCGGAGGGGCGGCTCACCTGGCGGAAGCGGCTCAACGATTCGGGGCGGAGCCTGATCGCGGAGGGGCGTCTCGACTACAACGATACCGACGAACGCGCGAATCTCGAGTCGATCGTCGAGGGCACGGTGGACGACCCGCTGGCCGACGCGAATATCCTCCAGGATCAGCTGAGCGTCGGCGAGACGCTGACCAACTCGGTGCGTCTGTCCTGGACCGAGCCCCTCAGCCAGCGGAACGTGCTCGAGTTCTTCGGCGAGCGTCGCGCGATCGACGAGGACGAAGCCAGGACCGTCTTCGACCTCGACGAAGGCTCGCCGATCTTCAATCCGGTCCTGAGCTCCGCGTTCAACCGGACGTATACGTACTGGAGCGGCGGGCTGCGCTTCAGCCGGAACACGGACGCCACGCGGCTCGTGTTCGGGCTCGAGTTTCAGAACTCCGATCTCGAGGGCGCCGTGCTCGATCCGGAGCTCGACGTCGACCCCGTCTCGAACGGATTCACCCATTTCCTGCCACAGGCGGAGCTGCGGGTCGAGCTGAGCGAGGGGAAGAACGTCCGTCTCCGCTACAATACCTCGACGCGCGAGCCGTCGATCACGGAGTTCCAACCGTACGCGAACAACGACGACCCGCTGAACGTGTACGTGGGGAATCCCGATCTGAACCCCGAGTACCGGCACCGCCTGCGTGGCGAATACCGCCTGTTCGACCAGTTCAGCTTCATGAACCTGTTCACGTACGCTTCCGTCGACTTCACGAAGGACAACATCGCGCAGTCGCGGTTCGTCGACGATTCGGGACGCCAGGTCACCACGCCGCGAAACACGGGCTCGGCGTGGTCGACGAACCTCGGCGTCAACTTCGGGACGCCGATACGGTCGCTCGGGACGCGCGTCTCGCTCGACTACCGGCTTACGTACGCGAACGAGACCGCGTTCGTGAACGACGAGCCGAACGACAGCCACATCGTCTCCAACGGCCTCAACGCGATCGTGGAGAACCGCGACAAGTCGCTCTTCGACGTGCGAGCCGGAGGCGGCCTCTCGTTCAACAACGTGTCGTACTCGCTGAACGATCGGCTCGACGAGAACTATATCAACCCGAACCTGTTCGCCGAGGGATCGCTCTATCTGGGCCAGTGGGAGATCGGGTCGAACATCCGGTTCCAGGGGTACGATGAGGACGTGTTCGGCCCGGGTCTCGACACGACGATCTGGGAGGCGACGGTCAAGCGTCTGATCATGAACGACCGCGCGGAAATCGAGCTCGGCGGCTACGACCTGCTCAACGAGAACAAGGGCATCAGCGTGACGAACACCTCGAGCTTCAACCGGACCCAGCGCGTCCAGTCGCTCGGTCGCCACGTGATGCTGCGGTTCTCGTACCGCCTGGGTATCCGCGGTGGTGGCGGCGGGGGAGGGGATCGCTTCCGGGGTCGTCGCCGCTGAGTCCATCCGGACGGAGGCGTTCCCGGGGGACGCCTCCGCCCGCTGGCCCGCCCTGTTGCCCCGACGACGCCGCTCGCGAAAGGGGCTCCCGCCATCGCGATGCACCGATCCGCCGGCTGATTCCGTTAGTCGTTACAGGCGGGGGCGCGTACCGATCGGTCGCGTGCCCCCGGGGGACCCGACTATGTAGCTTCTGGCCGGAAGGGGTCGCGACGGCGGCCCCCGGGGATTGGCAGCCGTGGGTTTGCCCGTGAAGGACATCGCGCCGGCGCTCGCCGACCGCTTCCGCATCGAGAGACAGATCGGTGCGGGAGGGTGGGCCGTCGTGTACATGGGCGAGGACCTCAAGCTGGGTCGCCGGGTCGCGATAAAGGTCCTGCGGCCCGAGCTCGCGTCGGAGGCGGGCGAGCAGCGGTTCGGGCGCGAGATAGAGCTCGCCGCGAACCTCAGACATCCCCACCTGCTGCCCCTGCTCGACTCCGGATTCGAGGATGGCCTGTCCTATTACGTCATGCCCCTCGTCGACGGGGAGTCGCTCCGCGAGCGGCTCGCACGACAGGGGCAGCTCCCGATCCGCGAGGCGGTGCGGATCGCCCGCGACATCGCCGATGCCCTCGCCTACGCGCACCGGCAGGGCATCATTCACCGCGACATAAAGCCCGGGAACATCCTGATCGAGGACGGGCACGCCGTGCTCGCGGATTTCGGGATCGCCACGCTCACCGAGCACCTGAGTCTCGAGACGCTGACCGAGACGGGCGTCGTCCCCGGTACGCCGCACTACATGGCGCCCGAGCAGCTCGAGCCGGATCTCGAGATCGATCACCGGGCCGACATCTA
>JAWWCR010000146.1:0-12326 GCA_033720355.1 Gemmatimonadota bacterium
ACCGAGTCCGAGATCCGACAGATCCACCGGCGTCTCGAGCAGCTGCTCGAGTGGATCGACGGTGGGCGATATTCGGTGTTCGACTGATTCGATGCGACGGCGTGCGAGAGTGATCGACGGGATTCGCGGTCTTCGGACGACCACGCGAGGGACCATCTGTCTGGCGGTCTGCGCGATCGTCTCGGGCCAGTCGGCCGTTGCGCAGCAGGACCGCAGGTTCGATGGCGAGTTCGGGCTGTACGTCGGTGTGACCGAGACCGGGCTCGAGGTCCGGTGGATCACCACGGAAGCCGGCCAGGGGGTCGTCCACGTCGTCGTCGACGGAGATGCGGTCGAGCTGGTACAGACGCCGGTCGGTCAGGCGCACGTGGCTTACATCCAGAATCTGGCTCCCGACATCACCCTGCTCTATGGCGCGGAGGGCGGACCGCTCCACCGTACCCGGGTCCTGAGGGAGCCTCGGGCCGAGCCGGTCATCGAGTTGGAAGGCGTCGAGACCGTGTACATGTTCGGCGACGTGCACGGCCAGTACGACCGCGTGGTCGCACTGCTCGGAAACGCCGGGCTCGTCGACGACGACCTCGGCTGGACGGGGGGCGATGCCCACCTCGTCCTGCTCGGCGACATCTTCGACAGGGGAGACGACGTCACCGGGGTGTTGTGGTTGCTGTACCGGCTGGAGCGCGAGGCCGCCGCGGCCGGTGGCGCGGTCCACGTCGTGCTCGGGAATCACGAGGCGATGGTGATGTCGGGCGACCTGCGCTACCTGTCGGGGAAGGAGGCCCTGATCGCGAACGCGCACGGGCTCGGCTACGGCAGGTTGTTCGATCCCCACGTGTCCGTGCTTGGTCGCTGGCTCGCGCGCAAGCCGGCGCTCGTCAAGATGGACGACCTCCTTCTGGCGCACGGTGGCGTGAGCCCCGAATACGTCGACTACACGCTCCAGCAGTACCAGGACTCTCTGCGCACGTTCATCGACGAGGAGCTCTTCGTCCACTGGAACGACCAGGAGTATCTCGACACGTATGCGGATCGGGTCGCGGAGGCCGGCCCCGATACGCCCGCCGTCGACTCGGCGGGGATCGCACGCCGCTACGAGTTCTTCTTCGGCGCCGAGAGCGTGATGTGGTTCCGGGATCTCGTGCGGAGCGACACGCTCGACGCGCACCTCGATCGGGTGCTCGAGAGCTTCGATGTCGGCGTGCACGTCGTCGGTCACACACCCGTCAAGACCATCCGCGAGGGGTACGACGGCCGACTGATCGCGACGGATCTCGAAGAGGCCGCGACCGAGATGCTTCACATGGTGCGTCGCCCCGATGGCACGTGGGATCGCTACCGGATCCCGCTGTTCGGTGAGCCGTCGCGTCTCTCGGAGATCCACACGGAAGAGGGTGCGCCCGACACGATCCCGGGCGAGGCGGGCGGCACGCGAGCGTCCGGAGCGCCCGACCGGGCAGGGGGCGGCTAGCCGAGCGGCTCCGACCCGCCGGAAACGGGGTCGAGCCCCCCCCAGGCGAGCTGTCCCCGAATCACCGTCGCGATCGCCGGCGCGGCTCTGTAGTGGTACAGCCAGTGGTCCACGTCCGGTGCGTCGAGGACCACGAAATCGGCGGCCCGACCCGGCTCCAGCGCCCCCAGATCGGCCTCGCGTCCGACCGCGCGCGCCGCGTAGCGTGTCGCGCCCTTCACGACCTCGGCCGGGGTCATGCGCTGTCGATTGCAGGCGAGGACGAGCGCGAGGGTCAGATCGTGCGACGGCGCCGTGCCGGGGTTGAAATCGGTCGCGACGGCCACGGCGACACCGGCGTCGATCATCGCGCGCGCGGGTGGCGGCTCCTGATCCAGCACGAGCGTCGCGATCGGCAGGGTCACGGCGACGACGCCGGCGTCCGCCATCGCGGCGATGCCATCCGGTGAGGCGAACTCGAGGTGGTCCGCCGAGACCGCTCCGATCTCGGCCGCCTGGGCGGCCCCGCCTCCGTCGGCCAGCTGGTCGGCATGGAGCTTGGCGGCCAGCCCGAGGCTTCCGGCGGTCTCGAAGATTCGGCGCGCCTCACCGGCCGTGAAGGCGCCCTCCTCGACGAATACATCGCAGAAGCGGGCGAGCCCTTCCCCGGCGACGGCGGGCAGCATCCCCTCGACGACGAGATCGACGTACGCGGCCCGATCGTGCTTCATCTCGGGCGCGACGACGTGGGCCCCGAGAAAGGTCGGGACGACGCGTTGCGGCCCCGCCGCGTCCAGCTCGCGGTAGGCGCGCAGGAGGGCGAGCTCGGTCTCGAGGTCGAGGCCGTACCCGCTCTTGCACTCGACGGTGCACACGCCTCTCGTGAGCATCTCGTCCGCGAATCGTCGTGCGCGCGCGCACAGCGCGTCCGCAGAGAGACGACGGGTCTCGCGTACGGTCGAGGCGATCCCGCCGCCGGCCGCCGCGATCTCGAGGTAGCTCCGCCCCCGGATCCGATCGGCGAACTCGCCCGCTCGCCAGCCGCCGAACGCGAGGTGCGTGTGACAATCGATCAGACCGGGGAGGACGAGACGGCGACCGGCGTCGAAGACCGGCTCGCCCCCATAGAAGCCCGGCAATCGATCGGCCGGCCCCACCCAGACGATCTCGTCGTCACGCCAGACCAGGGCGGCGTCCGACACCGCGCCGATGTCGTCCTGACCATCGGGCGAGGCGCACGTCACGAGGGAGGAGATACCCCGGAGGACAGGCACGCGGCCTCTACTCCATCATCGGTAGATCGACGCCCCGGGCGCGGGCCGTGTCCACCGCTTCCTCATACCCGGCGTCCGCGTGGCGCATCACCCCCGTCCCGGGGTCGCAGGTGAGCACCCGCTCGAGCCGCCGAAATCCCATGTCCGTGCCGTCCGCGACGCACACCATCCCCGCGTGGATCGAATAGCCGATCCCCACGCCCCCGCCATGGTGCAGCGACACCCAGCTCGCCCCCGCCGCCGTGTTGAGCATGGCGTTCAGGAGCGGCCAGTCGGCGATCGCATCCGACCCGTCGCGCATCGCCTCGGTCTCGCGGTTCGGAGAGGCGACGGAACCGGTATCGAGGTGATCCCGACCGATCACGATCGGCGCGTCCACCCGCCCCGTCTTCACCAGCCAGTTGAACCGCTCGCCCATCTCGGCGCGCTCGCCGTACTCGAGCCAGCAAATGCGGGCCGGAAGCCCCTGAAAACGGACCTTCTCACGCGCCTGACGGATCCAGCGCACCAGCGAGTCGTTGTCGGGGAACTGCTCGAGCACGGCGTCGTCCGTCTGCGCGATGTCTGCGGGATCGCCGGAGAGGGCGGCCCAGCGGAACGGCCCCGCACCACGGCAGAACAACGGACGGATGTACTCGGGCACAAAGCCCGGGATGTCGAAGGCCTCGCTCATTTCCCGGTGATCCGCGACCTGACCGCGCAGGTTGTTTCCGTAGTCGAAGGCGATGGCCCCGGCCCGCCTGAGCGCGAGCATCGCCTCGACGTGGACGACCATCGAGTCGAGCACCCGGTTCTCGTAGCCCTCCGGGTCGGAGTCGCTCATCGCCTCCGCCTCCTCGACGGAGAGACCGGCCGGGATGTAGCCGACCCGAAGATCGTGCGCCGCCGTCTGGTCGGTGAGGACGTCCGGCACGACGCCGCGTTCGACCATCTCGGGAAGGACATCCGCGATGTTGCCGAGGAGGGCCACCGAAATCGCGTCACCTTTCCCCCGCGCCTCCCCGACGACGTCGAGCGCTTCGTCCAGATCCGTGACCATCCGGTCGCAGTACCCGGTGTCGAGGCGGCGCCGGATACGGTCCTCCCGAACCTCGACGCCGAGGAAGGCCGCCCCGTTCATGGTCGCGGCCAGAGGCTGGGCGCCGCCCATCCCGCCGAGACCGGCCGTCACCACCAGGCGTCCCGCGAGCGTGCCGTCGAAGTGTTTGCGAGCGAGTTCTGCGAAGGTCTCGTACGTCCCCTGGAGGATCCCCTGGGTGCCGATGTAGATCCACGATCCCGCGGTCATCTGACCGTACATCGTGAGCCCGAGCCGCTCGAGCCGGCGGAACTCCTCCCATGTGCCCCAGCGCGGCACGAGGTGCGCGTTGGCGATGAGGACCCGGGGCGCCTCCTCGTGAGTCCGGAAGACCCCGACCGGCTTCCCGCTCTGCACGAGCATCGTCTCGTCGTTCTCGAGCCGACGCAGCGTTTCGACGATCTTCGCGTACGACTCCCAGTCGCGCGCGGCCTTGCCCGTCCCGCCGTACACCACGAGATGATCGGGGTCCTCGGCCACATCGGGGTCGAGGTTGTTCATCAGCATCCGGAGAGCGGCCTCCTGGTGCCATCCCCTGCAGCTGATCTCCGTCCCCGTCGGAGCCCTGATCGGCCCATCCGGCTTCATGCGGCGCTCCCTCCCGCGCACGCCCGGTCGGCGTGGCTCACACGTGGTCCAGAATCTGTCCCGTCTCGAGTCCCTCGAGTATATCGGACGCGACGCCCACCAGCGCCGCGCGCGGTATCGGTCCGATCACCTCGGTTCCGACGACGTCGACGCCACGCGCGGCCGCCCGCGAGACCACCGCCTCGTGCAGAACCGCGAGCGACGTTCGACGATAATCGGTGAGGTTCATCGTGACCTGGCTTTCTCCCCGGCTAGCGAGGGCGAGACCGAGCGCTCGCACGCCGGGGAGGCCACCCGAGGACTCCCGGATCGCGCGAGCGATCGCCTGCGCGACGGCCGGATCGGCGTCCCCCAGATTCACGTTGAAGCGGATCAGGGGTCGCCGCACGCCGACGATGACCGCCCCGGCTGCGGGGTGAATGACCGTCGGCCCCTCGTCGGGCCGCCACTCAGGCGTCTCCATCCTGCTCGCCAGCCCCTCCAGGCCCCCGCGGCGTACGTCCGGCAGGGCCCGGCGGTGCGGGGCGGTCGCCGCATCCTCGTAGTAGAAGACGGGAACGCCCAGCTCGCCGACCGCACCGCCCACCCGCCGGCATGCCGCGAGGGCCGCCCGCGTCCCCGCCTCGCCGGCGACGGCGGAGGGGACGAAGGGGACCACGTCGAGCGCGCCAATGCGGGGGTGACGACCCTCGTGCGTCCGGAGATCGATCTGCTCGAACACCTCCGCCGCGAGTCGGAGCGTCGCCTCGACGACGTCGTCGGCCCGCCCCAGATACGCCAGCACCATCCGGTTGTGGTCGGGATCGTCCGAGCGGTGGATCAGCCGAACCCCCGGCGATCTCGCCACCACCTCGGCGAACGCCTCGACCCGCCGCGCGTCCCGGCCCTCGCTGATGTTGGGCTCGCAGAGCAGCAGATCGATCACCGGTCAGACGCGAGGCTCACGGAAGCGGTCCGCCCACCCCGCGCTCGGCCGCACGGACGAGGGCCCCCGAGTCGATCAGCCGCTCGACCGCGGCGATGTCGGGCGCGAGCGGACGATCGGCCGTGACCGGGCGGATCTGCTCGCGGAGCGCCTCGTAGACGGGGGCGGTGCCAGAACCGAGCCTCGCGGGACCGTCGGGGCGCAGCCACACGGCCTGCGCCGCCGCCACGAGCTCGATCGCCACGATACGCCGCACATTCTCCACGATCTCCCGTGCGTGACGGGCGGCGTTCGCCCCCATGCTGACGTGATCCTCCTGGTTCGCGCTCGACGGAATCGAATCCACCGAATCGGGGTGCGCGAGCGTCTTGTTGTCGGACACGAGCGCGGCGCCCGTGTACTGCACGGTCATGAGCCCGCCGTGCAGCCCGGCCTCCTCGATCAGCATCGCCGGAAGACCGCCCGACAGCTCTGGCGTCAGGGCCCGGAAGACCCGCCGGTCGGAGATGTTGCCGGCCTCGGCGATCGCGATCCCCAGCGTGTC
Organism: Gemmatimonadota bacterium; assembly: GCA_033720355.1. Lineage (GTDB taxonomy): Bacteria > Gemmatimonadota > Gemmatimonadetes > Palauibacterales > Palauibacteraceae > Palauibacter. Next base: position 5,860 of record JAWWCR010000146.1, read on the forward strand.
GAGCCAGAGCGCCGGCCCCGCCCCGTGGAAGTTCCCCCCGGAGATCGCTTTCCTGGTCGGGTGATCCGCGCGATCGGGGAAGATGAGGGGATTGTCGGACGCCGCGTTGAGCGCCGCCTCGATCCGCTCGCCCAGAAAGCCGAGCATGTCGTGGATTGGACCGAGCACCTGAGCGGTGCACCGGACGCTGTAGGCGTCCTGGACCTTCTCGGGGTCCGAGTCGATGAGGCGGCTGCCCGCGAGCAACGCGCGGATTCGCGCCGCGGTGCGTACCTGGCCCGGCTGGTTGTTCGCCGCATGCAGATCGGGGTGAAACGCCTCGGACAGCGCGCGTAGCCCCTCCATCATCAGCGCGGCCGCGATCTCGGCGTGGGTCAGCACGCGTCGGGCGTCGTGCAGGGCGAGCGCCGCGCCGGCCGCCATCATCGTCGTCCCGTTGGTGAGCGCGAGACCCTCCTTCGCCTCGACGAGGGGCCGTTCGATCCCCGCCGCGGCCATCGCCTCTTCACCGCTCAGGCGGGCCCCCTCGTACCAGGCCTCGCCGCTGGCGTCCTCTTCCATCTCCGTCGGGCCGCGGGTCGCGACGGCGGCGAGGTGAGCAAGCGGGGCGAGGTCGCCGCTCGCCCCGAGGGATCCCTTCGACGGGATGACCGGCACGACGCCCTTCTCGAGCATCGCTATCAACGTGTCGATGATCACCGGCCGGACGCCGGACACCCCGCACGCCAGCGAGTTCGCACGGACGAGGATCATCGCGCGCACCCAGTCCTCGGGGAGCGGTTCGCCCACGCCGACCATGCACTTGAGGATCACGTTGCGCGACAGCGTGCGTTGACGATCGGGTCGGATCCTCGTCGTGGCGAGCGACCCGAACCCGGTGTTGACCCCGTAGATCGTCTCGTCCGTCCGGGTCACGGCCTCGGCCACCCAGGCGCGGCTCCGCTCGGCCTTCGCACGGACTTCGGCGTCGAGCGGGGCGACGGAGGCTCTCGCACGGGCGACGGCGACAAGTTCCTCGATACCGAGGTCCGCACCCGTCACCGATACCGAGCTGTCCGCGAGCGACGCCGCGTCCCATGTCGGGTCGTGACGCCCTTCCGTCACGGAAGGAGCCTCTCGATGTCCGACGCATCCATGCGGCGCCCGACGAAGAACCGACCGAACTCCGCGTACTCGGAGCTAGCCTCGTCGTAACGCATCTCGGTCACGACCTCTTTGAAGACGAGGGGGTTCCCGGCCCACAGGGTGACGGCCCACTCCCAGTCGGCCAGCCCGATCGAGCCGCTGATCACCTGCGACACGCGTCCCGCGTACCGCCTCCCCACGCTGCCGTGACGGCTCATCAGCTCCGCACGCGTCTCGAGGGGCAGCGTGTACCAGTTGCGATGCGCGCCGCGGCGCTTGTCCATCGGGTAGTAACAGGCGTAGGGCATCGCTTCCGGCTGCCGCGGCTCGAGCCGGCGCTTCACGTACGCCTTCTCGCCCTGCTCGGCGAGCGCCTCGCGCAGGGCCGCTCCGTACGCTTCATGGTCCGTGGGGTCGACGCGCGAAGCGACGTCCAGCGTGAGGGCATACATTCCGAGCTCGACGACCGACAGGTAATCGTGGTCGAGATCGAGCACCCCCGCGAAGGTCGACATCGAGAGGTCGCGCGCCGCGTCGGTCAGCTCCTCCAGCGTCGGTCGAAAGTGAAGCGCCATCAGGTCTACCGAGCTCCCGACCATTCGGTACAGCCCCGACCATGGACCATCTCCGGAGTCCCACGACTCGCTGAGAGCCGAGAGCTCTCCCAGCGCCTTCCGCGCCACTTCCTCCTCGACCGAAGCGAGCGCCGGCCAGTCGATACGGTAGAGCTGATGGAGGACGAACCAGCCATCGAGCGTGGCGGGCGCGACCTGGGCACCGGGGCCCGGGCGGGCTTCGGGGAGGCGATCCTCGTCGGATCGGTGCGTGTCGGCTTTCATCCGGCGGAAGGTGGTCGGGGCGCAAGATCGCCGCAACCGGACTCGGGATCGAGGAGCTCGAGCGGGCTCGAAGCCCACCTCGCGACCCGAGAGGGGAGGGGCCGCGATCAGTTGAAGGGGCCGGCGAGCTCCGGAAAGCGATAGACGACGACGCCGCTGTTGGGCGCGTTGTCGACGTCCACGTATCCTTTCGCGACCATCTCGCGCAGGATCTCCTCGACCTGCTCGAAGGTAAGCCCCGTCGTGACCACGCCCTGGGTTACCGTCAGCGCACCGCCGTTCGCCTGCGCCGCCTTCAGCAGGACCTGTTGTACGTTCACGCGACCCGGTGGGAGCGCGCCCGGGTACCCTCCGCCGGCGTGACCATGTGCCGGCTGCTGCGTCTGACTCTGGAGGCGACGCGCGAGACGCGGGTGGGGCAGATATCCCTCGCGGATGTTCGCGTCCTTCACCAGTCCCTTCATGCGGAAAAGGTCCACGAACTGACCTATCCCGAAGAGACCCCACGTCAGGAGAAAGAGGATCCCCGACCCGTACTTGCCCATGTAGATCCGGTGGACCCCGGCCAGACCGAAAAGCCAGAGGCACCAGAGCCCGTAGCCGATCCCTTCCTTGTACATCCCGTCCGGATCCGGCGGGTCGGGCGTCACCTGGAGGCCGAGCGGCTGGGGCGGTGTGACCGGGGCCGGGGGATTGGCGGGCGCGTGTGGTCCGTAGTAGGGGCCGTGCTGAGGCGCACCCGTCTGACCGCCGCCCGCGTGGGACGCCGCTCCCGGCTGTGCGCCCGACGGCGTTCCCCCGTACGGCGGGGGTGTCCGGCCCTGGTCGTTCGGTTGCTCGGTCATCGCCTGCTTCCTACGCGCGAACCCATCCCTGGGTTTCCATACTCCCGTACGGCTCGTCGTCTTGCAACCGACGTGGCACATTCTACATTGTCCCGCCTCGCTCCGCGTGCCGGAAGAATCGTGCGAGCGACCCTCGTGGTGGGCGTAGCTCAGTCGGTTAGAGCGCCAGGTTGTGGCCCTGGAGGTCGCGGGTTCGAATCCCGTCGCTCACCCTCCACTCCGTTATCCCCTTCGACCTCTCTGCCTCAGCGCGCCCGATACGGAGCTCCGTCCGCATACAGCGCGCGCCGCCCGTCGATGCCGGCGCGATCCGCGCCCGCCGCGTCCGCGTAGGCACCGGCCCGGGTGGCGGCGGCCACCGCGTCGTCGAACCGTCCCGCCTCGGCGTAGGCCGCGGCCAGGATGTCGAGGAGCCGATAATCCCGCTCGGCGCCGCGAACGGCTCGCTCCGCGAGCCGCACCGCCTCGGTCGCGTCGCGCACGCGCGCATCGGGATCGGTCGCGCGGGACCACGCGACCAGCGCGAGGTTCAGCCGCGCTGCGGCGTAGTCGGGCGCGAGGTCGAGGGCGGCGGTCAGGGCCTCGGCCGCGCCGGTGAGCCGGCCGGATTGTCGGCGGGCGTTACCCAGGTTGTTGAGCAGCTCGGGGTCGCCCGGCTCGGCGGCCACCGCGGCCTCGAAGTGTGCGCCGGCCTCGTCGGTCCGGCCCGCCTCCGCCGCGAGGATGCCCAGGTTGTTGTGGGCGGCCGCATGGGCCGGATCGAGACGCGCAACCAGCTCGAATTCGGCCCGCGCTTCGTCGCGTCGACCCGTGCGCTCGAGCGATACGCCGAGGTTGTAGTGCGCGACGATGTAGTCGGGCCTGCTCTCGAGGGCCGCGCGGAAATGTCCGATCGCGTCGGCGTGCCGCCCGCCGGCGGCGTCCACGGTCCCGAGCCCCACGTGAGCCGTCGGCTCGCCGGGATCGATCGAGAGCATGTGGTTCCACCCCTCGATCTTCGAGAGCAGGTTGTGGCGCGCGAAATCCGTCGCGAGCGTCTCGAGATCGTCGGGGGTATCGGGCACGACCTGGATCCAGATCTCGCCCATCTCGTCCTCCGACCTGGGGCCGTACACGACCCGCTGCGGAGGGCGGTGCGGGTTACGAGGGTTCCGGGCGGAGTTGTCGTAGACGAACCGCCCCACGAGGGTGGTCCCCGCCGGCAGTCGCAACGGCTCGGCCAGCCGGTACGCGTCCTGCCAGTTGAAGTCCCAGTCCGGGATCTCGAGGATCGTCAGCGGCGCCGAGCCCGGGATCGCGGCGGAGAGCGAGATCTCCCGACCCACGTAGTGCGCGTGCGGGTAGACGCCGAGCACACGTACGGGCACTGGCAGCACGTACTCGTCCTCCTTCAGGTAGCGCGCGTCGCCCGCGGGGATGTCGATGGTCTCGGTCCCGAGACGCACCGTGAACGGCGTGCGCGTCGGGGCCTCGTCGGCGACGTGGAGTCCGAGTGTAGCGCCGATCCGGGTCGCGTGGCCGTGCGGCCTGAGGTGGAGCTGCAGGATCAGATCGGTGCCGGGGTCGATCGCGAAGGCGAGGTCTTAGGGGGACAGGGTCGGCTCGCGGCCGGGCGTCCATCCGAGCAGGAATCCGGATGGACCGACCGCCTCGGTGACGCCGAACATGCCGTCGAACCCGGGCAGGGAATCGAGCGCCTCCTGACGGCGGGACGAAGACGTCGCGTCGAAAGTGATCATTGCGTGGTGGACGACGGATGGGTCGGTGAAACGCAGCTCGATCCCGCGCACCCAGCGGCGCCGCTCGAGCGGCACGCGGACGACCAGGTTGCGGAAGATGTCCTCGCCGGCGGCCGGCACGGGGAACGGCTCGCTGGTCTCGAGCGTCATCGCCGGCTCCCCGAGGACCCAGCCGTCGGGAAACTCGGGCGGTTCGACCCGCTCGAGATCACCTGGCGGCATCCCGCTGTCGACCCAGGCCCGGATCGTCCGCTTCTGAGTAGGCCCGAGCGTCCGGTCGCCGGCCAGCGCGACGTCTCCCTCCCCGGGAAGCCAGGGGGGCATGCGATCCTCGTCGATCGCGGCCACGATCTGCGGGCCGACCGCGCGGACATCTTCGAAGGTGACGAGCCGCACGGGGCCCGGCCCGTCGGCCCGGTGGCAGCTCGAGCAGCGCGCATGCACGATCGGCGCGACGTCCTCGGCGAACGTCGGCGGACCTCCACCGCACGCCGCGACCATGAGCACACAGCCGAGGGCGCCGACCCTCCAGCGAGGGCCGGGAGGCCCCATGTCAGTCTGTCTCAAGTCCACCGGCTCAGTCCGCCGCCCGAGGTCCGTACCGCGTCGCGCAAGGGTCCGCGCCGCATCAGCTTCGAGACACGGCCCGCACCACATCCGTTGAAGATTCGGGGCCCTGCCCCCTGGCGCACGGGAGAGTTGACACAACCCTCCGTCCTTCGTAAAATCGGGGCTCTCGTGAAGCGGCATGGCCGCGACGCGATGCTGTTTGACAAGCTAGTGTGAGTGACGTGCAGGGCCCATTCGAGGGCCGGAGGTGCCACTTCTTCCGGTCCGAGGGAAATCAAAGTGTATTCCGAACGCGATCCCGAGGCTTCGGCCGAGGGGTCAACCCGCGTTCAACCAGGTCTGCGCGGCCGACCGCACATGCGGCTCGGACGCCAACCGAATTCTTCAAAAACATATGGAGAGTTTGATCCTGGCTCAGGACGAACGCTGGCGGCGTGCCTAACACATGCAAGTCGTGCGAGAACGTCTTCTTCGGAAGACTAGTACAGCGGCGAACGGGTGAGTAACACGTGAGCGATCTGCCCGGAGGTGGGGGATAACCCAGGGAAACCTGGACTAATACCGCGTACAGCGTCGGGCTTGGATACCCGACGTGAAAGCTGGCCTCTTCTATGCTAGCGCCACCGGATGAGCTCGCGGCCTATCAGCTTGTTGGTGGGGTAATGGCCTACCAAGGCGATGACGGGTAGCTGACGTGAGAGCGTGATCAGCCACATTGGGACTGAGACACGGCCCAGACTCCTACGGGAGGCAGCAGTGGGGAATATTGCGCAATGGGCGAAAGCCTGACGCAGCGACGCCGCGTGGGGGAGGAAGGCCTTAGGGTCGTAAACCCCTGTCAGATGGGACGAACCGTAGATCGGCTAATATCTGGTCTGCCTGACGGTACCATCAGAGGAAGCTCCGGCTAACTCCGTGCCAGCAGCCGCGGTAATACGGAGGGAGCGAGCGTTGTTCGGAATTACTGGGCGTAAAGGGCGCGTAGGCGGCCTTGTAAGTCGAGTGTGAAATGCCGGGGCTCAACTCCGTGCACTGCATTCGATACTGCTTGGCTGGAGAAAGGTAGAGGCGAGCGGAATTCCCGGTGTAGCGGTGGAATGCGTAGATATCGGGAAGAACACCTGTGGCGAAGGCGGCTCGCTGGACCTTTTCTGACGCTGAAGCGCGAAAGCGTGGGGAGCAAACAGGATTAGATACCCTGGTAGTCCACGCCGTAAACGCTGGGTACTAGGTGTCGGGAGGCTTGGCCCTCTCGGTGTCGACGCTAACGCATTAAGTACCCCGCCTGGGGAGTACGGCCGCAAGGCTGAAACTCAAAGGAATTGACGGGGGCCCGCACAAGCGGTGGA
>JAWWCR010000147.1:0-12245 GCA_033720355.1 Gemmatimonadota bacterium
AGATGGGGTATTTGCCGCACGGGTTCCAGCACGTGTTCGTCGTGCCCGCCGAGGGGGGGACGCCGCGGCAGATCACGAGCGGCGACACGCACTGGGGTGGTATCGGTATCGGCGGGGCGGCGTTCTCGTGGAGCCACGACGGCGAGTACCTGCTTCTCTCCCGGGATCCCACACCGAGCGAGGAGGAGATCTTCGTCGCCGATACGGAGGTGTTCGAGGTGCGCGTGTCGGACGGGGCGGTTCGCCAGCTCACCGACCGCGACGGACCCGACGACGCGCCGGTCGCGTCGCCCGACGGTCGGCATATCGCCTACTTCGGCATGGACGACCGCTTCCAGGGTTACCAGCTCACGCATCTGTACGTGATGAACCGCGACGGCAGCGGGTCGCGGTCGCTCACGGGCGATCTCGACAGGGATCTCTACGACATCACCTGGGCGGCCGACGGATCGGGTCTGTACGCGCTGTACGATCACGAGGGCGTCACCCGTCTCGCGTTCGTCGGTCTCGACGGCAGCCGCCGCGATCTCGCCGACAACCTCGGCGGCCGTGCCTCCGCCTACCCGAGCGGCGAGTACTCGGTCGCGGCGAACGGGACGTTCGCGATCAACTACTCGACGCCATCGGTCCCCTCCGACATCGCCGTGGGCGACGGGGCCGGCGATCCGAGGGTCGTCACGGGAATCAACGACGATCTGCTCGCGAAGCGCGAGATCGGCGAGGTCGAGGAGATCCGCTACGAGTCGTCGATCGACGGTCGTTCGGTGCAGGGTTGGGTCGTGAAGCCGCCGGGGTTCGAGCCCGGTCGCCGCTACCCGCTCATCCTCGAGATCCATGGCGGCCCCTTCGCCAACTACGGGCCACGGTTCGACATCGAGAAGCAGCTGATGGCGGCCCGGGGGTACGTGGTCCTGTACACGAACCCCCGCGGGAGCACGAGCTACGGTGAGGAGTTCGCGAACCTCATCCACCACGCCTATCCTGGCGACGACCTGCACGATCTCGAGTCGGGTGTCGACGCGGTCATCGACCTGGGGTACGCCGATCCCGATGAGCTGTACGTGGTCGGCGGAAGCGGGGGCGGTGTCCTCACGGCGTGGGTCGTCGGGCACACCGATCGCTACCGGGCCGCCGTCTCGTGGTACCCGGTCATCAACTGGTACAGCTTCGTCCTCACGGCGGACATGTCCGCGTACGGCGTGCAGTACTGGTTCCCGGGGCTCCCGTGGGACCACGTCGAGCACTACGAGTCGCGCTCGTTGCTCTCGGTCGTCGAGAACGTGACGACGCCGACGCGGATCATCACCGGCGAGGAGGACTACCGAACGCCCATGTCCGAGTCGGAGCAGTACTACAAGGCGCTCAAGATGGTGGGTGTCGAGACGTCGCTGGTCCGGGTGCCGGGCGAGCCGCACGGGATCCGGCGCCGACCGAGCCACTGGATCGCGAAGATGCTGGCGACGCTCGAGTGGTTCGGGCGGTACGCGCCCGCGACCTCGTGAACCGGCTTTTTTCACCCGGCGCGGCCCTGCTCACCGCCATGGCGCTCGCAGCGTGCGGGTCTCCGCGAGCGGCGGCCATCGAGGAGATCCGGGAGGTCTCGGAGCGGTGGGAGGCCGCGCTCGTCGCCGGCACCCCCTCCTCGGCGGTCGCCGACGTGTTCACCGAGGACGCGCTCCGGATGCCCGCGGGGTCGCCCCCCGTGCGGGGTCGGTCCGCGATCGCCGCCGCGCTCGAAGGCGCCGTACCGCTCGCCGAGGCGAGCTTCGACCTCGAGGACGTCGGGGTCGAGGGCGACGTCGCCTACGCGGCGGGCAGCTATCGCGTGCGGTCAGCGGCCGGCGACGAGCAGACCGGGAAGTTTCTCGAGGTGTGGAGGCGCACGCCAGCGGGCTGGCGTATCCACCGCGTGATGTGGGACTGACCCTCGCGCCGCCGACCGGTGCGGAGATCGAGGCCGCCCGTGCGCGTATAGCGGGCGCCGCGATCCGGACTCCCCTCGTCCGGCTCGAATCCGATGCGGGCGAGTTGTGGTTCAAGCTCGAGAACCTCCAGCCCATCGGGTCGTTCAAGCTCAGAGGGGCGGCCAACGCGCTCGGGGTCTGCCCGGCGGAAGAGCTGAAGCGCGGCGTGTGGACGGCTAGCGCCGGGAACATGGCGCAGGGCGTCGCGTGGAACGCGCGCCGGCTCGGCGTGCCCTGTACGGTCGTCGTCCCCGAGACGGCGCCGGCCACGAAGGTCGCGGCGGTCGAGCGTCTCGGCGGGCGGGTCGTGAAGACCTCCGTCTCGACGTGGTTCGAGGTGTTCCGCACGCGGACCTTCGACGGGATGGACGGACGGTTCGTCCATGCCTTCAGCGATCGCGACGTGATGGCCGGAAACGCGACGATCGCGGCCGAGATCCTCGAGGACCTCCCCGACGTCGACGCGGTCGTCGTCCCGTTCGGCGGCGGCGGGCTGGCGTGCGGTATCGCAGCCGGGTTCATCGCCGCGGGCGCCGACGTCGAGGTCTACGCGTCCGAGGTGGAGGGGCAGGCTCCCCTGGCCGCCGCGTTCGAGGCCGGCGAGCCCGTGAGCATCGACTATGCGCCGAGCTTCGTGGACGGGATCGGCGGTCCACACGTCGAGCCCGAGATGTGGGCGCTGGCGAACGAGCTCCTGGTCGGCACGCTCGTCGTCGGTCTGTCTGAGGTGGCGGACGCGATTCGGCTGCTCGTCGAGCGCGTCCGGGTCGTCGCCGAGGGCGCCGGGGCCTCGTCGGTCGCGACGGCCCTCGCCGGCGTCCCGGGTGCTCGCCGCATCGCTTGCGTGGTCTCGGGGGGCAACCTCGACGCCGCCGTGCTGGGCGCGATCCTCGAGGGCAGGGAGCCGTGGATCGACGGCACGTGAATCGTCGAGGAGAGTGCGTTCAGCAGCCCTGGTCGGAGGTCGGCTACCTCCGAGGGACGTCGAGAATGCTGCGCAACCCCGTTTCGAGGGTTGTCCAGTACTCCGCCGGCCAGTTCGAGTCTCGGTCGGGCCTGAGCTCGTGTCCGACCCCGGTCAGGATGTGGCTCTCGAGGGGGGCACCGGTGAGAGTCCGTAACTCGTCCAGAATGGCCGCGCTCCGTCCAGCCGGCACGAGGACGTCCTGCTCCCCGTAGACGGCCAAGAGACGGATCGTGAGTGCGGACAGTTCGGGCACCGGATCGTAGTCCATGAAGGTTCGGTACCAGCGCCAGTTCCAGGAGTCGTGCCCCTGCAGGCCGATGCGAGCGTCTTCGAACCATGGCTGCCGCCGTGCAGCATCAACGGCCTGACGGGCAGACTCCCACCCGTCATCATGCCGGTAGACATCGGTGATGAGACGATCGAGCGCGACGGCCTCGGCTGTCGAGACACGGTCCCATCCGAGACTCCGCATCCTCAAGGCCAAAGCCGCGTGACCCTGTTCGGCCGGAGTCATCGGAGCGCCCGAAAGCCAGACGAGTCCCCGTAGGCCGGGCCTCAGATTGCTCGCGAGCAATGATACCCACGCACCTTGACTCAAGCTCATCAGGACAACGCGGCTGCCGTCGACGTCCTCGCGGCTCATCAACCGGGACAGTATGGCGTCGACATCGCGGGCCAACTGGCGCAGGCCGACGTCTCTCCAGTCGCCCCCCGAGCTCCCGGTACCTCGTTTGTCGTAGGCGAACACCGCGAACCCCATATCATGCAGGTGTCGCACATGCTCGCGAACGACCCGCAGACCCCGGTCGCTGTTTCCGGAGCCCGCTATGAACACGATGAGGGGACTGGGCCCGTCTGCCGGTGGTAGCGTCAGCGACCCGACCAGCCTGGCGTCGCCGCTCGTCCAGGCGACCTCCTCCACGTTCGGACAGGTACCGCCGAGCAGCACGGGTCCCGTCACTGCGGCCGTCACCCACCTGGTGCGTCTTCTCATGACTCTCCCTCCGTGCCGGTGCCCGTCATCGAGAGTCCCCGGAGCCCGGCTTCGACGAAGTCCGAGAGCTGCTCGAAGACGTGGCGTACGCCGTTCGGCTCCGTGATCGCGAGACTCGCACGGAGGGCAGGTGCCGTGACCAGACCCCAGGCTGTTGCATTCGCCATGCGAACACCGAGGCGCAGCTCGTCGCCGTCCGCGCCCGCCGCCGCGGCCCATGCGCTCTCGAAGGCCGGATCGAACCGAGCCTGGTTTTCCGCGAGGGCGGCCAGCGCGTCCGGGTGTGGATCGTGCCGCAGGCTCGCGACGGCCAGGATGCCGGCACGGGTCTCTTCATCGTCCGGGTCGAGGGCTCGGCGGACGAGCGGCCAAAAAGCGGCGTGGACAACGCTTCTGATCGTCGGTCGCCGCCCGAGTTCCGAGAGCAGTTGGAGCCGCTCGGCATTTATGGGGTCCATCACCGATCGAACGACCGCGATCGTCAGCCCCCGTTTGCCCTGGAAGTAGTAGTGGACGGCGTTCAGGTTGGCGTCCGCCGCGGATACGACGCTTCTGATCGAGGTGGCACCGGCTCCCTGGTGCGCGTACAAAGCCGTCGCGGCGGCAACCAGTCTGTCGCGGGTCCCGGTGGGATTCATACGTTCAATTTATACGAACGTATAACCACTGTCCAGAAGGGGTGGATCGGGGTGTAATATCCGTTGGCTGCCGGCGTCGAACTGGCGCACTCTCCAACAAACGATCGATGCAGAGGCCGCATGGCGGATAGACTGCGCAGGCGTTCGGCGTCAACGGCGGGCTGCATCGCAGCGGCGTTTCTCGCGGGCTGCGGTGCGGATACGGGACCGGTCGGCGCGGAAGAGCGGGTGCGCGCCGAGTCGCTGAGGCTCGCCGCCCTCGTCGATGCGCGGTGGGAGGAGGCTCTCGACAACGCGCCACTCCTGCGGCTGCGGGAGGGCGTCCCCGTCGACCGGCTTCCCGATGCCGGGTTCGAGCGCGCCGAACGGCAGGCGATCCGTGATCAGCGGTTTCTGGACTCGCTGCGCGCGATCGACCCGGAGCTCCTCGAGCCGTCGGAGAGGATCACGCTCGAGACGCTGACGTGGGAGACCCGTATGGCGGTCGAGGGCCACCGGTTCTTCTGGCTGCGGAGCGCGCTGACCCCGTATTCGAGCGCGTTTCGGCTCTACGGTCAGCTGTTCCCGCAGCTCCCGCTCGAGACGCCCGAGGACCTCGCCAGGTACGTCGAGCTCGTCGAGCAGGTGCCGGCGCACGTACGCAGCGTACGCGATCACGCGAGCGGGCAGTTCGAGCGTGGAGTCGTCGTGTCCGCCGCCAACCTCGAGCCTGTGGTGGGCATCGTGCGGGCACAGGCCGGCTCGCCCGATGCGGGGCCCTTCGGGCTCGCGGAGGTCCGCACCCGCGGGCTGGACGCCGACGCGGTCGCGGCGGCCCGCGAGCGCATCGCGGCCGTCGTCAGCGACTCGATCGCTCCCGCCCTCGAGGATCTCGCGCGCTGGCTCGAGGGCCCGTACCGCGAGCGCGCCCCCGACGGCGTCGGGGTGTCGCGCTACCCCGACGGCCGCGACTACTACCTCTATCTGACCCGCCTCCACACGACGATGGAGGTGACGCCCGAGGAGGTTCGGGACGCGGGCTACGAGTTGCTCGCGGATTTCCGGCGTCGCATGGCCGAGATCCGCGACCGGATCGGGTGGACGGGGAGCGCGGAGGAGTTCCACGCGCATCTGCGAGGCGATCCGCGCTACTTCCCGCGCACGCCGGACGAGATCGGCGAGCGGCTGGAAGCCGCGGCGGCCCGGATGACCGGGCGGATGCCGGACCTCTTCGCGACCTCGCCGGACGCGCCCTGGGCCGCGCGGAGGCTCGCCCCCGAGCTCGAGCCATCGATGACGTACGGGTTCTACGCCCCACCCACCTCGACCGAGCCACACGGCATCTACTTCTACAACGGTTCGAGCCTCGACGAGCGCAGCTGGCTCGGTCTGACGGCGATCTCGCTACACGAGCTCCTGCCCGGCCATCACTACCAGATCGCCCGTACCCTCGAGAACGAGGCTTTGCCGGACTACCGGAGGAACAGCTACTACACCGCGTTCTCGGAGGGGTGGGGATCCTACGCCTCGTTTCTGGGGCTCGAAGCCGGGGTGTTCGAGGACCCCTACAGCGAGTACGGTCTGTACATCCTCGAGAGCTTCCTCGCCACACGGCTCGTCGTCGATCCCGGAATGAACTACTTCGGCATGACGCTCGAGGAGGCGCGCGCGTTCATGCGCGAGAACACGCTCGAGTCCGAGACGCAGATCGCGACCGAATCGCTCCGCTACTCGACGGACATGCCGGGTCAGGCGCTCGCGTATCAGATGGGGAAGCGTCGGCTCCTCGAGCTCCGGGCCGACGCGCAGTCGCGGCTCGGCCCGTCCTTCGACATCCGGGCGTTCCACGAGACGGTGCTCGACCAGGGGTCGCTTCCGCTCGTGGTCCTCGAAGGTCGGGTCGAGCGCTGGGTCGAGCAGTCGTCGGGGGATCGGGACGATCGGTGACGAACGATGCCCCCGGCTTCGGTCCCGCGCGTCGGGAAGAAATCGTGCCCGACGCGGGTACCCTTCGTGTCGTGGTCGCCCGGACCACGATATAGGTTTCGGTGGGTCCGCGGGCGTCGGTGCGGAGGGAGCGCCGGCCCGGGCCCGGTCGCAAGGGGAGGACAACGATGGAAGCAATGATCGGACTCGCATTCGTAGCGTGCGTCGGGGCCGTCGGGCTGTTCGGCACGATCTTCTGGATCTGGATGCTCATCGACTGCGCGAAGTACGAGCCGCGGGAGGGCAACGACCGGATCCTCTGGGTGCTGATCATCGCGCTCACGCACTTCGTCGGGGCGCTCATCTACTACTTCGCCCGGCGTCCGGAGAGGATCAAGGAGCATGGAGCGTGACTAAAACGGTTTTGAAGAAATACGGCGGGTCGCGTAACCCTCCGGGCGCCCGGGGGATGCGGGCCCACACGTCGTCCTTCGACGATGCTCGGGCATCGCATTCCTCCTCGCTCCTACTGTGGATCCCGCAAGACCCGGGCGCGCGACCCACCGTACTTCTTCAACACCCTTCCAGGCCCCGTTTCCTGCCCGGCGTGCGCGCGTGACGGGGCGCCGACACGCCGGGCCGCTCGCCGCCCTCGTCGCGGTGCTCGGCGCCACCGCCCCGCAAACCATCCTCGCGCAGGCCATCCCGACGCCCGAGTCCGTGCTGGGACACCGGGTAGGCGAGGACTTCCACCTCGCGACGTACGAGGAGTCGATCGACTATTTCCGGCGTCTCGACGCGGCGAGCGACCGCGTGCGTCTCGAGGTCGTCGGCGAGACGTCCTTCGGCCGCCCGGTCTACCTCGCGCTGATCTCGAGCGCCGACAACCTCGCGGCGCTCGATCGGCACCGCGAGATCGCCCGCCGGCTCGCGCACCCGCGCGATCTCGGCGACGACGAGGCACGACAGCTCGCGACCGAAGGTAGGGCGCTCGTCTGGATCGACGGCGGTCTGCACGCCAGCGAAGTCGCGCACGCCCAGCACACGATCCAGCTCGCGTACGATCTCGTGACGGGTGACTCCGATCCGGAGATCGCCGCGATCCTCGACAACGTGATCCTCATGCTCTGGCCGTCGATCAACCCCGACGGGCAGACGATGATCGCGGAATGGTACCGGTCGAACCTCGGGAGGCCCTACGAGACGGCGCCGGCTCCCTTCCTGTACCAGAAGTACATCGGGCACGACAACAACCGCGACGGGTACATGATCAACCAGATCGAGTCCCGGTACGTGACCCGTGTGGCACGCGAGTGGGAACCGCAGATCCTCTACAACCACCACCAGAGCTCGCCGTTTCCGACCCGGATCTGGATCCCGCCGTTCGCCGAGCCGATATCGCCACACGTGCACCCGCTGATGTGGCGCTCCGTGAACCTCATCGGGATGGCCATGTCGGCGGCGCTCGAAGAGCGCGGTCAGAAGGGCGCCACCCACATGGGGACCGGGTTCGACAACTGGTACCCGGGCTTCATGGACCACGCGAACAACTTCCACAACGTCGTCTCGTTTCTGACCGAGACCGCGCTCTACTCGTACGCGACGCCCGGGTTCTACACGCTGGGCGATTTCCCGTCGAGCCGGCGGGACCTGCGACCCCAGTCGCTCTATTCGAGCCCCTGGGAGGGAGGCTGGTGGAGACTGCGGGATGCCGTCGACTACATGCTGACCGCCTCGATCTCGGTGCTGGACGTGGCCGCGAAGTACCGGTTCGACGTGCTCTACAACCGATACCAGGCGGGCCGCGACATCATCGCGAGGTACACGGAGGAGCCCCCCTACGCCTACTTCATCCCCACGGAACAGCGGGACCCGGTCGCGGCGGCCGAGCTCCTGCGCCGCCTCGCGTTCAACGGCATCGAGGTGCACCGTCTCGACCGTGACGTGAGCCACGAAGGGCTCGGGCACCCGGCGGGAACGTGGGTCGTCCGGATGGACCAGGAGTTCGCGAACTTCGTGCGCCAGCTGTTCGAGCTCCAGGAATATCCGGATCTTCGCGAATACCCGGAGGGGCCGCCCGATCAGCCGTACGACGTGTCCGGGTGGACGCTCCCGGAACAGATGGGCGTTCGTGTCATCGCAGCGTCATCGCCGCTCGACCCGGAGTTGCGGGAGGCGCTTGTCCCGATGCGAGCCGACCCGCTCGCCTGGGATGCCGACGTGGACGACGCCAGCCCGTGGGACTCACCGAGCGGCGTTGGCTTCGACTCGCACCCGGTCGCGGCGGCGATCGTCCCTCCCCCGGGGTCGATCTCGGGCGGAGGCGGCGCGCTGGTCGTCGACGCGGCTCAGAACAACGCGTTTCGCGCCGTCAACCGTGCCTGGGCCGCCGGCGCCCGCGTCTCGTTTGTCCCGGGTGCGGCCGGCGAGGGGGGCGAGCCCGGGTCTTCCGGGGTCTACGCGATCTCGGGGCTCTCGGGCCAGGGGGAGCTGGTCGCGGAGCTCGCGCTCCAGGCGCGCCGGGGGTCTCCGGGCACCTCGATCCGCCAGCCCCGGATCGGTCTGTACCGTCCGTGGCGTGCCAGCATGGATGAGGGCTGGACCCGGTGGGCGCTCGAGCGCTACGGGTTCGAGTTCACGAGTCTGAGAAACCCGGATGTCCTCGCGGGCGCTCTGCGCGACCGCTACGACGTGATCCTGATCGCCGACATGTCGTCCGGTCAGATCCTCGAGGGGTTCGCTCGCGGGACCGTCCCGCCGAGATACGCGGGCGGTCTGGGTGCGGCCGGCGTGCGCGCTCTCGACGAGTTCGTCCGGGAGGGCGGCACGCTCGTCACCCTCAACGGCGCCTCCATGTTCGCGATAGAGGAGCTCCACCTGCCCGTACGGAACGTCGTGGTCGGGCTTCCGCGCGACGAGTATTTTCAGAGCGGCGCGATCGTCGAGCTCGAGATCGATCCTTCGCACCCCGTGATGTCGGGCATGCCCGCGCGCGCCGGCGTCGTCGTCGAGCAGAGCCCGGTATTCACGACCGAGGAAGGCTTCGAGGGATCGGTGCTCGCGCGCTACCCGACCGACGGATCGCCGCTCGTCTCCGGGTACCTGCTCGGGGAAGAGTACCTGGCGGGCCAGGCCGCGGCGGTCGACGTGCGGCACGGCGATGGTCGCGTCGTGTTGCTCGGGATGCGTCCTCAGTGGCGCGGGCAGCCGTTCGGCAACTTTCGGATCCTGTTCAACGCGGCGCTGTACTCGACGGACGTGGCCGCGCTGACCCCCGACAACGCCGAGTTCTGGACGCCGGTCGAGACCGACGAGGAGTCGGAGGGGTCGGAAGGGAGCGGCTGATGCGGACGCGACGCGTCAACCCGGCGTTCGGGGTCCGCGTTCGCGGCGAGCGTCCGCCCGTTCCGTGCCCGGAGTGCGGCCGGACGATGGAGGACGCGCGGCTGTACGAGCTTCGCGGTCGAGCCGGCGAGTTGCTGCTGACCCTGCGCAGCGTGCCGTGCCACGTCTGTCCCGACGACCGACACCCTCGCGTCGCGTCCTCGAACGACTTCCGGAGCAAGGTGCTCGAGTCGCTGCTGCGCGGCACGTTCCCCGCCTCGAGGGTGCGTCGGCTCGGAAGACGTGTCTGTTTCGAGTGCGGGAAACGGTTTCGCGAGGGCCCTGCCGTCGAGGGTGGGATCGAGGACACGGTTCGGGTGGACGGCGCAGCGATGACGGTTTCCATGGTGGCGCCGGTCATCGAGTGTCCGCGCTGCGGTCGACGACAGGTCCAGATGACGAAACCGGTGGCGGAAAGGGTCGGCGCCGCACTGGATGGCGCGCTCGCGAAGGGACGGTTCGCACGGTGATGGCGACGGATCGGGGGGAGCCTCGCCGAGGACGGTTGTCGTGGAGCGCGCGGATCCTGCTCGCGATGCTCGGGACACTGGCGACCCTGATCCTCTGGGCGTTCGTGTGGGAGCCGGGACGCCTCGTCGTGCGGTCGGCGTCGCTCGAGTTGCCGGGGTGGGGCGGCGCCCGTCCGGTGCGGGCCGCCCTGCTCGCGGATCTTCACGTCGGCTCGCCCCGCAACGGGATCGACAATCTTCGCCGGGTGATCGCTCGAACGAACGGGGAGGAGCCCGATATCGTGCTGATCGCCGGCGACCTGGTGATCGACAACGTGTTCGGCGGAAGCTTCGTGCCGCCCGAGGATATCGCGGCGGAGCTGGCGGATCTCGCCGCGCCGCTCGGGGTCTACGCGGTCCTGGGCAACCACGATCGCTGGCTGTCGGCCGCCCGCGTGACCGAGGCGCTGGAGTCGCACGGGATCACCGTGGTCGAGAACCGCGCCGTTCGTGTCGAGTCCCGCGGGTTGTGGATCGCGGGAGTGAGCGACTACTGGACCGGGCACCCGGATCTGGAGGGGGCGCTGGCGGATGTGACCGACGACGCGCCCGTGCTCATGCTGACGCACAACCCGGACATCTTCCCCGAGGTCCCGTCGCGGGTCAGCCTCACGCTCGCCGGTCACACGCACGGGGGTCAGGTGGTGATCCCGATCGTCGGGCGGGCGATCACGCCGTCGCGTTATGGAGAGCGTTATGCCGTCGGCCACGTAGTCGAGCCCAACGGTCACGTGTTCGTGACCAGCGGCGTCGGCACCAGCCGGCTCGGCGTCCGCTTCCTCGTCCCGCCCGAGGTCGCGATTCTCGAGATACAGGGGTGCGACGGCTGCTGAACCGGCGGTTCCCGGGCCGCCACCCGGACGCTTCGGCCGCCTCCTACATCGGCATCGCGCCCTTCACGAGGACACCGGATCCGTAGCGAACATGCGGGCACGCCTCGGCGATCCGCCGCGCCTCCTCGGCGTTCTCGGCGCGGATGAAGACGAACCCCACGATGATCTCTTCCGGCGGAACGTCGGGCTCGAACGCCGTGACCCCCATGCCGGCGCTCGTGAGGAACACGCCCGGGTCGGCGTTCAACTCGCTGCCGGTGATGTAGCGGCCCTCGGCCTCGAGATCGCCGAGCCACATCGCGTACTCCTCCTGACGCGCCAGACGCTCGTCCGGGGTCAGGGCCTCCATGTTCTCCCACGAGCCCGTGAACAGCAGGAGAAACTGCTGGAGCCCGGGGTCGGGGACCGGTGCGACGACGCCGGGGATCGGCGGTGCGCCCGCCGTGTCGCCGGGCGGGGCGATCCAGCCACGCGCGTACCAGCCGCTCGCGGGGAGTAGGAACAGCGCGGCCACGGTGGCCGCGCGCCGGATCCACGGGCCGACGTCGCGCGCCGCCCGCGCCGGCTCGCCCTTCGCCTCGCGAAGCGCCCCATCGGCGAGGGGCGGGGCGACCCCGCCGGGACTGGCCGCGAGACCGCGAAGGGCTTCGAGCCCGCGCCGCGCGTCCTCGAGCTCGGCGGCCAGCTGCGGTGACGCGGCCATCTCCTGCTCGAGCGCTTCCCGCTCCTCCGTGGTCGCGCGTCCCTCGAGATATCGGAGGAGGCGCTCGTCGAATCGCTCGCTCACGATGCCTCCTCCTTCTCGCCGTTGTCGCCGCCGAGTAGCGCGCCGAGCCGGCGCAGGCCCCGGTAGACGCGCGAGGCGACGGTGTTGGCCGAAGCCCCGGTCGTCTCCGAGATCTCGGCGTAGCTCAGCTCGCTCAGATAGCGAAGCACGATCGCTTCCCTCTGTTCGTCGGGTAACTCTTCGAGTGCCGCTCGTACGCGGTCGTTCATTTCGGATGCCTCGAGCGCTTCCTGTGCTCCGGGCTCGATCACCACCAGCCTCGGG
>JAWWCR010000148.1:0-12225 GCA_033720355.1 Gemmatimonadota bacterium
GAAGCCGGCGTCGGCCAGCGACCGATCGCCTTCCTTGAGTGCGTCGAGGACGGGGACGGGATGCTCGAGCATCCGGCGAAACAGAGGTGCCGACGCCGTCTTCGCCTCGGGGTGGGCCGAGTCGAGCCAGGCGTATTCCCTGCCCTCGAGAACACCCGAGAGCGCGGCCGCGAACGCGCCCGACACCGTGGCATCGGCCCGGTATGAATCTCGAACAACTGTCAGGTATGAGTCCCTAAACTCCGACGGGGGAAGGAGTTGAGACAACTCATCCGTGAGCGCCGCTCCACTCGCCCCGATTCGCATGGGTCCCACCGGGCGTCCGGGCGTGCGCCCCTCGCGATCGAGCTCGAGCGTGCGAATCTCGCCGCCGGCGTCGAGCACCGACGTTCGGCCGATCTCGTCGATGTCGTGGTCGTCCGAAGCGATCCAGAACACGGGGACGACGGGCACGTCGAGCCTCGACTCGAGCTCCTCCGCGAGGACGATCGCGCTCAGCGCCTTGTAGAGGACGTACAGGGGTCCGAGAAAGAGGACGGGCTGCTGCCCCGTCGTGACGACGAGTCCCTCTCCCGCGAGGACGCGCTCGAGCTTCGCCGCGAGCGTCCCGGACGTCGTCCCGAACGCGCTCGGCCGGATCCGGGCCGGCTCGCCGGGCGGACGTCTCCCGGGGGCCTCCGGGAACTCGATCGGGCCGCGGCGGGCGAGAAGGGCGCCCGCCAGAGACTCCGGGGAGCCCAGCGCCGTCGGCTCGAGCAGCGGCGCGTTCACGTCGCCCGGCCGCGCAGAATCAGACGGGGCGATCCGTCCCCGAAGTGCTCGCCGTGGTATCCGCCGAACCGTGCCTCGGACCGCAGACCCCGCTCGGCGAGGATCCGCTCGAGATCGTCGGGCTCGTACAGCCGGACCCGTTCGTGGTAGACCTCGGGCCCCGCGTCCCCCTCGCGGATCTCGATCCGCTTGAACACCTGGCCGTCCTCGACCCATCGCACCTGTCGCACCCGCTTCCCCTGGATCTCGGACACGGTCTCGGGTTCGAGCCGCTCCATGACCCACGGCGCGTTCAGGTAGTCCATGATGAACGGAGCCCCGGGCGAGAGGACCCGTCGGACCTCATCGATCACGGCGAGGTCCTCGCCGCGAGACGTGAAGTACCCGAACGAGGTAAAGAAGTTGACCAGCCCTCCGAACGCCCCGTCGGCGAAGGGCAGCGCGCGCATGTCGCCGCGAACGAGCGAGCCCCGAACGCGCGGCCGCTTGCGGGCTTCGGCGAGAAGGGCCGCCGAGAGGTCCATCCCGGTCGCCTCGAACCCGCGGGCGCGCAGCCGCTGGAGGTGTCGCCCGGCGCCGCACGCGAGATCGAGGATCCTCGCGCCTTCGGCGGGCGCGCCGTCTTCCACGAACAGCTCCACGCCCGCCTCGGCCTCGTCCTCGTCACGGTGCGGGTAGAGCGACAGGTAGGCGTCGCCGAACCACTCGCGGAACCACTCCGACGGCGCGGTCATGGCCCCTTGTGGTACGGTTCCGAGCGGAGGATCGTCCCCGCGCGGTACAGCTGTTCGGTGAGGACCAGCCGGGCGATCTCGTGCGGCAGGGTCATGTCCGAGAGGCTCAGCCGATGGGTCGCCCGTTCCAGGATGGCGTCGGCCAGCCCGTGCGCTCCTCCGATGACGAAAGCCAGCGCTCCGCCTCCTCCGTAGTTCTGCGCGTCCGCGATCCGTTCGGCGAGGTCGCGCGTGGCCCACCGGCGTCCGGTGCGCGTCAGGGCGACGAGGGTGTCGTCGTCCGCGAGACGTTTCGCGAGCCGATCTCCCTCCTCCGCCATCCCCTCCCCCGCCCGGGTATCGGGTACCTGTGCGGCATCGACCGGGATCGCCTCGAATCTGAAATAGTGACGGAGCCGATTCTCGTACTCCGCGATCGCATCGGCCACCCCGGGGGTCCGGACACGGCCGACGGCGAGCACCCGGATGGTCAGCACCCCGCCGGCTCGCCTGCGGCGTCGATCACACGAGCGGCGAGCTCGTCGGCGCCGTCGTGCCACACGAGCCGCTCGGGGACGACCCACACGGCGACGTCCCCGGGGATGCCTCCCGCGAATCGCGCGTGGTCCTTGGCCGTCATCACGACTCCCCGGTCGCCGGTCCCACCGAGCAGCGCCTCCCATCCGCGATCGGGCCAGCCGTGATCGGGCAGCGCCACCTGCTCGCGCACGGACGGACAGGTCCGGCGCACGAAGTCGAAGAAGAGATTGGGCTTCATCACCCCGGTCAAGGCGACGGTGGGCTCGATGCGCGGTCCGGCCCGGTGCTCGGGCGGCAGCGATTCGAGCGTCGCCCGGCTCGTGAGGGCGGGTCGCGGCGCCCGATCGAGCCAGACACGCTCGAACTCGACCACCGCCCGTGACCGGGGCTCGCGGCCCACGAGCACCGCCGCATCTGCCCGGCGCAGCCGCGCGGGCGACTCGCGGAACGGACCCGCCGGAAAGGTCGCTCGGTTCGTGCGGCGGAGCGCGTCGAGATCCACCGCGACCACGTCGAGATCGCGGGCAAGCCGACGGTGCTGGAACCCGTCGTCGAGCAGCGCGACGGTCGCGCCGGCCGCCGCGGCTCGCCGGGCGATCGCGACCCGGTCGGGGTGTCCGAGAACGATCGCCTGCGGTCGCTGCCGGGCGTGCAGGGCGAGCTCGTCCTCGTAGCCCCGGGTGAGGATGGCGGGCCGGTGTCCGGCGGAGGTGAGCCACACCGCGAGCTCGGAGACGAGCGGCGTCTTCCCGCTACCGCCGACCGTCAGACCGCCGACCGACACCACCGGGATCGGCACGCTCTCCCCCCGCAGGAGACCGGTGTCGTACGCGGCGTGTCGCGCGGTCCGGGCGCCGGCGAACGCCGCCGACAGCACCCGCAAATCGGGTGGCGGATCGGGTCGGAGCCAGGCGCCGCGGACCCGGCGCTCGATCCGGCCCGCCGAGCCACCCGTCGCGGCCCGCCGGCCGGCACCCGCGTCGGGGCGGCGAGACCCGTATACGGGGCCCGCCCGCCCCTCCTCCACGAGCGCCTCGCACCGCGCGACCTCGCGGTCGATCGCGGCGCCGAGGCGGTGCTCGTCGAGCCCGGAGGCCTCGTCCGCCCGGAGCGGCGCGCCGAACCGCACGAAGACCCTGGCGCCGGGGGCCGGGATGAGCATCCGGTCCCACGACCCCATCCGCGCACCGCACCCCGTCGCCATTCCCAGCGGCACGATCGGAAGCCCCGTGTGCTCGGCGAGCCGCAGGACCCCGGGCTGGCAGACGTGTCGGGGCCCGCGCGGACCGTCCACCGCCATGAAGAGAGTCCGACCCGCGGCGGCGGCCCGGAGGAGCTCGCGAAATCCGCCCGCACCCCCTCGCGAGCTCGAGCCGCGCGCCATCGCGTAGCCGAGCGGCGTCACGATCCGGGAAATCAGCTCGCCGTCGGCGTGGCGGCTCGCGAGCGAGGTGATCTGCCGGTCACGCCCGAAAAGCGCGCCCGCGATCAGGTATTCGTGCCAGGCGGCCAGGATGACGGGTCCCTCGGGAAACCGCGGAAAGGACGACGGGTCGCGGGCATCCCTGAACCGCCATGTGCGCCCGACGCTCGCGACGATCCGGCCCGCCCGCACGAGCGTCTCGCTCGGGCCGCTCATCGGCGCCCCAGCAGCCCTACGGCATGATCGGCTACCCGCCCCGCGCACCCGGGCTCGCCCAGCCGCGCGCACGCGCACGCGAGCGCGTCGAGCATGAGAGTCCTCGGCTCTCCGTCGTCGAGCAGCGGCTCGATCGCGGAGGCAAGGGCCTCGGGAGTCGCCTCGTCCTGGATCAGCTCGGGCACGATCTCCGCTCCGGCGACGAGGTTCACGAGCGAGATCGACGGAACGCGAACCAGTCGCCGGGCGAGCGCGTAGGTGAGGGGGCTCGTTCGGTACCCGACCGCCATCGGCACACCGGCCAGCGCGAGCTCGAGGGTGATCGTGCCCGACTTCGTGAGTGCGGCCCGTGCGCGGCCGAGCGTGTCATCCATCGTCGCCACGGGAAACCCGGCGTCGGCATACAGCGAGGCCGGGAGGTGGGCGGCGCGCGCGATCTGGACGTCGACATCCGGGCGACGCTCGATGAGACGACGTGCGGCGGCCGTGAACACGGGCAGCATCCGGTCGATCTCCTGCACGCGAGATCCGGGGAACAGACCGACCAGACGTCGGGCCGCGGCCGGGTCGCCCCGCGTTGCCACCGGCCGTCGCGCCCGCGCCCGGTCATCGAGAAGCGGATGGCCCACGAAGCGACAGCGCACCCCGTAGCCCTCGAGCAGACGGTTCTCGAACGGGAGGACGGTGAGGACGAGGTCGCAGCGGGCGGCGAGCCTCGCCGCGCGCTTCTCCTTCCACGCCCACACCTGGGGCGCGATGTAGTAGAGGACGGGGATGCCCGCGCGGTGCGCCCGCCCGGCGAGCCGCAGGTTGAACCCCGGGTAGTCGACGGGGATGACGAGGTCGACGCCCGCCTCTTCGAGGTCGCGGTAGACACGACGCTCGAGACGGAGGAAGTAGGGGAGTCGGCGAACGACCTCCGCGAAGCCCATCACGGCGAGGTCGTCGAGCTCGGCGAGGAGCTCCACCCCGGCGGCGGCCATCCGCGGCCCCCCGAGCCCGCGGAACCGGGCGTCCGGCACGCGTCGGCGGATCTCCTCCACAACCGTCGCGGTGTGCTCGTCGCCGCTGGCTTCGCCGGCGGAGACGAAGATGACGGGCGTCAGATGCGATCCAGGTACATGTAGAGGGCGACGACGACGAGCAGGAGCAGCAGGAGCACGATGGTCTTCGGCCCCCGCTTCACCGCTCCCCCGAGCTCCTTCCGCTCTTCACGAATCTTCAGCAAAGACATCCGCGGACTCCTCGATCTGTCGGGTGATTCGGGCAGCGACCTCGAGCGCCTGTACCCCGGCGGCCCCCCTGACGAGCCGACTGGGTCGTCCGGAGATCGCGTCAGCGAACCCGTCGATCTCGCGCTCGAGCGGCTCGCCGGGCTCGGGGACCAGCTCGATCCGCTCCACGAGGTCGGTGATGCCCGATGCGCCTTCGGGGGGACGGTCCGAGCGCCGCAGGTAGGTCCCCCGGCCGGCCGCCAGATCCAAGCTGAAGTATCCCGCGTCCTCGTACAACCGCATCTCTCGACGCGCCTGGAGCGAGACCCGGCTGGCCGAGATGTCGGCCACCGCCCCGCCCTCGAACTTGAGACGGGCGTTCGCCATGTCGATCGATCCGGTCATCACGGGTGTCCCGATCGCGTCGACGGAGACCACGGGCCGCCCGACCAGCGCGCTGACGAGATCGATGTCGTGGATCATGAGGTCGAGCACCACGTTCACGTCCGTGCCGCGCGGCTGGAATGCCGCGATCCGCAGCGACTCGATGAACCGCGGTCGCTCGAGAAACGGCTCGCACGCGAGGACGACCCCGTTGAAGCGCTCCACGTGACCGACCGCCAGCACGACGCCGCGATCATCGGCATCCGAGACGATCCCGCGTGCCTCCTCCGGGGTCGCGGCGAGCGGCTTCTCGACGAGCAGATGACAATCGGCGTCGAGACAGACCCCGGCGATCTCGGCATGGAGCGCCGTGGGGACCGCGACGACGATCGCGTCGCACTCGCTCGCGAGCGCTTCGGCCGTTTCGAAGACGCGGGCCCCGTTCCCTTCCGCCACCTCCGCCGCCCGGGATTCGTCGATGTCGTGGACGCCCACCAGCGTGAAGCGCTCGCTCGCGGCGAGCAGCCGGGCGTGGACGGCGCCGAGCCGGCCGACGCCGACGACGCCGGCACCGATGGGTGTCACGCCGCGTCCGGACCGGCTCCGTCGGACGCGGCCCTGCGCGTCCGCGTTGTCGATATCACGCCACGCTCGCTCTCGAGCACGAACCGCGCGAGTGCCTGCACGTGCTGCGACGGATCCTCCTCGAGCTCCGCGGCGGCGCGCCGCAGCGGGATGCCGCCGCGGAAGAGGGTGCGGTAGGCGTCGCGCAGCGTGTCGATCTCCGACTCGTCGAAACCGCGACGCTCGAGACCGATGCGGTTGACTCCGTACACACCGGCCGGACTTCCGGCCACGATCGTGTAGGGCGCGACGTCCTGGGGGATCCGGGATGCGCCCCCCACCATCGCGTGTCGGCCGACGCGCACGAACTGGTGGATCGCGGTCAGCCCGCCGATGATCGCCCAGTCGTCGATCTCCACGTGTCCACCCATGTTCGTCGCGTTCGACAGGATGACGTGATCTCCGATGTGGCAGTCGTGGGCGATGTGCGCGTACGCCATGATGAGACAGTCGGATCCGATGCTCGTCGTTCCCGACCGCGCCGTCCCCCGGTTGAGCGTCGCGCACTCCCTGATGACGGTGCGCGGTCCGATCTCGAGCCAGGTGCGCTCGCCCATGTACTTGAGATCCTGTGGATCCGCCCCGAGGACGGCCCCGGGCGAGACCCGGCACTCGGCGCCGAGCCGGGTGTCGCGCTCGATCACGACGTGCGGCCCGATGGAGGACCCCTCGCCGATCTCGACGCCCGGACCGATCACCGCGTAGGGACCGACCGAGACCCCGTCACCGATGATCGCGCCCTCGTCGACGACGGCCGTCGGGTGGACCGTCTGCACGGCCTGATCGTCTTTCATTTGTCCACCACGGAGGCCATCATCGTGGCCTCGGCAACGACCTTCCCCTCGACGCGGGCTACTCCGCGCATCCGGCAGGCCTTCGTTCGCAACTGGAGCATCTCGACCTCGAACACGAGCTGATCCCCGGGCGTGACGGGACGGCGGAACTTCACCCCATCGAGCGACATGAAGTAGACGACCTTGTCCGCCGGGTCGTCGTACTCGTTCATCAGCAGAAGCCCGCCGCACTGGGCGAGCGCCTCGACCACGAGGACCCCGGGCATGATCGGGTGTCCGGGAAAGTGCCCGGCGAAGAACGGCTCGTTGATCGTCACGTTCTTGAGCCCGACGATCCGTTCGCGCTCCTCGAACTCGAGGATGCGGTCGACCAGAAGCATCGGGTACCGGTGCGGCATGTACTCGAGGATCTTCTGGATGTCGAATGCGGGCCCATCTCCGTTCAACTCCCGCGACAGCTTCTTCGCCACTGCGACGTTCCCCCTGTGTCCTGGTCGTTCGGCCACGATGTGACATTCGAGCCGCGCCCCGACGAGCGCGAGATCGCCCACGATGTCGAGCGCCTTGTGACGCACGAACTCGTCAGGGTAGCGGAGCTCGCAACCGCGCTCCACCCCATCTTCCCCCACAACGATCGTGTTCTCCGGCGTCGCGCCGAGCGCGAGACCCCGCTCGCGCAGCGGTCCCTCCCATTCGGCGAGCCCGAACGTTCGTGCGCCGCCGAGCTCCTCCCTGAAGGTCGAACGATCGACCCGCGCGCTGACGAACTGGCGGCCGATCGCCGGGTGCTCGAACTCGATGCTCGTCGACACCCGAAACCCGGTGTCGGGGAGCATCGCGTAGACCGATTCGCCCGAGACCAGGGTGAGCGGGCGGTCGAGTCGAAGGATCCTGGCGTCCGCGCCCTGCTCGCACACCCCGGCGGCTTCGATCATCCCGCACCACTCGCGCGCGCTCCCGTCGAGCGCCGGCGGTTCGGGGCCATCGATCTCGATGATCGCGTTGTCGATGCCCGATCCGTGCAGCGCCGCGAGCACGTGCTCGACCGTCCGGACCTCGACGCTCCCGGCCCTGAGCGACGTCTCCCACTCCACGCTGCGGATCTGCCCGGCCCGTGCCGAAATCTCCGGCGCGCCGGCGAGATCGGTGCGGCGAAACCGGATCCCGGTGTCCGGATCCGCGGGGAGCAGCGCGATTTCGACCGGCTCGGCCGAATGGAGGCCGTGGCCCGAGGCCTCGCAGCGGGTCGCGAGGGTCGTCTGTCGAACGGGGCTCACTCCTCGCCGTCCAGACGCCGCTCGATCCGACCGAGCCTCGAAATGATGTCCGGGAGCCGGAAGATCGCGGCGGTCTCGCGAAGGGCCGCCCGGTGCGGGCGGGCCGGATTGCCGCTATACGTCGCGCCGGCGGGGACATCCTTGAAGACCGCGCCACGCGCGGCTACACGGGCGCCATCGCCGATCGTCAGGTGGCCGATCGCGCCCACCTGACCACCGAGCGCGACGCCTCTTCCGACTCGTGTGCTGCCGGCGATCCCCACCTGCGCCACGATCATGCAGTCTTCCCCGATCTCGACGTTGTGTCCGAGATGGACGAGGCTGTCGATCTTGGTGCGGGCCCCCACGATCGTGTCGCCGATCGACCCCCGATCGATCGTGCAGTTGCCTCCGATCTCGACGGCGTCCCCGATGACGCAGCGTCCGACCTGCGGAATCCGCCTGGCTCCTTCGGGCGTCACCGTGAAGCCGAATCCCTCGTTTCCGAGCCGGGTCCCGGGACCCACGACGACGCGATCGCCGAGCACGCAGCACCCGAAGATCGAGGCCCCGTGCTGGATACGGCATCCTTCGCCGATCTCTGCCCCGGCGCCGACGAAGCTTCCGGGTCCCACGCGCGACCCGGCTCCGATCCGAGCTCCGCGTTCGATCACGGCGTGTGGCCCCACCCTCACATCGTCGCCGAGCACGGCTTCGTCATCGACGACGGCCGTGGCGTGGACACCCGGCTCGGGCTCGGCGCGCGGATAGAAGAGCTCGAGCACCCTGGCGAAGGCCGCCTCGGGGTGTTCGACCCGGAGGATGGCGCCATCGAGCGGCGGGAGATCCACCCCCTCGCGCACCAGGACCGCGCCGGGATCGGTGCCCGTCAGACGACCCGCCACGGCGGCCCGCTCGACGAAGGTGATGTGATCCGGTCCCGCGTCTCCCGCGGGCGCCACGCCGCGCAGGACGCGATCACCGTCGCCTTCGAGACGCGCGCCTACGAACTCGGCCATCCGGGCCGCCGGGTATTCAGCCATGGACATGGGGTAGGAGAATGCCCCTCCCCCCGGCGCTGGCCAAGTGGGAGGGACTCCTCGGGTGGTCCGCCGCCGTCAGCGCTGCGGCACGCCGCCGGCGGGGTTCGGGCTGACGCCCATCCGCTCGAGCACCGCGCTCGTGATGTCCAGGGTACTATCCGCCGCGACCACGCCCGACTCGGCGATGTCGAAGACGATCGAGTACTGCTTCTCCGCCCTGAGGTCCTCGATGACATCCCGGATGTTGTTCAGGATCGGCTCGAGAAGCGCGGCCCGGCGTTGCTCCGACAGCGTCTCGAGCTGGAGCTGCCGGTTCTGGGCGGCCTGCTGAAGCTCGAGGATCTCGTTCTGCTTCGCCTCCTTGGCGGCAGGATCCATCAGGGCCTCCTGGCGTCGGTACTCCGCGAGAAGGCTGTCGATCTGGTTCGCCATCCCCTCGAGCTCGTTCCGAAACCCCGTGAGCTCGGTCTCGAACGCGGCCTGCGCCGCCTCGGCGCCGGGCGCCACCGGGAGGATCGCCTGGGTGTTGACGAACACCAGGGCCGTCCCGTCGGGCGGCAGGGTCATCGTGGCGCCCGCCCCCTCGGCCTGAGCGGCGATCGGCGCGGCGGTCCCGATTCCGATCAGGACGAGGGCGAGGCTCTTCATGTATCGCATTTCGTGCGTTCTCCTTCTATGACGATTCGCCGTGCCCCGGCGACAGGGTCCTGATCAGAAGATCTGTCCGAACTTGAAGTGCAGCTGCCAGCCCGGGTTCGGCCGGCCGATCACGTCCCGTCGGTCGAACCCGTACGCGTAGTCGAGCCCGATAGGCCCGAACGGCGTGACGAGGCTGACCCCGAATCCGGCCCCGAGCAGCAGATCCGTCGGATTGATGTCCGCGGCGGTGAGCCAGACGTTGCCCGCATCCACGAACGCGCTGGCGAAGATCTGCTGCGTGAGCTTCACGCCGAACACCGCCCCCGTCTTGAAGAACGATTCGCCGACGCGATCGAGGTCGCTGATCGGCGCCTCGTCGGGCAGGTGTCCCAGCGGGGTGACGGTGGCCTCCCCATACCCTCGTATGGGAATGCCGGCCTGCGTCCCACCCGCGTAGTAGCGTTCCGTAAAGAACGGATTGGTCCCGAGTATCACACCGGCGCTGAAGTTCAGCCCGAAGGTGAACTCGATCGGAGTGGGGTTCGTCGGGCTGGCGCCCAGCGTGCCCACCGGGACGTACCAGTCGCTGGTAAGGTCGATCTTCTGGTAGTTCCCGTCCCCGCCGAGGATGCCTCCGGTCTGTCTGAGCGACAGCGAGTTGCGCGATCCGCCGGTCGGAAACAGCGGGTTGTTCCGTGTGTCCTGCACGATCCGGAGACTCGCCGCGGATCGCGTACCCGCGAACAGGTTGGCCTGACTGGCGATCACGTTCGTCGTGTCGAGCCCGCGCACCCGGTCGTTGAACAGCGAGTACCCGACGAACGCCCGTGTCGATCTGAGGCCCAGCAGCGGCACCCCCACCTCGACGAGGCCCCCTGTCTGACGACGATCACCCAGGCTGAACCCGGTGAACTGGTCGCGTGAGTTCCGAAGGCTGATCGTCCCCGAGTACCGGGATCCGAAGATCTCCGGGTCGGAGTAGCTGAGATCGAGATCCTGCTGCCGACGTCCGAAGATCCACCGGAAGCTCCCCGTCTTCGCGAGTCCGAACAGGTTGGGCTGCGTATAGCCGATGAAGCCGGCAAGACCGCTATACCCGGACGCCGTGACCCCGAAGTTGAGCGTGCCGGTCTGCTTCTCGAGGACGCGGAGGGTGACGTCGATGTCGCCGTCCGGTCGCTCTCGGATCTGGACGGCTTCCTCCGGCGGCAGCGGGTCGAAGAACCCGAGGCCCTGGATGGCCTGGAACGAGCGGATCAGCCGGTCCTGCGAGTAGACGTCGCCGGGATAGATGAAGAGCCGGTTCCGGACGATCCGATCGTGCGTGTACGTGTTCCCCTCGATCGAGACCTCGCGGATGTAGCTCGGCTCGCCCTCGACGATCGGGAGGAGGGCGCGCACCCGCGGATTCCCTCCCTCCTCCGGGGCCGGCAGCCGCTGGATCTCCGGCCGGAAGGTGACACGCAGGTAGCCGCTGTTGCGGTACATGTCCGCGAGGGCCCCCTGCTGTTCATCGAATGCGGTGCGGTTGAACGGAGGCAGCGCGCCGTCGTCGCCGACGTCGTCCTGGCCCACGCGAGCGATGGGCTCGATGACCGCGGTCGGGAAGGCGGTGTTCCCGCTGATCCGGAACTCCTCGAGCACGTATTGCGGGCCCTCCGACACCTCGATCTCGATCCGGCCCTTCCCCGTCGTCGGATCCGAGATGACCGTATCGCGCACGACCGCGAAGTCGAGGTAGCCGTGCGAGTAGTAGAATGCCGGCAGCCGCTGTGTGACGTCGCGGTTGAACTCATCGCGTTTGAGCTCGCCCGCGTTGAACCACCAGAAGCCCTCCTGATCGGTCACGAGCGCCGAGCGGATCTCGGCGTCGGTGAACGAATCGTTCCCGACGAAGTCGATCTCGACGATCCCGAGACGCGGTCCCTCGCGAACGTCGAACGTCACCACGTAGTCGTCGAGAGAGACCGGATCGGGGCGGATCAGGGTGTCGATCTCGGCCGTCGGGAAGCCCTCGTTGGCGAGCAGGTCCGACATGATGTTGCGGGCCCGCGCGATCCGGTCGGGGTCGAGCGGCGAGTTGCGCGCGAGCCCGATCGTGTCGCGGATCAGGCCCTCGCTGACGCGCTCGAGTCCCTCGAACACGTAGCCGGTGATGTACGGCCGCTCTTCCACCGCGATGTAGAAGATGCCCTGCGTGGGGTCGGTCCCCCCGACGCCCATCCGCACGTCGGAGAAGTCGCCGGATGCGAACAGCCGGTTGATCGCGCTCGCGACCTGCGGGGCGCGCACGACGTTCCCCACACGCAGCCCGCTGCGGTTGATGATGTCGACGGCGGAATGACGCGAGTTGCCCGTCACGACGATGCTGTCGATACGGACGCTGCTCTGGCCGATCTCCTGCCCAAATGCGGGCGCGATCCCCGCGACTGCGAGGATCGCGCCGAGTACCGCCGCCGCGCCCGTTCGTGGCGCTCGCGGGGAGCGCCGAATCATGTAGCGGAGGATGGGGATGGAGCTCCGAACCCGAGCGACTCCTCGTTCTCCGCCACGTCCACCGCGATCTCGTCACCCGCCTGGAAGTCCGCCATGAGGATCCGCTCGGAGA
>JAWWCR010000149.1:0-12128 GCA_033720355.1 Gemmatimonadota bacterium
CCCCTCGAGCGCGGGTTCGGTCATACCATCGGGAACTCGATCCGCAGGATCCTCCTTTCGTCGCTGCCGGGCGCGGCCGTGTGGGCGATCCGCGCGGACGGCGTCCAGCACGAGCATCAGACGGTCGACGCGGTGGCCGAGGATGTCCACCAGATCATCCAGAACCTGAAGGGTCTGGTCCTGATCATGGATGCGGACGTCGACGAGGCGAAGCTCGAGCTGTCGGTTCGGAAGGCCGGCGTGGTGACGGCCGCGGCTATCCAGAAGCACCCGAGCGTGGAGGTCGTCAACCCGGATCACGTGTTGTTCACCCTCCAGGAGGACCAGCCCGAGAACCGCCCCCTCACGATGGATCTGTGGGTCGATCGCGGGCGTGGCTTCGTGATGGCCGAGCACCACGTCGATCTCGATGATCCCGAGCGGGCGGGCGAGTTTCCGGTCGGCATGATCCGAATCGACTCCGTATACAACCCGGTCACGCGCGCCAACTTCGCGGTCCACGAGACACGGGTGGGACAGCGCACCGACTTCGATCGGCTCGAGGTCGATGTCGAGACCAACGGGGCGCTGGATCCCGCGGATGCCATCGCGCAGGCGGCGGAGATCGCTCGTCTGCACCTCTCCTACTTCAGCCAGCTCGGGATCGTCCCCACGCTGCCGGAGGCCGAGGATGGCGCCCCGGTGGGCGGGGATGCGCAGCAGCCTCTCGAGGCGAGCCTCGTCGCGCTGCTCGAGCGGCCCCTCGACGAGTTCGAGCAGATCTCGGCGCGGTCGCGAAACACGCTGGAGCGGCAGAACATCAGCACGCTCGGTGACGTCGTGACCCAGTCTCGCGACGATATCCTCAACCTCGAGAACTTCGGCGAGAAGTCGCTCGAGGAGATCGCGGAAGTCCTCGCCGAGAACGGTCTCCGTTTCGGGATGGCCTTCGAGCGCGATGAGGCGGGGAACCTCTATCTCGCGGACGATTCGACCGAGAACGGAGCCGGGAGCGAGGAATGAGGCACCGCAAGAAGGGCCGCCAGCTCAGCCGAACCCGCAGCCACAAGCGGGCGACGATGAGAAACATGGCGACCAGCCTGTTCGTCCACGAGCGCATCCGGACGACGGAGGCGAAGGCGAAGGAGTTGCGCCCGTTCGCCGAGAAGTTGATTACTCTCGCCAAGCGGGGCGATCTTCACAGCCGGAGGCTCGCCGGGCGGCACATCGCCGACGGCGAGGCGCTGCACAAGCTGTTCGAGGAGATCGGGCCGAGGTTCGAGGGGCGGCCGGGGGGGTATACCCGGATCCTCAAGCTCGGTGCGCGTAAGGGAGACGGGGCAGAGCTCGCTCTGATCGAGTTGACGGAGCGAGACTGAGCCCCGATCCGGTACGGGCGGGGTCTTTCGGCGCTGGCGAAGAGGGTGAGAGCCTGAAGCCCGTTGAAGAACTACGGTGGGCCGCGCGCAGGGGTCTCACGCGGTTCAGCCGAGGAGAGACGACGAGTCGTAGCCATAGCTACGGCGAGGAGGAATGATGATGGATCAACCGCGTGACCCCCCTGCGCCGATCATAGAGAGCGACATGGGCAACCATGGTGGACGGTTACGGCGGCACAGCCCCGTCTCCGGCGTTCCGCTCGCTCGACGTAGCTATGGCTATGCCTTCGCTCGCGCGCCTTGGATCCGGGGCTGTGGCGCGCGTAACGCGGCCCGCCGTAGTTCTTCAACGGGCTTCTAGGGCAGAGAGGACTGCATGTCGAACAGAGGTGAAGGCGCGATCGGGGCGATCCTCAGCGTGGTGGCGCTGGTGGCGATCGGTGCATTCATGTACTGGCTGAATCTGGAGTCGCGGGAAGTCGAGGCCGAGCGCGAGGCAGCGGCCGCGGCGGCGATCGAGGCCGCCCGGGATCTGCATGCGGGCGATCTGCTGGCCGATCCGGCCGGAGCGGTGGGTCGCGATGTCGTCATCGACACGATCCCCGTCGCGGCGGGGCTCGGGCAGGGCGCGCTCTCGATAGCGCTCTCCGAGACCGTGGCATATCCGGTTCTGCTGGCCCCCGACGCGATCCAGCGGTTGCGGATGGCCAACATCACGAACCTCTATGGTGGCGACAGGGTCTTCCTGGCGGGCACGGTCTACACCTTCAACGATTCGATCCGGGGCGTGTGGGTCTCGGAGGGGGCAGTGAACGCGGGGATGGAGGAGAGCATTCCGATGAGCCCCACGTTCCTCCTCGCAGATTCGCTCGTCGTGCACTGAGATCGGGGATTATCGAGAATGGCGAATTTCTGTCACGTGTGCGGCAAGGGCCCGAGGGTGGGGAACAACGTCAGCCACGCGAACAACAAGACGAAGCGGCGCTTCATGCCGAATCTGCAGCGGGTACGGATCGTCGAGAACGGGAGTCGACGTCGGGTGCGCGTGTGCACGCGCTGCTTGAAGTCCGGGAAAGTCCTCAAGGCGTCCTGACGCCCGCCCGGCCCGCGCGGCCGCTGGCCGGGCTGCGGGTGCTCGTGACGAGACCCGCCGCCCCCTCCGATTCTCTCTCCGCCGCCCTGACCGCGATGGGCGCTGCCGTCGAAGCGGTTCCCACGACCCGGATCGATGATCCGACCGACCCGGTCCCCCTCGCCGCGGCCGTATCGAACCTCGAGGGCTACGACTGGATCCTCCTCACGAGCGCGAACGGCGTGGAGCGATTCGCCGATGCGGTGGCCCGACGGGGCGACGACGGCGAGCCCGCGTCCCCGCCGCGGATCGCCGTCATCGGCACGGCCACGGCGCGCGCCGCGCGGGCCCGCGGCCTCGTTCCCGACCTTGTGCCCGACGTGCACCGGGGCGAGGCGCTCGCCGACGCGCTGATCGCGGGCGGCGACCTCACGGGCCGTCGAGTGCTTCTCGCGCGCGCCCAGCACGCCCGGCCGGTCCTCCCCGAGCGGCTCCGCGCGGCGGGGGCCCGCGTCGACGATGTCGCGGCCTATGCGACGCGCACCGACGAATCGAGCCGCGACCGGCTGCGTGAGGTCGTCGCGACCGGCGCGCTCGACTGGATCACGTTCACGGCCTCCTCCGCCGTGCGGGGGTTCGTGGATCTCGCCGGCGCCGACACCGGCGGCGCCCGGGTGGCGGCGATCGGGCCGGTCACGGCCGATACCGTGCGCAAGAAGGGGCTGGGGGACCCGATCGTGGCGGAAAGGGCCACGGCGGGGTCTCTCGTCGAGCGGATCGCGGTCGAGGTGGCCGTGTGAGCGCCTCCGCCGGCCGCCCGGGACGGGGAGAGCCGGGCTACCCGGCCACCCGGTTGCGACGCCTCCGGCGCACCGCAGCGCTCCGGGAGCTCGTCCGCGAGACCCGGCCGGCCCCGACGGACCTGGTCTATCCCCTCTTTATCGATGACGGCTCCGACCACCGCGTCCCGGTCGAGTCGATGCCGGGTGTCGCGCGTCTGAGCGTGGAGGCGGCAGTCGAGGAGGCCTCGGGCGCCTTCGACGAGGGCATCCGGGCGCTGCTCCTCTTCGGCATCCCGCGCTCGAAGGACGCACGGGGCAGCCGGGCGGACCATCCCGACGGGATCGTACAGCGTGCGGTCCGCGCCATCCGCGATGCGACCCCCGGGATGGTCATCATCACCGATG
This sequence comes from Gemmatimonadota bacterium, assembly GCA_033720355.1. Taxonomy (GTDB): domain Bacteria; phylum Gemmatimonadota; class Gemmatimonadetes; order Palauibacterales; family Palauibacteraceae; genus Palauibacter. Next base: position 3,618 of record JAWWCR010000149.1, read on the forward strand.
TGTGTCTGTGCGAGTACACCGACCACGGACATTGCGGGGTCATCGCCGACGGCGACGTGGACAACGATGCCTCGCTCGAGAGGCTCGCGGCCCAGGCGGTGAGCCACGCGACGGCGGGGGCCCACGTGGTGGCGCCGTCGGACATGATGGACGGGCGCGTGGGCGTCATCCGCGCGGCGCTCGACGATGAGGGCCACGCCGACACCGCGATCATGTCGTACGCCGCCAAGTTCGCGTCGGCGTTCTACGGGCCCTTTCGGGACGCCGCCGACTCGACCCCGGCCTTCGGCGACCGGAGGACCTACCAGATGGATGTCGCCAATGGCGACGAGGCGCTGCGGGAGGTCGCGCTGGACGTCTCGGAGGGCGCGGACATCCTGCTGGTCAAGCCGGCCCTCACCTCGCTCGACATCGTCCACCGCGTCAAGACGGCATTCGGGATGCCGACCGCGGCGTATCACGTGTCCGGGGAGTACGCGATGATCGAGGCCGCCGCACGCAACGGCTGGCTCGACGCCGAAGCGACGCACATGGAGACGGTGCTCGCGATCCGCCGCGCCGGCGCCGATCTGATCGTGACCTACGCGGCGCGCAGACTGGCGCGGCAGCTCGCGAGATCGTGAACACGCTCATCACGGGCGCGGAGGGCTTCGTTGGTGGCCACCTCGTCGCGGCCCTTCTCGATCGCGGCGATCGCGTGACCGCGACCCGGCTGCAGGCCGCGCCGGAGGAGGCGCCCGCCGGGCGCCCGGCTCCGGAGTGGCGCGTCGTCGACGTCCTCGATGTCACGACGGTGCGTCGTGCGGTCGAGGCAGCCGAGCCCGAGGTCGTGTTCCACCTCGCCGGGTTCTCATCGGGCGCGAGGGCGCGCGGCCGGGCCGCCGAGGCGCTGCGCACGAACGCCGAGGGGACCCTCAACGTGCTCGACGCCGTCGCCGATGCCGCCCCCGGGTGTCGGGTCGTCGTCCCGGGCTCGGCCGACGTGTACGGCGACCCCGGCCCCGACCCGGTCGACGAGAACGCTCCCGTCGCGCCTCGCTCGCCCTACGGTGTGTCGAAGGCGGCGCAGGAGCTCGTGGCCCTGACCCTGGGGGCGGCGGTCGGGCTAGACGTACGGGTGGCCCGTCTGTTTCCGATGACAGGCCCGGGTCAGGCGGATGTCTTCGTCGTGCCCGGCTTCTGCCGGCAGGCGGCAGCGATTGCGACCCGACGTTCCGAACCGCTGATCGAGGTCGGCAACCTCGAGGTGGAGCGGGACTTCATCCACGTCGGCGATGGTGTCGACGCCTTGCTGGCGCTCGCCTCGCTCGCGTCTCCCCCACACCGGATCTACAACGTCTGCTCGGGCGAGGGGATCGCCATCCGTACGGTGCTGTCGTGGATCCTCGCCGAGGCCGGCATCGATCCGGAGATCAGAGTCGATCGGGCGCGGCTTCGCCCGGACGATCCGCCCAGGGTGGTCGGCTCGGCAGGAAGATTGCGGAGCGCGACCGGCTGGACCTGCCGCCGGGAGGTGCGCGAAGGGGTCCGCGAGACGTACAGTTGGGTGGCTGCGGGCCACCAGTGACTCGGGAGGCGGGGGTGAGACGGCAATGGTAGTCACCGTGATCGGGACGGGGTACGTCGGTCTGGTGGTCGGGTCGTGTCTGGCGGAGGCGGGGAATCACGTGACCTGCGCCGACATCGACGAGTCGAAGATCGCTCGTCTCAACTCCGGCGAGGTCCCGATCTACGAGCCGGGGCTCGACCGCCTCATCTCCCACAACCTCGCGGAAGGGCGGATCGTCTTCACGACCGACGCCGCCGAAGGGCTTCGGAAGGCCGATGTCGTGTTCATAGCCGTCGGCACGCCGCCCGGCGAGGACGGGGCGGCGAACCTCGACTACGTTCGCGAGGCCGCGCGGACGATCGGCGACCACATCAGGCAGGATGCGGTCGTGATCATGAAGAGCACCGTGCCGGTCGGGACGAGCGAGGTCGTGCGGGAGGAGATCGCGGGACGAACCGACGTTCGCTTCCATGTGTGCTCCAACCCCGAGTTTCTGAAGGAAGGCGACGCGATCGGGGACTTCATGTACCCGGACCGGGTCGTGTGCGGCGTCGATTCCGAGGTGGCGCGCGAGCGTCTCGAGGAGCTGTACGCACCGTTCGTCAGGTCGGGCAATCCCTTGATCTTCATGGACATCCCGTCGGCGGAGATGACCAAGTACGCCGCGAACTCCATGCTGGCCACGCGCATCAGCTTCATGAACCAGATCGCGGCGCTTTGCGAGCGGACCGGAGCGGATGTGGAGCTCGTACGTCGCGGGGTGGGGTCGGACAAGCGCATCGGGCCCTCTTTTCTCTACGCGGGGACGGGGTACGGCGGTAGCTGCTTCCCGAAGGACGTCCAGGCGCTGATCCAGACGGGCGAGGACCACGGCGTCGACCTCGGCGTGCTGCGGGCGGTCCACGAGGCGAACGACCGGCAGAAGAGGGTTCTCGTGGAGAAAGTGCTCGCGCGCTTCGGCGAGGATCTCTCGGGGCGGCGTTTCGCCATGTGGGGTCTCGCCTTCAAACCCGAGACGGACGACATGCGCGCCGCGCCCTCGCTGACGATCGCCCGAAGCCTGCTCGAGGCGGGGGCCGAGGTGACGGCGCACGACCCGGTGGCGATCGACGCCGCCCGCGAGCACTATCTCGGCGACTCGATCCGGTACGCGCAGGACGAGTACAGCGCCTGCGAGGGCGCCGACGCGCTCATCGTCGTGACGGAGTGGCTCCAGTACAGGCGCCCCGACTGGGGGGCGGTGGCGGAGCGCCTCTCGGACCGCGTCGTGTTCGACGGCCGCAACATCTACGAGCGGGAGAAGATGCGACAGGAGGGTTTCGAGTACTACTCGATCGGCCGGGGAGCTGTCGTGTGAGAATCCTCGTCACTGGCGCGGCCGGGTTCCTCGGATCGCACCTGACGGACCGTCTCCTGGGCGAGGGCCATACCGTCATCGGGATGGACAACCTCATCACCGGTTCCCTGGCGAACATCCGCCACCTCGAGAACGACTCGCGGTTCGAGTTCGTCGAGCACGATGTGAGCACGTTCATCGAGGTCACCGGCGCCCTGGACGGCGTCTTCCACTTCGCTTCGCCCGCCAGCCCGGTGGACTATCTGAACCTCCCGATTCAGACCCTCAAGGTCGGGTCGCTGGGGACGCACAACGTGCTCGGGCTCGCCAAGGCCAAGGGGGCGCGGCTGTTGCTCGCCTCCACCTCGGAGGTCTACGGCGACCCGCTCGTCCACCCGCAGCCCGAGTCGTACTGGGGCAACGTCAACCCGATCGGCCCGCGAGGCGTATACGACGAGGCGAAGCGGTTCGCCGAGGCGATCACGATGGCGTACCACCGCTTCCACGGCGTGGACACCCGGATCATCCGGATCTTCAACACGTACGGCCCGCGGATGCGTCCGGGGGATGGCCGCGTCGTGTCGAACTTCATCGTCCAGGCGTTGCTCGGGGAGCCGCTCACCATCTACGGAGACGGATCCCAGTCGCGCAGCTTCTGCTACGCGTCGGATCTCATCGACGGAGCGTGGCGCCTGTTCGAGCGGGGCGGGCCCGACCCCGTGAACATCGGAAACCCGACCGAGTTCACGATCCGCGAGCTGGCCGACATCGTTCTCCGCGTTACGGGTTCCTCCTCGGAGGTCCGCCGGGTACCGTTGCCCACTGACGACCCGAAGGTTCGGCGTCCGGACATCGCCCGGGCGAGAGAGACGCTCGGCTGGGCGCCGACGATCGAGCTGGCGGTCGGCCTCGAGGCCACGATCGAGTACTTTGAGGGTCTGCGGGATCGCGGCGCGCTCGTCAGCCCCCCGGTGCTGACCGAGGGTGACGAAGACGCGTGATCGACGGGACGGACGACGGGGGTGGGGTGACGATGCAGGACGTGCGCGTGTCGGTCGTGATGCCGATCTACAACGAGGAAGAGACGCTCGAGAAGATCGTCCGGCGCGTGAAGCGGGTGGCGCCGGATGTCGAGCTGGTCGCCGTCGATGACGGATCGGTCGACGCCTCACGCCGCATCCTCGATGCGCTGAAGGCGGAAGGCCTCGTAGACACGGTGATCCTCCACCCGGCGAACCGGGGGAAGGGAGCCGCGCTGTCGACCGGCTTCCAGGCCGCGACGGGCGATGTCGTCCTCGTACAGGACGCCGACCTGGAGTACGACCCGGCCGATTACGAGCTGCTGCTGGCCCCGATCCTCGAGAACAAGGCCGATGTGGTCTACGGATCGAGGTTCATGGGCGGGCGCCCCCACCGCGTCCTCTATTTCTGGCACTCGGTGGGCAACAAGTTGCTGACCCTCGCCTCGAACATGGTCACGAATCTGAACCTCACCGACATGGAGACATGCTACAAATGCTTCCGGCGGGAGGTACTCGAGAACCTGGTCGTCGAGGAGCGGGCCTTCGGGGTCGAGCCCGAGCTCACCGCCAAGATCGCCCTCGGCGGCTGGCGCGTGTACGAAGTGGGGATCTCATACGCCGGTCGAACGTATGCTGAGGGGAAGAAGATCACGTGGCGGGACGGCCTCTCGGCGTTTCGCTGCATCATCAAGTACGGTCTTGTCAGACGCTGGACGGGGAAGCGGATCTCCGCGCCGCGCCGCGCCGTCGTCGCGGAGAGGGAATCGCCGCCCGCCATCGATCGCCCGGCCTGAGACGGCCTCGAGAATATGACCTGCATTCAACCAGAATCCACCCGCCGCCTGTCCCGGGCGGTCGCGTCGGCCGTCCTGCTCGTCTCGATAGGGGCGTGCCAGGATCCGTCCGAGCGGTCGATCGCCCTGGGCGACCGGCTGCTGGCGGTGGGCGAGACCGACGCCGCGATCGCCGAATACAAGCTGGCGCAGCGGCAACGCGGAGATGCCGACGAGATCGTGCTCAGGCTGGGGCACGCGTACGCGACCCGCGGCGATGTGGACGAGGCGCTCGAGTACCTCGAGCCTCTCGCGGAGAAGGACGAGAGCTACCGTCACCAGATCGCCGCCGATCTCGTCGCGCTCGCGCTCGACGCTCGAGAGCGCGGGGCTTCGGAGAACATGAGCAGATCGGTGCAGCCCCTCTTCGAATGGGGGCTGGGGTACATGCCGCCCGAGCTCCTGCTCTCGCTCGCGCGCCACTACGCTCGCGACGGAGACCACCCGCGGTCGCTCGGCCTCTATCTGGCGGTGCTCGGCGACGATCAGAGCCCCGAACCGGCTCTGCTCTACGAGACGGGGCGCGCCTATGCCGAGCTGGGCGGGTGCGAACGGGCCCTCCCCTATTTCGAGCGCTACATCGAGGTCGCGAACCGGCGTGCCGGCGAGTACGCGGCCGCCCGCTTCCACTACGGCAACTGCCTGTTCGATTCGGCCGACGAGGACCGCGCGTCGGGGAGACCGCGGGCGGCGCTCGAGAAGCTCAACGAGATGGTCGAGCTCGGCGTCCCGCGGACGCTCATGCCGAGCGCTCATTTCATGCGGGGCGAGATGTATCTGTCGATCGGGAACAGCGACGCGGCCCTCGCGGCGTACCAGCGCGTCCTCGACCTGAACCCGTCGCGGACGGGCGAGATGGTGCGGGAGGCGGAGCAGCGGATCCGACAGATACGGTTCGGGTTCGGGAATGAGTGAGACGCCCGCGCAGCGGCGGATCCCCGGCGCATCCCGGGCGGCGTGGCTCGTGGTCGCGTGTGCGGCGTGCGGGGCGCCCCAGCCACCCGACGTGATCTCCTCGCCGGACCTGTTCGCGTGGGCGCAGACGCACTTCGACGAGGAGGACTACGCGGCGGCCCGCAACGGCTTCCAGCGCTTCATGCTCTCCGATCCGCTTTCGCCGATGGCCGACAGCGCGCAGTACATGCTCGCCGAGTCGCAGCTCCGTTTCGGACAGGAGATCGAGGCCGCCGACGAGTTCTCGCGTCTGGCCATCGGACGTCCGAACAGCCCTCTCGCGGACGACGCGCAGCTGGGGGTGTGTCGGGCCTACTATCAGGCGTCGCCGCGCGTCACGCTGTCCCAGGAGTACACGAACCGGGCGATCGTCGAGTGCCAGCGGCTCCTCCAGTTCTTCCCGACGAGCGATCTGCGTCCCGAGGCGGAGGCGCTACTCCAGCAGGCTCGCGGGAAGCTCGCCGAGAAGAGCTTCGTTCTCGGCGAGTACTACTTCGATCGCAAGTTCTACGAGTCGGCGAACGTGTACTTCGAGAAGTCGCTCTCCGAGGGACCCACACCCGAGATCATGCCGCAGCTTCTCGCGATGATGTGGGAGAGCTACACCGAGATCGGGTTCGACTCCGAGGCCAGGACCGTCCGGGATCGGCTTTACGCGGAGTTCCCCGACTCGGAGGAGGCCGAGCGCGTGAGACGGGAGGACGGCGATCGGTGACCGGATAGGGGTGTTCGGGGGCACCTTCGATCCGCCACACATCGGCCACGCGATCGTGGCCCGCGACGTCCTCGAGCGCCTCGATCTGGATCGACTGCTCGTCGTCCCGGCGGCGCGGCCCCCGCACCGCGACGCCACCCTCCCCCCCGCGGTGCGGCTGGCGCTCACGCGCCGGCTGTTCGAAGGGGCCGAGGGGATCGAAGTCAGCGATGTAGAGTACCAGCGTTCCGGGCCCTCGTACGCCGTCGAGACCCTCGAGGCGGTCCGCCGGCAGACGGAGGGCGCCGATCTCACGCTCGTCATCGGAGCCGATCAGCTCGCGCTGATCGACACGTGGCACGACTACGAGCGGTTGCCCCGGCTCGCGCGCATCGCGGTCATGCGGCGCGAGGGGGACGAGCCCGCGCTTCCCGACACCGCTCGGGATTTGCCGTATATTGCCGTCGACGTCACGCGAATCGATCTGTCGGCCAGCAGGATCCGGGAACGGCTCCGGCGTGGGCGCCCGATTCGTTATCTCGTCCCGGAATCCATCCGGGTGGACATAGAGCGCGCCTGGCACGAGGCGGCGCGAGCACAACCAGCGAGCAGGTGATGCTGAAGAACGCGGTCACGGGGATCTTCGGAACACGCTTCCAGCGAGAGATGAAGCGGCTGAGTCCCATCGTCGATGAGATCAAGGAGCACGAGGCGCGTCTGGCCGAATTCTCCGACGAGGAGATCCAGGCCCAGACCGAGCGGTTCCGCGCGATCATCGCCGAGCGGACGAAGTCGTTCGAGGAGGCCGTCGAGGAGCTCCGAGAGACTCGCCGTCACACCGAGAACCCCGGGAAGCGCGCGGATCTCACCGAGGGCATCGCCTCGACCGAGGCGGAGCTCGGAGAGGCCCTCCAGGAGGTGCTGGACGAGCTGCTGCCCGAAGTCTTCGCGACCGTACGCGAGGCCTGCCGGCGTCTGATGGGCACGCCGATCACCGTGACCGGCAACGAGATGACGTGGGAGATGGTGCCCTACGACGTCCAGCTCATCGGCGGGATCGTGCTCCACCAGGGCAAGATCGCCGAGATGGCGACGGGTGAGGGGAAGACGCTGGTCGCGACGATGCCGCTCTACCTGAACGCGCTGTCGGGGAAGGGCGCGCACCTCGTCACCGTCAACGACTACCTGGCCCGCCGCGACTCGCAGTGGATGGGGACCGTCTTCGAGTGGCTAGGTCTCTCGGTCGCCTGTCTCGACGACACGCAGCCCGGCACGCCCGAGCGGCGGGCCGCCTACGCGAGCGACATCACGTACGGCACCAACAACGAGTTCGGGTTCGACTATCTGCGCGACAACATGGTCATCGACCTCGCGCAGCGCGTACAGCGCCCCCACTCGTACGCGATCATCGACGAGGTCGACTCGGTCCTCATCGACGAGGCGCGGACGCCGCTCATCATCAGCGGCCCGGCCGGCCGCGACGAGCGCGACGTCTACCGAAAGCACAACACGCAGGTATCGGCGCTCGTCCGCAGCCAGGGAAAGATCGTCAACGGTCTCGTCGCCGAGGGCGGCCGGATGCTGGAGGAAGTCGAGGAGGAGGACGACGGAGAGAAGCGCTGGGAGGCCGGGCTCAAGTTGCTCGCCGCGCGACGCGGGGCGCCAAAGAACAAGCGTCTCCTCAAGATTCTGACGCAGTCCGGCGTCAAGCAGCTCGTCCAGCGGGTCGAGGCGGACATGATGCGCGAGAAGCGCATGTCCGATGTCGACGAGATGCTGCTCTACTCGATGGACGAGAAGGGGCACACGATCCAGATCTCCGACCGGGGGCTGGACGTGCTGTCCCCCGACGATCCCGACGCGTTCACGGTCCCCGACATCTCCGAGGAGGTACAGCAGGTCGAGGACCGCGACGACCTCTCGGCGGACGAGAAGCGCGAGCAGATCGAGGAGCTCGAGCGCGAGTACGCGGAGAAGTCCGAGAAGATCCACGTCATCCACCAGCTCGTGAAGGCGCACTCGCTGTACGAGAAGGACGTGGAGTACGTCGTCGAGGAGGGCGAGGTGCTCATCGTCGACGAGTTCACGGGGCGGAAGATGCACGGCCGGCGCTGGAGCGACGG
>JAWWCR010000150.1:0-12063 GCA_033720355.1 Gemmatimonadota bacterium
CGCTGGCAGATGGTGGCGCTCGATCGCGAGATCGAGGTGGCGCCGGGCGTGTGGTACCCGGCGTGGACGTACAACGGCCAGGTGCCGGGTCCGACGCTGCGGTGCACCGCGGGCGACATCGTCGAGGTCGAGTTCGTGAACGCGGGCTCGCACCCGCACACCATCCACTTCCACGGCACGCACCCGCCGGCCATGGATGGCGTCACGCCGGTCATCGAGCCGGGCGAGCAGTTCACCTACGAGTTCGAGGCGCGGCCGTTCGGGCTCCACCTGTACCACTGCCACACCCTCCCGCTGACCCGGCACATCCACAAGGGTCTCTACGGGACGTTCATCATCGACCCGCCGCAGGGCCGCCCGCCCGCGCGCGAGATGGTCATGGTGATGAACGGGTTCGACACGAACTTCGACGGCGAGAACGAGGTCTACGCGGTCAACACGTCCGCGTTCTTCCACAACCAGTACCCGATCCGGGTGGGCGTCGGCGATCTGTGCCGCGTCTATCTGGTCAACGTGACGGAGTTCGACCCGATCAACTCGTTCCACCTGCACGCGGCGATGTTCCGGCTGTATCGGACGGGGACGTCGCTCGACCGATACGATCTGACCGACACCGTCATGATGTGTCAGGGCGAGCGGCACATCCTCGAGTTCGAGCTGCCGTACGCGGGCTCGCACATGTTCCACGCGCACCAGAGCGAGTTCGCCGAGCTCGGCTGGATGGGGATGATCGAGGCGATCGAGGGGCTCGCGGCCGACGAGGGCGCGCCGGTCCACGTCCATGTCTGAGGACGACCGCTCGATCATCCCCGCGGGCGCCGGGCGCCGGTGGGTCCTCGGTCTCCTGCCGATCGTCCTCCTGGCCGGTCTCGTCGTGGTGTTCCTGCGCTACGACCCGACGGCGACGTTCCGCGCGGCGTTCCCGCCGGTCGAGGAGCTGACGGTCGAGCGCGTCACCTTCCCCGAGCCGGGGGTGATGCGCGTGCACGTCGTGAACGGCGGACCGCAGGCCGTGACCATCGCGCAGGTCATGGTCGACGAGGCCTACTGGCGGTTCCGCCTCGACGGCGATCCGACGCTGCCGCGGCTCCGCCGGACGACCATCGAGCTCGACTACCCGTGGGTCGAGGGCGAGCCGCACATCGTCAAGGTCGTCACGTCGACCGGGCTCACCTTCGAGCACGAGGTCGCGGTGGCGACCGAGTCGCCGCGTCCGAACGCCCGATACCTGGGGACGTTCGCGCTGCTCGGCATCTACGCGGGGCTCATCCCGGTCGTTCTCGGGCTCCTGTGGTATCCCTTTCTGCGCCGCATCGACCGAAAGTGGCTGCACTTCTACCTGAGCCTCACGATCGGGCTGCTCGTCTTTCTGGTGGTCGACGCGTTCGAGCACACGCTCGAGGCGGCCGGGGCGGTGCCGAGTGGGTTCCAGGGGGTCGGTCTGATCACGCTGGGGGTGGTGGGTGCGGTGGTAGGGTTGCGGGCCGTCGCCGGTCTCGGCCGCGGGGAGGGGAACCGCCCCTCGGGCCTCACCGTTGCCTACCTGATCGCGCTGGGCATCGGCCTGCACAACCTCGGCGAGGGGCTCGCGATCGGCGCGGCGTACTCGCTGGGCGAGATCGCGCTCGGCAGCTTTCTCGTCATCGGCTTCGCCCTCCACAACACGACGGAGGGGCTGGCCATCGTGGCCCCGATGGCGGATGAGAAGCCCGCGCTGTGGCACTTCGGCGTGATGGGCTTGATCGCCGGGCTGCCGACTGTCCTCGGGGCGTGGGTAGGTGGATTCTCCTACGCGCCGGCCGCGGCGACGTTCTTTCTCGCGCTCGGCGCCGGGGCGATCATCCAGGTGATCATCGAGGTCGGAAAGCTGATCCAGCGGACCTGGGCGCGCGGCATCTTCACGCCGCTCAACGCGGCCGGGTTGATGTTGGGGATACTGATCATGTACGGGACGGCCCTGATGGTCGTCGCCTGATCCGGCGCCCGCGAGGCCCGGCGGGTGGCGTCCCGGGGCACCCCGTCGGGAGCGATACACCATGAGAAACTCACCGAACCCGGGGCTCGGCCTCGCCATTCTACGGGTCGTCATCGGAGTCATCTTCGTCGCGCACGGATGGACGAAGCTGTTCGGCGGGATGGAGGGGACGATCGGATTCTTCGGCTCGCTCGGCATCCCCGCCCCGACGCTCGCCGCCTGGTTCGTCGCGCTTCTCGAGACCGGCGGGGGCGCACTCCTGATCGTGGGTCTCATGGTGACACCGATCGCGCTTCTTCTGGCGGTGCAGATGGTGGTCGCGATCGTTCTAGTGCACATTCCGAACGGTTTCTTCGTGATCGGTCCCGGAACCGGCGGCTATTCGTTCAGCCTCCTGGTGGCGGCCGGCCTGGTCGCACTCGTCCTCGCGGGGCCCGGCAACTGGACCCTCGCGAACCGCATGCAGAAGGATGTCCTGGAAGCGTGATGACACCATGATGAACGGCGGAGCCATCGTGTCGAAGCTCGAGGCCGCGCGCGGCGACGGGGCGACCCGCGACGCCCTGCTGCGCGAGGCCGTGAAGCTGATCGAAGCGTCGAAGGACGACTACGACTGGGTGGGGGTGTACCTGCTCGACGACGGCGTGCTCGTCCTCCACAACTACATCGGCGAGGAGACCGAGCACACGAGGATCGACGTGGGGGACGGCGTTTGCGGCACAGCCGTCGCCGAAGATCGGGACCTCAACATCCCCGACGTACACGCGATCGAGAACTACATCGCGTGCAGCATCGGGACGGCGTCGGAGATCGTGGTGCTCATACGCGACGCCGAGGGCGACGTGGTCGGGCAGCTCGACCTCGACTCGGATCGCCGCGCGGCATTCGGCGAACAGGATGAGACCGAGCTCAGGGTCGTCGCGGACTGGCTGGGCCGGTTGTTCTGACGGCCGGTGGGGCGCCCGAGGTCGGCGCCCGGACGGCGACGGGCTCAGCCGCCGTCGCCCGGTGGTCCGAGCGGGCTCGGCTCGCAGCCGGTCGGCTCGACCGTCCACACGATGCTCGCGATCCGCCAGCCGTCGTTCGACTTGACGAGGCTGAACGCGTCCACGCCGCAGTGGCTGAATTCGCCGTCCACGTGGAAGTCGTAGCGGGTCCAGACGGTCGCGACCGTCCCGTGGATCATGACGGTCGGGTCCCACATGCGTTCGAGCATCCCCGAGCGGCTCGAGATGGTCTCGAAGAACTCCTCCCGATCCTGCACGGAGTGCCGGATCCCGGCGGCGGTCGTCGCCGTCGATATCATCACGACGTCCTCGGTGAGCAGCTCGCGGCCGGCCTCCACGTCGCCCGACGCGATCACGTCGAACAGGGCCTGCGTCGTCGCGAGCACGGCCCGGCGCTCGGCATCGGGGTCCGGTCGCCCGTCGATCTCGGCGAGCGCGGCGTTCAGGCCATCCAGCGCCGCCACCCGTTCGGGCGTGGCCTCGAGCTGCTCACGGAACGCGGTTGCGGCCTCTTCCGGGCGGTCGGCCGCGAGCAACAGCTCGCCGAGAAGTTCGCGGCTCGGCTTGTCGACCATCGGCGGTCCGAAGAACACCGGCAGCCCCTTCTCGAGCGTCACCGCGCGGCGCGCGATCTCGATCGCACGGTCCTCGTCGCCGCGCCCGGCGGCGAGCAGAGCCTCGAGCTCGAGCTCGAGGATCTCGGCGCGCGTGCGGTAGGCGTCGCCGAGATTCGCGTCGCCGCCGCTCGGCGCGCCCGCGAGGTACGTCTCGAGCTCGGTCCGCGCCTCCGCCACCGCCTCGCGCGAGACGTCGGTCGTGACGAGTTCGCCACGCTTCGCCGCTGCATAGCCGTTGATGAAAGACCAGGTGGTCCGGGCGGGGAAGAGGTCGTCCAGCGGCAGCGTCCAGCGAAGCGACTCGTCGTCCCACGACTCGGTGTCGAGGATGTAGCGTGAGAGCATGCCCACGTACGAGCCACGCGACGTGTTGTCGGGGTCGAGGATATCCGAGCCGCGGCGGCCGCCCGACCCCCCCGCCGTGTCGAAGCACTCCTTGAGGAGGCCCTTCGCCTCGTCCGTCCGTCCCTGCTGGAGATAGCCGTACTCGAGCCAGAAGTTGAAGTGTCCGCACCCGCCGGGCGTCCCGCCGCGCGCCTCGATCGCCGAATGGGCGACGCGGCGCGCGTTCTCGTTCGCCTGCACCACGGCATCCCACATCCCCATCGCGACGAAGATGTGCGACGTCATGTGCTGCGCGTGCGCGGCGTCGGGTGCGATCTGCGAGTACGCGAGCGCCGCCCGGAGCCCGAGGGGCGCGTGGAGCGGGTCATCGTACGAATGGATCAGGTAGTGGGCCGCGCCCGGGTGCAACGGGTTCGCGTCGAACACCTCCTCGACGATCGCCGCGGCCCGCATGTACGTCGCGTAGTCGCGGCCCCCATGTGCGGTCCCCAGGATCGAGAGCGCGTAGAACGACGCCGCCTCGGGATCGTCGGGATACGTCTCGTACAGGCGTCGCATGGCGGCCGAGTAGCGCCGGTCGCGGTCCTCCTTCGCGCCCGCGCCGTAGAGCGTCTCGATCGCGCCGAGGTACGCTCGCTCGCGCTCGGTGCCGGCACGTTCGGCCCGCGCCTCCGGGGTCGGCCCGAGGCGCTCGAGCGTGCGCCGCGCCGCCGTGCTGTCCTGCTCGAGCCACATCGGGTGGTTGTACGTCATGGCCTCGCCCCAGTAGGCCATGGCGAAATCGGGGTCGATGTTCTGTGCCTCGCGGAAGGCCTCGGCGGCGGTGCCGTACTCGAAGTTGTGGAGCAGGGCGAGCCCGCGGTGAAACGCGTCCTGCGCGTCATCGTCCCCGGAGTTGGGGAAGCTCACCATCCCGACCTGGGCGACGATCACGGCCGGTGCCAGCAGGGTCGCGAGGACAATGAGACAGCAGGCGACGCCCGGTCTCGTGGCGCGCGGGATCTTCGTGGAGGTCATCCGCACCGTCTCCGCCGGTTGGACGCGGATCTCCGGGTGCCGCGTCGGGAGTGTCAGGATACGAGCGCCCGTATACCCCGCAAGGTTCCGAGCGAGCCCGGGCATGCCGGCGATCGACGGAGGTCCGGGGTCCAGTCCCGGAATTTACGCTCCGTCGATCAGGTCTACTGGCTCGCCGCCCGCCAGCGCGTCCCGTTGCTCGGCCTTTCGGGCGATCGCCAGCGAGCCAGCGGCCGATCCGGCTCCCATGGCGGTGACCGCACCCGCGATCAACAGCTGCGTGAGCGCCGGAACCGCTGCTCCGCTCCCTCCGGTGGTCAGCAGCAGGACCGAGAGGGCAGCGCCGCCGAGCGCCCCCCAGCCCGCGAACCGCGGGATCGACATCTCGTGAAACTCCCGCGAGCGTTCGGCGATGGCGAGAACCGCCGAGAACGCCGTTCCGCCGACGAAACCCGCCACCGCGAACAGCAGAGCGTTCGCGAACAGGGCGACGAGCGGACCGCCACCGAAGAACAGAATCCCGGTCGCGGTCCCGGCACCGAACCAGGCCGCCGCCCAGGTCAGACCCATCCCGAGGGCGCCGCGGATCCGCTTGACCCATTTCCTCATACGAGCCTCCCACCGAGAAGTATCGCCCGGGGTTGAGTGCTTTGCCAAACCCCGGGGGGTCGGTGTTGTGCGCTTCGGAACTGGCATGGTGGGCGCGCAGCGTCCGCCCCATCTTCGAGTCTCGCCGCCGAGGCCGCGATGTCCGGCGGCACCACCCCAGGGGAGGCAATCTCATGACTCGACCGGTCTTCAACCGCATCGCGCTGGCCCTCGGCGCGGCCGCGCTCGTTCTCAGCGCGGCGGCCCCGCTGTCGGCGCAGTCCATGGAGGAGGGGGGCTGGACCGGGACGCTGACCGGACCGGGCGGCGAGGGCGTCGACGTCACGTTCACGGTGGCGGGCGAGGGAGAGAACCTCGCGGTCACCATGCACGGGCCGGAAGGGCAGTCGATCGAGTTCGACACCGCTGTGCTCGACGGAGATGCGCTTCACCTCGAGTTCGCGTTCCCCGGCGCCGACGTGACATGCGATCTCGAGGGTGCGGAGGACGGGAGCTATGCCGGAGATTGCATCGGCTCGGACGGCCAGAGCGGACACCTCGAGATGCGCCCGCCCGCCGACGGGTGAGCTGGGAGGCCGAGGCCGTCCGGTGGGCGAACGGACTCGTCGGACGCTGGCCGGTCCTCGACCGCGTCATGTACGAGCTCGCCGACGGGTGGAGTCCCTTCCTCCTCATCGGCATCGCGGTCGCGTACTGGATCTGGCATGAGAAACGCGAGGCTGTCGTGCCGGTCGTGTCTCTCACGGCGGGCATCCTCGTCGCCGACTTCCTCGGCGCGCGTCTGAAGTACGCGGTCGCCCGACCGCGACCGTGTCACGTGCTCGACGCGTGGCACGACGTGGCGGGGTGCGGCGCGGCGTTCTCGATGCCCTCGAATCACGTCCTGAACACCGCGGTCGCGGCGGGCTTTCTTCAGGTGCTGTACCCGAGGTCCGGCTGGGTCATGTGGCCGCTCGTCGCGCTCCAGGCGTTCTCGCGGATGTTCATCGCCGCCCACTATCCCAGCGATGGGGTCGTCGGCGCGCTCATGGGAGCCGCGATCGGCGTCGGTGTCGCCATGCTGCTGGTGAATTGGCGACGCCGACGGGGCAGCCTCAGTTTGGCGGCGGAAGGCTGATTCACCCCGCGGACCACCGGGTCTCGTGCCGTTTCTCGATGAGTTGAAGCGCCGGCGCGTCCTGCGCGCCGTGTCGATCTATCTCGCGGTCGCCTGGCTGGCGTTCCAGGTGCTCGATGTGGTCGGGCCCGCCGTCGGTGCGGGGGACGCCGTCATGCGCTGGCTGCTCATCGTCGCCGGGGTCGGGCTGCCGGTCGTTTTCGTTCTCTCGTGGGCGGTCGACGTCGCCCCGGCCGCCACTCCCGACGGAGACGCCGGGACGCGCGAGCCGTGGCTCACGCCCCGTTCGGTGACGATCGTCGCCGTGCTGCTGGCGGCCGGTGCCGCGATCGGGTGGCTCGCCCGGCCTTCACCGACGGGCGGCGCAGCCGGCGAGACGGGAATCGCGCTCGCGGTGCTGCCGTTCTCGAGCCTCACCGGACCCGATGATGTCTATCTGAGCGACGGCCTCACCGAGGACATCGTGGTGGCGCTCCAGAAGGCGGGTCCGTTCGCGATCACCGGCCGGGCGTCGACCGAGCGCTTCCGAGGGTCCGACG
This sequence comes from Gemmatimonadota bacterium, assembly GCA_033720355.1. Lineage (GTDB taxonomy): Bacteria > Gemmatimonadota > Gemmatimonadetes > Palauibacterales > Palauibacteraceae > Palauibacter. Next base: position 7,227 of record JAWWCR010000150.1, read on the forward strand.
CCGCGCCACCGCAGATCGCCGGAGAGCTCGGTGTCGGGTACGTCCTGACGGGGACCGTGCGAAGTGCGGGCGAGCAGCTTCGCGTATCGGTCCAGCTGGCGGACGGCGAGACGGGGCGGGGGCTGTGGGCCGATCAATACGACTACGAGCTCACCGTCGACAACCTGTTCGACATGTACAGCGACGTGGCGGCGCGGGTGGCCGACGCGCTCGAAGCACGGCTTGCGCCCGATGCCGCGAGCCGCCTGGCCGACCCGCCGACCGAGAGCCTCGCGGCGTACGAGCTGTACATGCGCGGCCGCAGCCTGTGGAGTCAGCGGCTGCCCGAGCTCATGCCGGCCGCGATCGACTTCTTCGGGCGCGCGATCGCCGAGGATTCGACCTACGCCCGGGCGTATTCGGGGCTGGCCGACGCCTTCATCCTCCAGGCCTTCTACCGGCCTGAAGTCGGCCGGGAGATGCTGCGCGAGGCGCAGGAGGCGGCGAGAGCGGCGATCGAGCTCGACCCGGTTCTCGCCGAGGCCCACACGTCGCTGGCCTACACGCGGTGGCTCCGCGACTGGAACTGGGAGGGGGCCGAGGCGTCCTTTCTCAGGGCCCTCGAGCTGAATCCCGATTATCCGACGGCACACCACTGGCTGGGCGACATGCTCGGACAGTGGCTCCGGACCGACGAGGCGATCGCCCGGCTGGATCGCGCGCTCGAGCTCGACCCCTGGGCGGTGGCGGCGCACTTCGACCGTGCGAAAGCGTCGCTGTGGGCGGGACGGTTCGAAGATGCGATCCCGTACTTCGAGCGGGCGGTCGAAATCGATCCCGACTACCTCGCGGTCACCTACGGCCTCCACACGGAGGCACTCGAGGGGGCCGGGCGGGAGGACGATGCCTTCGAGGTGTACCGGCGCGGGCTCGAGCTCACCGAGGGGGGCGAAGCGGCCGCACGGATGGACTCCGCGTACACCGCCGGTGGCTGGGACAGGGTCGACGAAGTCGGTCTGTCGCGGTTCTTCATGACGGAGGAAGCGCGGTCGGAGCCGTTCTTCGTCGGGGCCGCCCACCTCGCGGCCGGAGATCGCGAAGAGGCGCTCCGCTGGTTCACCCGCGCGGTCGACGAGCGAGCGATGTTCGCCCCGACCCTCTACTCCCACCCCCGAATCCGTGGGGCGCTGCGCGAGGACCCCCGGTACCGCGAGCTGGTGCGACGGCTCGGGCTCGACGTCGATTGGGACTCGATCTCACCGGGACGGTAGAGCTAGTACGCCGTCGTCCGGATGACGGGCTGGAACAGTTCCTTCGCGTGCGCGCACACCGGGTCGGCCGGGCACGCCGGACAGTCGGGGTCGGTCATTTCGGGGCAGCGGCTCCGGTTCTGGAAGAAGAACCAGTCGACCGCGCCCATCGGCCGGCCGCTCGACCGCCACACCTCCTCGACGGCGCGGTAGCACGTCTGCCGGACGGCGGCCTCGTCGGCCCGGGTGACGAACGCCCTTTCGGCCAGTCGTCGACGCAGCGCCTCGTCGTCCACCACCACGAGACCGAGACGCAGACAGCTCCGCATGCAGTGGTAGTCGACGATCGGCGGGACGTCTTCCCCCGGGCCGGGGACGATCCACTTCTCGGGGCGCTGCGTGAGGACCGCCGCGAGGAGCGCCGACTTCTTGCGCAGCGGGTCTTCCTTGTAGCCACCGACGTGGTCGAGCGCGGAGAGAAGGGCCGCGACCGGCCGATCCGTCGCGGAAGCGGCGGCGACGACCGATCGCGGCGTCCAGCCCAGCGCGGTCATGTCGCGACCGTACGCCGCCGCGGCGAGCGGGTGGTGGACGCCGGCGGGCAGGGGGTTCACCCCGTCATCGTCGCGCATCCGGTCGTCGAAGACGGGCGGGCTGGCCTGGCGGGGCGGTTCGAGCTCGCCGGGCGCTTCGTCGAGCCACCGCCGGTACGCCGCCCACAGATAGTCGCTTCCCTTGAGGTCGCGTCCGCCGAGCCGGGCCACCATGGGTCGCTCGTAGTGGCGGTCGCTCGCGGACCAGAACCCGAACTGTTGAAGCGTGGCCGCGAAGAAGAAGTCGAGCGCGCGCGGGTCTCCGACCTCGGGGAAGTCGGGCCCCGTGAAGTCGAACGCCCTCGCCTCGGGCGCCTCCGCGATCACGCCGGCCACGGACACGCACCGCGCCGGGTCGACGCGCACGCGGCCGTCGATCGGCGGCGCCGGGGGCGGGCCCGGGTCGAGCAGCTTCTCGGGGCCGACCCCCGTCACGAGCTGGGCCGCCGCCGCCACGGCGTGACGCGCCGCCACGACCGGGTGCGCCCCGCGCGCCAGGTGAGCGAGCGTCGTGCCGCCGAATGTGTCGCCCGCCCCGGTCGGGTCGAGCTCCTCGACCCCGACTCCGGGGACATCCGTCCCGAACGCCCCCTGGACGACGCGTGCGCCGCGCTCGCCGCGTGTGACGAAGAGCAGCTTTCCGGGGCTCGTCGTCGCCGTTTCGGCCGAGCCGAAGAGCGCGATGGCCTCGCCCTCGTTGCAGAAGAAGATGTCGGCCAGGTCGATCGCCTCGAGCACCGTGCTGCGGTGCTTCCGGGTGGCGCCGCCGTAGGTGCCGCACGCCACTCGCCACCCGCGCCCGGCGAGCGCGGCGGCGATCTCGATCTGCTTCTCGGGCTCCATCATCGGTACGACGTACGCGAGACCCGGGGCGACGTCTTCGGGGATGTCGGCGGCCGAAAGGTGCCCTTCCGAGCCCCAGATGCCCTTGAGGTACGTGGTCCGCCCGCCGGCCTCGTGGGCGATCTCGAAGTGTGGGAGCGCGTCGGGCGCGACGGCCGGGCCGCGCCAGTCGAGCAGCCGCGCGGGTGCCTCGAGCTCGGGTGGAACGGGGTCGGGCCGGGGGGCGACCATCGTCACCTGCGCCCCGGCCCGCCTCGCGGCGAGCGCCGTGTAGAGACCGGCGCCCCCCGCCGACCGTTCCGACCGGCCGCGGAAGTGGAGGAGGTCGACCGATGGACTCCCCACCACGAGAATCCTCGCGGGCGGTCCTCCCCCTACGATCGCCCCCCGCGTCTCCCCGGGGTCACGGTCCCTGGTCGTCGTCGGTCGTGATCCGCTCGGCGCCGGCCGGACCGTTGTCCCAGTCCTGCGCGCTCGACACGTTGGGCATCCCCCAGCCTTCGCCGTTCCACCCCTGGAACCCGTCCATCCGGAAAGTCCAGAAACCCGTGGTCATGTCGCTCACGACGATAAGGCCGTCGGCGTTCCGTACGTCGACGCCGAACGTGCCGTTGAACACGGCCGTTCGGTCGGTGTTCGGCGGTCCGAGGTAGGTATCGTAGTGCCCGACGGTGATCGGGTTCGTCGGATCCATCATGTTGAACACGACGAGACCGTCGAGATAGCCCGACACGAACACGTAGGGCCACCGCATCTCGTGGTTGTGGACCAGATTCTCCCAGTTGGCCGTCCACGCCGCGATCGGGCGACGGATGGCCGACACGCTGCCGTTCAGCCCCGGCTGGAGGTCGAAGATCCTGAGCGGTGCGTACTGATACTCGGTCTCGGCGACGGCGTAGTTGCCGTCGGGCGTCGGCGTGAACGTGTGCCCGCCGCGGATCCCCGACACCCCGACGATCTGCGTGAGCAGCGACGGGTTCTGGAGATCCGTGACGTCGTAGACGTAGTAGCCCCCGGTGCCCCCGCCGTAGAAGCGGTCGGTCCCCGTGTCGGGGTGGTAGCCGAGGTAGAAGTCGTGGTAGCCGCGCCGCCGCGTCTCGCCGTCGCCCTGGTCGGGCACGGGGATCTCGCCGACCCGCGCGTTATCGACATCGCCCTCGACGACCATGCCGAGGTCGTACACCGCCGCGAACGGCCCCGAGACCGTCGCGACGAGGTAGACGTTCATGTTCGAGTGCTTGTAGACGAAGATGTTGTGGAATCCGCCCGGGAGGTCCGGCTCGCGGATCCGCGCGACCTCGCGCACGGTGGAGGCGTCAGGCAGACCGGTCACGTCGAGGATGACCGCGCCGAGATCGCTGTCCGGTCCGCCGCTCCCGAACTGGAGCGACTGGACGACGTAGTAGCGGTCCTCCCATTTGAAGTGCTTGACGTCCATCCCGCCGGTCGGCTGGTGGAGGTCCTGGTTCTCGATCCGCCACCGGTACAGCACCTCGGGCTTCTCGGGGTCGGCGATCGAGATGATGTCGGTTCCCTTCGGTCCGACCGGGCCGTACTGCATCCGCGACACGTAGGCGAAGGGCCGGTGGAGCTCCTGCTCGACGTCCATGTCGGCGACGCTCAGCCGGGGCCCGAGCGGGATGTGGCCGAGCACCTCGATGTTGTCGCTCCCGCGCTTGACGACCTCGACCTGCGCGGTCGCCGCGTCCGGGAGATGGTCGTGCGGGCGGCCGGACCGGGAGCGGTGTCGGTCCTGTGGGACGGACGCGACGCGGGCGGGCGCCGCGCGGCCAGCGGCGTCTACTTCGTGCGGGCGAGCTCCGGCCGCTGGAGCGTGACCGGCAAGCTCGTGCGCCGCGAGTAGCTCACGGCTCGAGCGAGGGAGCGCGCTCCGGGAGCGCCCGCAGGTCGACGGCTCCGTCCGCGCGGTCCACGCCGATCGAGAGGTTGCGCACGGAGCGATTCGGGGAGTCCTCGGGGTCGAGCCACACCGAATCGTTCACGGCGACCTCGGTCTCGTAGGCGTCGTCCCCGCCGACGTCGAGGAACATCCCCAGCGAGCTCGCCTCCGCGAAGTACGTGTGGGTGTCGTCGTACCTCGCGAAGCGGTCGTCGTAGCGCGCGAATCCGGGCCGGTTTCCCGGCTTGCCCCGGTAGGAGTCCGCGCCCCCC
>JAWWCR010000151.1:0-11990 GCA_033720355.1 Gemmatimonadota bacterium
CGGAGACGGGGCTGTGCCGCCGTAACCGTCCACCGTGTTTGCCCACGTCATTCCTCATGATCGGCGCAGGGGGGTCACGCGGTTGATCCGTCGTCATTCCTCCTCACCGTAGCCGGGGCTACGACTCGTCGTCTCTCCTCGGCTGAACCGCGTGAGAGGGGCACCCGCTTGCGGGTCCGCGCGCGACCCACTGGGGTTCTTCAGCAGCCTCCACGTCGAAGCCCGATCGCAACGTAGACGACGGCTGCGACCGGGGCTACACCGCCCGCCCGGGGGCTGTCGGCCGGCGACCCGTTCGCCGACCTTGCCGGCATGACATACTCGATCGACGACCTGATCCGGCTACTCGAGCTGGAGCCGCTCGAGCGGAATATCTATCGGGGACGAAACCGCGACATCGGGTCGGGCCGCATCTTCGGCGGGCAGGTGCTCGCACAATCCCTGGTCGCGGCGCAGCGGACGGTGGAGGAGCAAGACCGCCGGATCCACTCGATGCACGGCTACTTCATCCTCGCGGGAGATCTCGATCTCCCGGTGGTCTACTTCGTCGATCGACTGCGCGACGGGCGAAGCTTCGCGACCCGCCGGGTCCCCGGTATCCAGCACGGCAAGGCGATCTTCAACATGGCCGCGTCGTTCCACCGCGACGAGGAGGGCTTCGCCCACCAGGCGGAGATGCCGGTCGTCCCCGACCCCGAGGAGCTGACGCCCGAGCTCGAGCTGCTGCGGCAGGAGGCCCACCGCATCCCGGAGGAGCTGCGCGAGGTGCTCACCCAGGACCGCCCGCTCGACGCGCGCCCCATCGAGCCACGCGATCCGTTCGACCCGGCGCCCGCCCCCCCCGTCCGCCACACCTGGGTCAGGACGGTCGGCTCGCTCGACGACGATCCGCTCCACCACCAGGCCGTTCTCGCGTATACCTCCGACTACCACCTCCTCGGGTCCGCGCTTCAGCCGCACGGACGTTCCTTCCGGGAGACCGGAATCATGGCCGCCTCGCTCGACCACTCCATCTGGTTCCACCGACCGTTCCGGATCGACGAATGGCTTCTTTACTCGGTCGATAGCCCGATCGCGTACGGGGCGCGCGGGTTCGCGCGCGGCCAGTTCTTCACGCGCGACGGCGTCCTGGTCGCCTCGGTCGCGCAGGAGGGGGTCCTCCGGTTCGGACCGAAACGAGAGGCCTGAGCCGGAGATGCTCAGCCAGTCGGCCGCCGTACTGCGCTTCCTCGTCGGTCTCTACCGACATGCCCGACACCCCCTGTCCCCGCACGAAGCGTCCGATGTCATCCGACGACAGATGGAGGGGCGCGCGGACTCGTTCCTGCGCATCCTCGACCGCGGGGTCTACCGGAACGCGGGCAGCCCCTACCTCGCGTTGCTCGAGCACGCCGACGTCTCGTTCGCGGACGTCGAGCGCGCGGTACACGACCACGGGCTCGAGGAAACGCTGGGTCGGCTCCACGACGAGGGCGTTCGGCTGAGCATCGACGAGTTCAAGGGGCGAGTCCCGGTGTGTCGGCCGGGTCTCGAGATCCCCGTGAGCCCTCAGGACTTCGACAACCCGCTCCTCGCCGGCTTCTACAGAGCACGCACGGGAGGCAGCCGCTCGCCGGGTCTGAGCGTCGCGATCGACATCGAGCTTCTCCGTCACGAGGCCGCGTACATGGTTCTCTACATGGAGGAGTTCGACCTCCTCGATCGACCCGAGTCGCAATGGCTCGGTGCGCCTCCGGTGACCGCCGGGATGCAGAACCTCCTGCGGTATTCCGGCGCCGGGAAGACCGTGGAGCGGTGGTTCGCGCAGACGGGGCGGCCGCCGGGCGCCATCGGTCTCGCGTGCGCCGCGTACGAGAGCTTCTCGCTGTGGACGGTTCGGGCCGCGGGCCGGCCGGCGCCGCGACCGCTGTTCACCCCTCGTGAGGGCGCTGGGGACGTGGCCCGGCACCTCGCGGCCCGTGTCGCGGAGGGCCGTCCCGGTACGATGAGCTCGAACGCGACGTCGGCCGTCCGCGTCTGTCTCGCCGCCCGCGAGGCCGGGCTCGACATCTCGGGCACGCACTTTCGGCTCGGCGGAGAGCCGTTGACCGTCGGCAAGCTGGCGGTGATCCACGAAACGGGGTGCACGGCCATCACACAGTACGCGATGGCCGAGCTGGGTCTCATGGGCATTCCCTGCGCCGAGCCCCGCTCGCACGACGATTCGCACCTCCTCACCGACAAGCTGGCGGTGGTCGTACGCGAGCGCACCGTGGGGCCGCACTCCCCCCCCGTCCCCTCCCTCATCTTCACGACGCTGTTGCCGGGGTCTCCGAAGCTCATGCTCAACGTCGAGAGCGGGGACTACGGCGTCTTCGAGCGCCGGCCCTGCCGCTGCGCGTTCGGACGGCTGGGGCTCGACGCGCACCTTAGCGACATCCGGAGCTTCGAGAAGCTCACGGGCGAGGGGGTGACCTTTCTCGGAACCGAGCTCCACCGGATTCTCGAAGAGCTGCTCCCGAGCGAGTTCGGCGGTGCCCCCACCGACTACCAGCTGGCCGAGGAGGAGGACGAGGGGCTGACGACGATCCGGTTGCGTGTGAGCCCATCGATCGGCGACCTGGATGAGGAGGCCGTGCGCGAGACGGTCCTCCGGGAGCTGTTCGCCACACCGGGCGGCGGGCTGATGGTCGACCAGTGGCGGCAGGGCGACACCTTTCGGGTCGAGCGCGCCGACCCGTACGTCACGTCGTCGGCGAAGATCCTGCCCCTCCACATCAACAAGGAAGCAACTCGATGATGCGTCTCGAACCTCACGTGCTCGTCGCCGTCTCGCTCGTCGCGGGCGGGTGCGCCCCCGGGGACCCGGGAGGCACCACCGAACCGCCGCTCTCGGTGGTGGAGGCCACGATCCCCGAGATGCAGGCGGCGATGGCGGAGGGTCGGATCACGGCCCGCGAGCTCGTCGAGCTCCACCTCGCCCGGGTCGAACGATACGAGGAGCGCCTCAACGCGGCGATCACGATCAACGAGAACGCGCTCGCCGAGGCCGATTCGCTCGATGCGGAACGAGCGAGCGGGCGGGTGCGGGGACCGCTACACGGGATCCCGATCGCCCTCAAGGACAACATCCAGACGACGCATATCCCGACGACCTACGGCGCGCTCGCCTTCCGCGACTACACCCCCCCGTACGAGGCGACGCTGACGACGAGGCTTCGGGAGGCGGGCGCGATCATCATCGCGAAGGCCGGGCTCACCGAGTTCGCGAACTGGATGGCGGGCGCGCCGAATCCGATGCCCGGCAATTACACGGCGATCGCGGGCTACGGCTACAACCCCTACGACCCGCGACCCGACCCGCGCGAAGGACGCGACGACGGCCGACCCGCGCTCTCGACCGGAGGGTCGAGCTCGGGCATCGGGACGGCCGCCAGCTTCTGGGCGGCGAATATCGGGACCGATACCGGTGGGTCGATCATCAGTCCTTCGAACGCCAACATGCTCGTCGGCATCCGCCCCACGCTCGCCCGGGTCAGCCGCTGGGGGATCGCGCCGGTTACCCTGGATCACGACATGGCCGGTCCGATGGCGCGAACGGTCACCGATGCCGCGATCGTCCTCGGGGTGATCGAGAGCGCAGAGCCCGATCCGCGTGACCCGGCGACGGGCGTGTGCGAGGCGCCGCCCGGCGGTGACTACACCCCCTTCCTCGACCCGGATGGTCTGCGCGGCGCACGCATCGGGGTCCCCCGCGTCTGGTACTACGAAGAGTTGACGTTGACCGGCGCCGACGATCCGGTCGGCGGTCTCACCGACGAGCAGTCCGCTCTGATGGCCGAGGCGATGGAGATCCTCGTCGAGTCCGGCGCGACCCTCGTCGACCCGGCGGACGTCCCGAGCTTCGTGGCGACCGATCCGGACGACAACTTCCATGCGTGGCCGTTGTGCATCGGCGGTCACCAGGACCGCGCGGGCGACGCGGGGTGCACGGTCAACTTCAAGTACGGCGCCAAACGAGACTTCAACGCGTGGCTGGCGACGCTCGGCGAGACGGCCCCCGTGAGAACGCTGACCGAGCTGCGTGAATGGAACATCGCGCACGCGGGTGAGGGGGCGATGAAATACGGTCAATCGCGCTTCGACATCTCCGACGAGATGGATCTCGAGCGGGATCGCGCGCGCAACGAGGCCGACATGGCGAAGGACGCCCGCCTGAGCCGGGACGAGGGGATCGACGCCGTCCTCGAGCGTTACGAACTCGACGCCATCCTGACCCCGGGATCGACGGGCGCCGGGCTCGCGGCGCGCGCGCAATACCCGCACATCGTCGTCCCGTTCGGCTTCGCGGCGAACGATCCGACACCGCCGTTCCCGGAAGGGTTCGACGCGCGACCCGGACCCTTCGGCGTCGGCTTCACCGCGTCCGCCTGTAGCGAGCCGCGGCTCATCGAGATCGCCTACGCGTTCGAGCAGGCGAGCCGTCGACGGGTGCCCCCGCCCGACCTACCCTGAGGACGGGTCGGTTCGTCGCGGCGGGTCGCCGGGGGCGGCGCGCGAAAGAGCGGCCGCGGCGACCAGGTCCCCGGTCACGTTGGTCGAGGTCCGCGCCATCCCCAGAAGGGGCTCGACGCCGAGGATCAGCCCGATCGCCTCGCCGGGGACGCCCACGGACACGAGCACGGCCACCATCATCGGGAGGGCTCCGCTGGGGATCCCGGCGGCGCTGACGGCGGTGAGCACCGTCATCCCCGCGATCGTCGCCTGTGTGGGCAGATCGAGCGCGACCCCGAAGGCCTGGGCCAGGAAGACGATCGTGACCGCCATGAAGTAGGCCGTGCCGTTCATGTGCAGGGTCGCTCCGAGGGGGAGGACGAACCCCGAGATCTCGCGGGGGATCTCCAGCTCCTCCTCGGCGGCACGGATCGTCGTGGGCAGCGTCGCGGCCGAGCTCGCCGTGGAGAACGCGGTGATCATGGGCACCCGCGCCGCGCGGTAGAAGACGCGGGGCGACCGACCGCCCAGCGCGGCGGCGAGCAGTCCCAGGACGCCGAACTGGTACACCGCGAGACCGACGAGCACCATCGCGACATACGCGCCGATCGGCGCGATGATCGCTACGCCGAGACGGGCCGTCACGGCGTACGCGAGTCCGGCCACGCCGGCGGGAGCGAGCCACATGGCGAACCCGATCATCGCCATCGTCGCGCGAGCCACCGCGTCCATGATGTCGAGAAACGGGCGTGCCCGGTCGGGGGGGACCCGCGAGAGAGCGGCCGCGAAGAGCAGCGTGAAGGCGATGAAGGCGATCAGATCGCCGCGGGCCGCGGCCGCGAGCGGGTTGGCCGGGATCAGCGCCACCAGCGCCCCGAACCCCGGGCCCTCCCCGGCCGCCGCCACCGTCGGCGCCGACTGCTCGGCGAAGGCATCGACGAGAGAGGCCCGCAGCTCGGGACCGATACCCGAGCCGGGTCGAAGCGCGCCGGCGGCGAGCAGACCCAGCGCCGCGGCGAGAAGGGTCGTCGAGACGAAGAGCATGAGGGTGCGGACACCGAGTCGGCCGAGCCGGTCGAGACCACCGATCCCCGCCACGCCGAGGACGAGCGTCGAGAAGACCAGCGGCACCACGACGACCAGGAGGAGTCGCAGCCAGATCCGGCCCGCCGGGCCGGCGATGTTCTCTCCCACCCACGCCCCGACCGCACTGCCCGATCCACCCGCCACCAGACCGGCGGCGGTCCCGACGAAGAGCCCGACGAGGATCCTGGCGTTGAGCGACATCCGGCAACCTGCCGCCGGCCTCCGCCGCGGGACAGGGCGCCGGCGGCCGGGCCGGGGTATACTGGGCCCGGCGCTCGTACGATCGATCAGGAGCCGCGGGTCCATGAACGCCCTCAAACGTCCGCTCGTGCCATTGATGTGGCTCGCGGCCATCGTCGCGGCGGAGATCCTCGGCCGGCGCTCGCCCTCCGACGTTTGGGACGCCCTCGGCGTCTGCGTCTTCTCGGCCCTGATCGCGATCACCATCGCGCGGGTGACGCGGACTCACAGCCCGTGGGCGCTAGGCCTTCGCCGGCGGGCCGGGTCGATCGGACGGCGGGTCGTCTCGTGGTGGCCGGAGATGGGACTCGACTTTCGCGGCGAGCCGCCGGTACCGCGCGGTTTCCCGGGCTCGCTGCTGGCCTGCACCGTGGCGATCGGCACGATCGCGGGTGTCGGTTGGTCGGCCCGGCTTCTGCTGCCCGGTCCGGCGCGCGCCGCGGCCATCGGCGTCTCCCCGACGATCTACCTGCTCGCGCTGTCGGGGCTGTGGGCGGCCCTTCTCCTCGCGATCGGTACGGCGGCGTTTTCGTGCTGGCGCGACCTCGACGACCACCTCCGAAACGGCGGCCTGTCCTCCGGTCGGCGCGGCGGCATCTACGTGGCCGCCGGGCTCGCGTGGATCGGGCTCGTCGCCGGGCTCGCCTTCCTGGTCCCGCTCGCGTACGCATGGATCGCGTGCCTGGTCGTCGCGGTGGCCGGGTGGGCGATGGGTTCGGCGATCGATCGCCATGACGCGTTGCGCGTGATCTGGCGACCGGCGCGGAGTCGCGTCGGGGATGAGCGACCCGTCCGCGTCTTCCGGGCGGGGGCGGCGATCCGCTGGGACCACACCTCGATGGCTCTGCTTCTCGCGGCGCTGACGATCCCCGCCACCGGTATCGGGTGGGAGGGCCGGCTGGCCGGGACGACGCCGGTGACGATCGGGCTTGGCTCGGCCGCCGTGTGGGCCGGAGCCCTCGCTCTCATCTCCTACGCGGCGCACGGCGCCGGGCGGCTACTCGCCCTGGCGCGGCTCGACCCGGCGATCCGCGAGCCCATCCCGCTTCTTCTGGATCGAGAGCCGACGCCTCACGCATCGGCGCGGCTTCGCCACCACGGCTTCCGTTGCCTGGCGCCCGGAGACCCGGAACTCGCCGGTCGCGGTCCGCGATGCGCCGTCGGACCCGCGATCCATGTGACGGTGGACGCAGCGAGGCCCGCCCGACGGCTCTGTCCGACCGCACCGAGCCCACGCTCTGTGGCGGAACCCGCCGTGGAGGTGGGGGCCGCGTCGATGGGATCCCTGTCGACGCTGGCCGATCTGCGTCGGCTCGACACGTCGGTCCTGCGCGCGTGTCTCATGCAGGGCCTTCTCGACCTGCTGGAGCGGGCGAGCCGACAGCGATTCGACAGCGGCACCGGTTTCTGGCTCGTCCCCCACCTCTGGTATGCGAGAGGGCTGACCCGCGATTCGGACGACCCCGACTACTACTCCATCGGCCCGGCGTACCATCGGGTGATCCCGCGACGGGCACGTCAGCACCTGCACGCCGTCCTGGGAGCGCTGGACGTCGATCTCGTCTTCGCGGAAGACGGCGCGCGGATCGAGGGCGTGCGGGACGTCTTCGAGAGGGTGTTCGATGTGTACGACGTGCTCGGGCCGGGCCGGATCGACGAGCGGCAATTCGTGGGGATTCCGTACGTGCGCGTATTCCTGCACGATTTCGCGCTCGGGGAGCCGCTGCGCCGCAGCGGCTACCCCGAGCCCGACTACGACGAGATCGGGCGGGCGCGGATCCTCCACATCATGATCGAGCGAGATGGCGGCGACGACGTGCCCGACCACGTCGACGAGCGGCCCGACCGGCGTCGGGGACTCATCCCCCTGTAGGGTCGATGTTGGCGTTCAGCCGGAACAGGTTCGTCGGATCGTACTCGCGCTTGAGCGCCACGAGCCGCCCGAGGTTTCGACCCCAGTTCGCATCGACGGCGCCCTCCGACAGCTCGGGGTCGAGGTCGTTGGTGTAGAACCCCTTCGTAAAGGGCTCGAGGTCGGCCCAGTAGGAACGGCACGCGTCGATGTGTTCCGCGGACTCGGCGCCCATCGGCCAGTCGACCGAGGTCATCATGTTTCCGAAGACGCCGCGGTTCGGGAACGCGGTCGCGTCCTCCTCGACCCGGTTTATCGCCCCACCCGACTGCTGGAAGAAGAGCTGGGTCGAACGGGCCGGGTGGCCGACCATCCCATCGGCGATCGCCCGGGCGAGATCGGACGGTAGCGCGTCGATGAAGCCACCCTTGAGGTACGTGCCCATCGCCCGCGGATCGTCGATGTCCCCCGAGCGCTGGAGGGCCACGTAATCCATCGGACCCACCTGATCCACCGTCGGCGTCCCGACCGCACGGATCGGGGCCAGGACTTCGTCGGCGCGCTCGGGCGAGCCGGACCAGCACACGGCGAACCCCGCCACGCCGTCCACTCCGCCGGGCGGCAGCGCCTGAAAGTAGTCGAGCTGAAGCTCGTCGGGCGCTTCGGCCCCGTAGTCGCCGTACACCTCGAGCAGCTCACGGGCCCTCTCGAAGGGGAACATGATCCGGCCACCCACGACGGTCCGCTGCATCGGGTGGAGGCGGAACTCGAAGGAGGTGACGATCCCGAAGTTGCCTCCGCCACCCCGGAGCCCCCAGAAGAGCTCGGGGTTGGTGTCGGGGCTCGCGTGGCGCAACTCGCCGTCGGCCGTCACGACATCCAGGCTCAGAAGGTTGTCGATCGCCAGCCCGAATCGGCGTGCCAGTCGACCGAACCCGCCACCCAGGACGAGCCCGCCGACGCCGGTGTGCGACACCGTGCCCATCGGCGTCACGAGATCGTGTGTCATCGCCTCGTGATCGAGAAGCCCGAGCAACGAGCCGCCTTCGACGCGAGCGGTCCGGCTCACGGGATCGATTCGCGCCCCGCGCATCCGCACGAGATCGACCTGCAGACCCCGGTCGCACGTGGACTTACCGGACAGGCTGTGACCGCCGCACTTCACGGCGGTGAGGAGCTCGTACCGTCGGGCGAACTCGACCGCGATCTGCACGTCGGCCGCCCCGGTCGGTTGCACCACGAGCGCCGGGTACCGGTCGAACGACGGGTTGAGGATGGTGCGCGCCTCGTCGTACCCCTCATCGCCGGCGAAGAGGACCGATCCGCGCAGCCGCGCGATGAGGTCGTCGACGTCGGAGGCCGGGATCACGATCTCCCTCCCATCCCCGGTCACCGCCTCGAGGTCCGCCGGCGCGAACTCGATCTCGCGAAACGCCGCGGCGAGGGGACGCCTGAGCGGCAGCGAGGCCGCGGCGGCGGCCGAGAGACCTGCTCCGAGGAAATCACGCCGCTTCATGCACACCTCCGCGTGGAAGTCACGCGCCGGGCCCGGCCCGGCCCGGCGCCACGCCCGCACGATACGTCAGGGCGCGGCCTCTCACCAGAAAACGCCAGCCCACTGACGCGACGGCTCGTTCGAGGCCCGACCCGGCCGCACGGAGCGACCGGGTCGGCGATCCGTCGATCAGGCGCCGGCCGGCTCGGCGGCCATGCCGAAGAGCGTGTACGTGTTGACCGGCTTGCCCTGGAGCTTGAGGTAGTAGTAGAGCTGCGACTTGTGGAGCGTGAGGTGGTTGATCATCCCGAGAAGCTGTTGTCCGAGCGGCGAGGGGTGATCGGGCGCCCACGGCGCCGGGGTCGGCTCGTCCATCCGCGACGCCGCCTGCTCGAGCATCTCGATCGCGAGCCGCTTGTCGGCCGTCAACAGCTCACGCGCCTGCGCGACGCTCTCGACGCTCGGCATGGCCTCGGCCGGGGGCAGCATGGCGTCCTCGGGCATGTTCTCGGGGTCCATCCCTTCGGGCATCCCCCAGTCGCCGGTCACGAAGCCCTTGAAGGTCGCACCGCACGCGTTCGTGATATGCATGAGCAGCTGGCCCATCGACATCCAGTTGTTCTCGGGCTGTGGCTTCCAGTCGAGATCTCCGTCGACGAGCCCGATCAGACCCTCGGTCGCGTGGTACGCCGCCTCGAGCTCGGACCTGAGCAGTTCGTTCCAGTTCATGTGTCGTTCTCCTCTTTCTGGTGGGTCCTGCGCGCACGTTCACGCCGGCGACTTCCGGCGGGTGTCGTCGATCGGGATCCGGACGGTACCGACGCGTCGTAACGAACGGTAGACACGCCTGTACCGGGCACCTCGCGCTCCGCCCGCGTGCGGCCGCGGGTCGAGGCGGGCGGGGTTGCCGGGCCTCCGTGCCGACCCGGATCTTGGGCACGATGAATACGGTCATCCGTCTCGCGCTCCTCGTCATCGCGCTCAACGTCGTCCGCTATCTGGTCGGGGGAATCATCGAGGGCGTGACGATCATGGGTCCGATGCACGCGCCTATGGCGGCGTACCCGGACGTCTTCGATCTCGATTTCACGACGACCGACTTCGCGATCTCGCTGGTCTACAACTACCTGATGTGGTTCGTGGCGGCGGTGGTGTTCCACCTGCTGAACCCGACGCTCTCGGGGTCGATCTGGGTGAGGAGCCTGAAGAGCTACCTCCTCATGGCAGCCTTCTTCTGCTCGCTCGCGGCCGTGTACATGAACCACTACACGGCCGCCGTCAAACCGTTCTATCTCTGGAGCATGGTGGACGCGCTGATCGTCTTCCCGCTCGTCGGACTGGCGAACGCCGTCCTCTACCCGCTGTTCTTCCGCGGGACCGCGCACGCCCCCGGTCCCGGGACCGGGGACGCGACGGACGCGGCGTAGCTTCCCGGACGGGAGCGGCGCGCCCCCGTGTGTCGGGCGGCCCCTACGCCGCCGGGGACTCCTCTTCCCTGACCCGAGTCCGGCGATCGCCGGGGAGTGGCCGCTCGGAGGCCGGGCCCTGCCACTCACCGCAGGTCGCACAGCAGTACCCGCTGTCTCCCTGCCTCAGGTACTTCCCGCAGGTGTGCTCCTCGGCGACCCCGTCGGTCACGGCCAGCTGACGCGAACAATGGCGACACGAGATCGACTCGACGCCGTGCGCCAGACCGCGCGGTGCGCAGCGGTGCGCCGAGAGCCATACCCGGTAGCATTCGCCACCGTCGGCGTCCTGGGCGAAACCGCACACCTTGCAGAGCCGGTAGCCGTAGGCGAGGCGCCCGACGCCCCCCTTCTCGATATAGACGTCGAAGAGCCGCCGCTCCCGTTCGGGCGGATCGGTCCACCCGCAACCGGGACACGAGAGTCGTTCGCCCCGCGCCCGCCGGCGAGCGTCCTCGATCAGCTCTTCCTGTGAATACGCCGAGACGTAGCCCACCCCGCCGACCCCGCTGCCAGAGAACCTGCTGCGCCGTCTGCGACGTTCGAGGGTCAAGTCGCGAGCCGCCGACTCCGCGCCGGCATAAGAGATTGCCATGTATGACATTGTGTCCATCCGTCGGCTTCATGTTCTCCACTCCGGCGGGCGGCACTTCGAGCCACCCGCTCCGCGTTTTGCAAACGCAGGCGGACGGCGGGACGGCTCACACAGGTGCCCATCCATTCGGGAGTTACGCATACGGCATGGCCGGCACTCGACCGAGCAGGCGGATGTAGACGGCGAGCGAGCCGCGGTGGTGCGCCGTGTGGTCCACGATGCCCGAGACCACGGCGGCACGCGGCGCACCGCCCATGATGGCCTGATCCGCGATCGGCGCGAACAACTCCTCATCGGACTTCGAGCCGATGGTCGCGATCGCCGCGGCGTAGGCGCGATCGAGGTGGGCGATCGCCTCGGCCAGCGAGGACACGGCGCGTGCGTGCGCCTCGTGCGCTTCGAAGTCCATGTCCCAACCCTCGCCGAACGCGCCCTCGATGAACCAGTCGACGGTGCCTGCGACGTGGCTGACCTGCGCGGCGACGGTAAACATGCCCTCGCCGGGCGCGAACCCCGAGTCGCTCTCGTCGAGCGCCGACATCGTCCCCTTGAGGTGTTTGAGGGAGCTATCGAGCTGCGCGACGAGACCTGGGGCTGCGGACATGGCGGGCCTCCTGTTTTCGGTTTTTGTTCGGCCACCCAAGGTCGCTCGCGCGGTCGACGATGTCAACCGGGACGGTCTTGCTCGCGAGGGCGGCCCTGCACCAATGTCGATTGTCCGGCGAAACCCGCCCACCCGGAGGATCGATGACGACGCCCCCTCGCGCAGTGCTCGCGACCCTC
>JAWWCR010000152.1:0-11623 GCA_033720355.1 Gemmatimonadota bacterium
CTCGACGCGGCCACCCATGTCGGCGGCGAGGGCGAGGGCCCGCGACGGGGTGCGGTTCCACACCGCGATTGGACCCGCCCCGAGGAAGTCGAGCGCGCGCACGACGGCGCGAGCGCCCCCGCCGGCCCCGAGCAGCAAGACGGGTCGGCCGGCCGGATCGCAGCCCATGTCGGCCAGGGCCCGGATGAACCCGCCGACATCCGTGTTGTCCCCGGCGATCGCCCCACCGCGCGTGCCCCAGAAACAGTTGCAGGCGCCGGTCGCCTCGACCTCGGGAGTCGCCCGGTCGAGCAGCGCCGCAACATCGCGCTTGTAGGGGAGCGTTACGTTGCCGCCGCCCGCCGCCGCAGCCCGTGCGACCGCCGACGCGACCTCCGGCGCGGCGATCTCCACGGCGCGGTAGGAGGCATCGACGCCCCAGACTCGGAACGCGGCGGCGTGGATCCGCGGAGAGATGGTGTGCCCCACGGGGCTCCCGAGGAGCACGAACTCACGGTGAATCGGCGGATCCCCCCGGAAGGGTGTCGAAGAACGCATCGAGGGCCTCTTCGATATCGCGGTAGGTCGCTTCGTACGTCTCGCGATCGCCCCCGAACGGATCGGACAGGTCGCGCCCGTGCCGGGGGTGTCCCTCGGGGAGGAGCTCGTTCAGCAGGGTGACCTTCGTGCCCGGAACCACCTCCTCGACGCCCCGCGCGTGCGATGCCGTCATCGCGATGACCAGATCGGCCCACTCCACGAGCTCGAGCCCGATCTCGCGGGAGCGGTGTCCGGTCAGATCGATGCCGCGGTCCGCGGCCACCTCGATGCTCGTCGCGGCGGCCGGCTGTCCGGGGAAGGCGAAGGTCCCGGCCGAGGCGGTCTCGAAGCCGTCGAGTCCCCGCGCCGACGCGGCCTTGCGGGCGATCGCCTCGGCCGCCGGACTGCGGCACGTGTTCCCCGTACACACGAACAGCAGGTTCACGAGCCCGTCCTCTCGGCAGACACCACGCTCGTGACCTCCCGCCACGCGACCGCACCCTCGCGGATGAGCCGCACTCCATCATCCTCGATCGCGACGATCGTCGACGGACGAGCGACGCCCAGATCGCCGGCATCGAGGAGCGCGAGCGGCACCCGCCCGGTCCCGTGAAGGGTCTCGAGGACCGTCCGCGCCTCGCGACCGTCGGTCGTGGGCGGCTCGCCCGTCCGATTCAGGCTCGTCGACGTCATCACACCCCCGCTCTCCGCGAGCACCTGTCGCACGACCGGGTGCCCGTCCACACGCACGGCGACGCCCGGGGCGTCGCCCTCATCGGCCGGGGGCACCACGATGGTCAGCGGCCCCGGCCAGAACACCGCGGCGAGCCGGTCCACGGCCGCCGACCACGCCAGCCCCGGAAAAGCCCGTCGCAACGCGTCCGTGTTCGCCCCGATGACGATCAGCGGCGACTCCGAGTCCCGTCCCTTGAGACGCGCGATTTCCCGGTCCAGGGCCGGCTCGGGCCGCGCCCCGATCCCGTACACCGTAGAGGTCGGGTGGGCCAGGATGCGACCCTCGTCCACCCACGCCGCCGCTGCCCGGATCGCGCCGTGTCCCGTCTCGATCGGCCCCCGTCCCTCGCCGGGCACGGCGACGAAGCGGATCACGTCAGACTCGGAGCGGCGATCACGCCGCTCTCAACCAGCCACCGGGCATAGGCCAGATCGCCCGCGTCCGTGATCTTGAGGTTCGACAACTCCCCCGGTACGGTCCTGACCTCCAGCCCCGCGAGTTCGCACAGGACACCCTCATCGGTGATCTCCGCGGACGCCGACATCCCGTCGAGAAGCTCGCGCAGCAGGGCGGCGGGAAAGCCCTGCGGGGTCTGCGCGGCCCGCAACGACGAACGGTCCGGGGTCTCCACGACCACCCCCGAAGCGTCTACCCGCTTTATGGTGTCCGCGACGGGGACGGCTGGAATCGCCGGACCGCGTCGGGCCGCCGCGACGATCCGTCCGATCAGGTCGGGGGATGCGAAGGGACGCACGGCATCGTGGATGAGCAACGTCGTGGCCTCGATCGCCGCCAGAGCGCCCCGACGCACCGACTCGACACGCGTCGCCCCACCGGCCACGACCCGCGCGCGGCCCGCGAGCCAGACGGGCGGCGCGGCGGCGAGCGTCGCCGGCAGGACGACGACGACGTCTTCGATGTCCGGGTGCCGCTCGAAGACGCGCACCGACCACTCGAGGATCGGCAACCCTCCGAGATCGCGAAGCTGCTTCGGGACCTCGCCGGGGAGCCGCTCCCCGGTGCCCCCGGCGACGATCACCGCGGTCGTCATGCGACCGGCGCGGCCTCCGCCCGCGACAGGATCCACTCGACCAGCTCCCGCACGGATCGCAGGGCGTGAAGGCCGACACCGGGCGGCCCGTCTGCCGCGTCCGACCCGGTCGCGGGGACCACGACATCCGTAAGACCGGCCCGGGCGAGCTCCGCGAGCCGCATCTCCCGGCCCGGGACGCTTCGCAGCTCGCCCGTGAGCCCCGCCTCGCCGAGGAACGCGCACCCGGACGGGAGCGACCGGTCGAGCTCGGACGAAGCGAGCGCCGCGAGGACCCCGGCGTCGGCAACGGGGTCGTCGACCCTGAATCCCCCGACCACATTGACGAACACCTCGCTTCGCTCGAGCGGGATCCCGCCGCGCCGCTCGAGGACGGCGAGAAGCATCGCGAGCCGCCTCGCCGGATAGCCCGTCGTCATCCGGCGCGGGACGGGCTGGCTCGTCGGGCTCGTGAGCGCCTGGATCTCGATGGCGAGCGGCCGCGCGCCCTCGATCGTGGCGGTAATGGCCGAGCCGGGCCCGCCCACGCGCCCGCGCAACGCGAGGGCGGCCGGGTCGGCGACCGGCTCGAGACCTCCGTCCGCCATCCGGAAGACGGCCAGCTCGCCGACCCTCCCGAAGCGGTTCTTCGTCGCGCGGAGCACGCGTGCGGCATCGCCGCCATCGAAGTGGAGCACGACGTCGACCATGTGCTCGAGCGTCCGCGGGCCGGCGAGCCCGCCCTCCTTCGTCACGTGTCCCACCAGCACCGTGGGGATCCCCGACTCCTTCGCGAAAGCCCGCAGGACGTCGGCTGCGTCGCGCACCTGGCTCACGGACCCCGGCGCGGACGACCCCGCCGCCGTCACCGTCGTCTGGATCGAATCGACGCAGACCAGCGACGGAGCGCACGACCGCGCCGCGTCCGTGATGGACTCGGCGGCTGTCTCGGCGAGAAAGAGGACCTGGCCGGCGCCCCCCCCGAGCCGCTGCGCCCGTCCGCGCACCTGCCCCTCCGATTCTTCTCCCGACACGTAAAGAACCCGCCCGCCGTCGGTCGCCACCGCGGCCGCGCTCTGCAACAGGAGCGTCGACTTCCCGACGCCCGGCGCGCCGCCGAGGAGGACGACCGAGCCGGGCACGAACCCGCCCCCGAGAACCCGGTCGATCTCGCCGAGCCCCACGGGGCGTCGCGGGGTCTCCTCCTCGTCGAGGGCGGCGAGCGGTCTGGGGGACGCACCGTTCTTCCCGCGGTGTCGACCGGTTCTCGGGGTGGGCGGAAGCTCATCGAGCGAGTTCCACGCCTCGCAGCCGGGACACTTCCCCTCCCAGCGCAACGACTCGCGACCGCAGTCGCGACAGACGAACCGCTGCGTCGCCTTGATCGCGTTCCTCCTCAGAAGGGCGGCGGTGTCTCTCGGGTGGAGAGCGGCTCGAACAGGGTGTAGCTCTTGTGGAAGTACAGGGGCAGGCCGCCCGTGGGGCCGTTTCGCTGCTTCCCGATGATGAGCTCGGCCTTCCCGGCCAGCGTGGGATCGAGCTCGACCTCCTCGCGGGACTTGTAGACCTCCTCACGGAAGATGAAGAGGACGAGGTCCGCATCCTGCTCGATCGCTCCCGACTCCCGGAGGTCCGAGAGACGCGGCCGGTGGTCGCCGGTCCGCTGTTCGGGCGCTCGCGAGAGCTGCGACAGCGCCAGCACGGGGACGCCGAGCTCCTTCGCCACGGCCTTGAGCCCGCGCGAGATCGCGCTGATCTCCTGCTGCCGATTCTCGACCCGCGAGGGACCGGTCATGAGCTGCATGTAGTCGACGACGATGAGCCCCAGGTCGACCTCCGCCCTGAGCCGCCGCGCCTTCGCGCGCAGCTCGAGCGCCGAGATGGCGGGGGTGTCGTCGATCCACACGGGCGCCGTGTTGAGGAGACCGGCGGCGGTCGCGAGACGCTGGTACTCGTCGTCCTGAAGCGAGCCACGACGCAGGCGGCTCGAGTCCACCCGACCCTCCGCGCACAACAGGCGCTGGACGAGCGACTCCTTCGACATCTCGAGCGAGAACACCGCGACCGGCACCTCGGCCTCGATGGCGGCGTGCTGCGCGAAGTTGAGCGCGATCGCCGTCTTGCCCATCGAGGGCCGGCCCGCGAGGACGACGAGATCGCCCGGTTGAAACCCGGCCGTCATGTTGTCCAGCTCGGGGAACCCCGTCGGGACCCCCGTAACCGCGCCGGGCGAACGCTGGAGCTCCTCGATCCGCTCGAAGGTCGGCCACAGGATCTCCTTGATCCAGACGAACCCGCTGCGCTCCTGGGCCTGCGCGATCTCGAAGATCCGTTGCTCGGCCCGGTCGAGCGTCTCGTCGACCTCCCCCCCGGCGGCCTCGTAGGCGTCCTGGACGATCTCGGTCGCCGACTCGATGAGCCGTCTGAGGATCGCCTTGTCACGCAGGATCCGGCAGTGGTATTCGACGTTGGCGGCCGTGGGGACAGCGTCGACGAGTTGTGCCAGGTACGCCATGCCCCCGACCGCGTCGAGCTCTCCGGCCGACTTCAGCTCGTCGGCCAGAGTGACCGCGTCGATCACCGCGCTACGGTTGTACAGACGGCTCATCGCGCGGAAGATCCGTCGGTTCCCCTCGCGGTAGAACGCGGCATCGTTCACGAGCTCGATAGCGACCGCGACCGCGTCGCCGTCGATCAACATTCCGCCCAGAACGGAGAGCTCGGCCTCCTCGGACCAGGGCGCGCTCCGTCCCTGGAAGGCGTCGTGCGTCAGGGACCGCACCGAGTCAGCCATCCGCCGACTCCCCGTCCAGGATGCGCCGGACGACCTGGAGATCCTCCCACGCAGGACGCGTCCACCCCGGGTTTCTGAGGAGGGCCGCGGGGTGGTAGGTGACCACGACGGGGTAGCCGGCGTACCGGTGCACGGTGCCTCTCATCCGACCGAGCGCCGACTTCGAGTCGAGAAGCGTCCTCGCCGCGAAGGCGCCGAAGGCGACGATGACCTCGGGCCGGATGAGCGCGAGCTGCCGGAGCAGATAGGGCGAGCATGCCTCCACTTCATCCGGCAGCGGGTCCCGGTTGTTGGGTGGACGTGATTTGAGGACGTTGCAGATATACACCGACTCCCTCGCCAGACCTACCGTGAGCAACAGCCGGTCGAGCAACTGGCCGGCCCGTCCGACGAATGGCCGGCCGGTCTCGTCCTCGCGCGCACCCGGCGCCTCCCCGACGCAGACGACCCGCGCATCCGCGGCCCCCTCGCCGAATACCGGCTTCGTCCGTGTACCGTGCAGCGCGCACCGTGTGCAGCCGGCTACCAGCTCGGCGAGCGCGTCGAGATCCCGGGCGGCCGCGATCGCATCGTCGCCCACCGGTCCGGACGGCGCCGATCGGGCCGCGGCGCCGCGGGCCGCCCCGGCGTCCCCCGGCCGCGCGTCGACCACGACACCCCCGCCACGACCCGCGCGCCTCACGAGCCGCAACGCCTCGTCGCGCCGCACCTCCTCGAGGATGACCTCCGCTACTCCCAGCTCCCGCTGGCCCCGGAAGAAGCGTCGTGCCAGCTCCACCGGATCCCGCGCACCGGGGCTCATCGGTCGAGCGACCGCTCGATGCGGTCGAGCAGGCGGTCGGCGAGCTCCGTCTTGGGCAGCACGGGGAACTCCTCGACGTGTCCGGCCGCGTCGATCAGCGTCACCCGGTTCGTCTCGACCTCGAAGCCGGCGTCGGGATCGGTGGCGTCGTTCACGGCGATGAGGTCCAGCCCCTTCGCCTCGAGCTTCCGTTTGCCCTCCTCGATGCCGTCCCCTGTCTCGAGCGCGAAGCCGAGCGTGAAGATGCCGGCGGAGGCCCTCATCCGCCGCGTCTCGGCCAGCAGGTCGGGGCCGCTCCGCAACGCGAGCGTCAGCGTCTCGCGGTCGCCCTTCT
This sequence comes from Gemmatimonadota bacterium, assembly GCA_033720355.1. Classification (GTDB taxonomy): domain Bacteria; phylum Gemmatimonadota; class Gemmatimonadetes; order Palauibacterales; family Palauibacteraceae; genus Palauibacter. Next base: position 6,216 of record JAWWCR010000152.1, read on the forward strand.
TGATCTTCGTCGGCGCCACCTCCGCAGCCTCGAAGTCGCCGACTGCCGCCGCCTTCAGAAGGATGTGCGCGCCGCTCAACTCGGTCTTCAGGGCATCGAGCATCTCGGCCGCCGTCTCGACCTCCAGAACGCGCGGTCCCGACGGATGCGGGACGGTCGCCGGACCCGAGACGAGCACGACATCGCACCCTCGTCTCCACGCCGCCGCGGCGAGCGCGTACCCCATGCGGCCCGACGAGCGGTTGCACACGAAGCGCACGGGGTCGATCGGCGCGCGTGTCGGGCCGGCGGTCACGACGACCTTCCGGCCGGTGAGGGCGGATTCGGGCTCGAGCGCGCGGCCGATGCGCGCCATGATCGCCTCGGGCTCGGACATGCGCCCGCGACCGACTTCGCCTTCCGACAGGGGCCCGTCATCCGGCCCGACCACCACCCCGCCGTGCTCCTCCAGAAACGACATGTTCCGGCGCGTGGCCGGGTGCTCCCACATCCGCGTGTTCATCGCCGGCGCGAGGATCACGGGGCACGGGGCCGCGAGGAGCGTCGCGGTCGCCAGGTCGTCCGCCCGCCCGACGGCGAGACGCGCGAGCATGTCGGCGGTGGCCGGCGCGACGACGGCGACGTCCGCGTTTCGCCCGAGATCGAGGTGCGCCATCGGTCTGCTCCACGTGTCCTCGTGGACGGGTCGCCCGGTGATCCCCTCGAAGGTGGTCGCACCGATGAAGTGCCGCGCGCCGGCCGTGAGGATCGCATCCACGACGGCGCCGGCCTCGACGAGGCGGCGTGTCAGGATGGCGCTCTTGTACGCCGCGATGCCACCGGATACGACCAGCAGCACCCGGCGTCCGTCGAAGGGCCGCATGGTCGCTCCTCCGCCACGGCCCGGCGGGGTTGGCGAATCAGGTGATCTGTCTGTGTCAGTCCGTGGACAGGCGCTTGCGGACCAGGCGGTACTGGAGCTTGTGCTCTTCCGACGTAAGCGCCTCGGCGGCGAGCGTCGTCAGCTTGACCGCGCCGTAGGGGGAGCGCTCCAGCGGGAGCGCGTTCAGCTCTCGCGCGTATTTGGCGGCGACGAGCACCCCCAGGTACTTGTTGCTGGCCGCGCTCGCGACCTCGTCCGGCGTAAAGACCTTCATTCGTTTCCTCTGGTTCCTGTGTCGGGAGCGACCGCGAGAGCCGCGGCCGCTGGAATCTATCGCATGTGCTTCTCTATTTCATCCCTCAGATCGTGCGCGAACGCGAGGGCTCGATCTCCCAGCCGCGAGAGCGAGCGACGCTCGGCGTCGACGATCGCCAGGACGCGGGCAACGGCGTCGTCGCGGGTCTCGTTGACGATGGCGTAGTCGAACTCGCCGACGGCGTCGAGCTCCGCTATGGCCGACAGGTACCTCCGACGCAGCTGCTCCTCGGTCTCGCTCGCGCGACCTCGCAGACGACGCAACATCTCCTCGGCGCTCGGCGGCAGGATGAAGAGCGACAGGACCTCCGGGACGACCGCGCGGACCTGCCGCGCCCCCTGGACGTCGATGTCGAGGAGGAGGTGGCGTCCCGTCCTCCGCGCTCGCTCGAGGTTCGCGAGCGGCGTGCCGTAGAGCTCGCCGTGCACCGTCGCATGCTCGAGCATCTCATCGGCCGAGACGAGCTTGTCGAAGGCTTCTCGCGTGACGAATTCGTAGTCGAGACCGCCGCGCTCGCCCTCTCGCGCGGCCCGCGTCGTCATCGACACCGAGAAGAGGAATCTCTCCCCATCCGTGCTCTCGAGGAGGCGGTCGCGCACCGTCGTCTTCCCGGCGCCCGACGGACCAGCGAGGATGACGGGAAACGATCGGTCCACGAGCGACGAGTCGGTGACGGTGGGGTCCCCGGTCACTCGACGTTCTCGATCTGCTCGCGGAGCTTCTCGATCTCGTTCTTCATCTCGACGACATGGGCCGTGATCCGCGTGTCGTTCGCCTTCGCTCCGAGTGTGTTCACCTCCCGCTGGAGCTCCTGAACCAGAAAGCCGAGCCGTTTCCCCACGGGCTCGGCGGCCGGCTCGGCGAGGTATTCGGCGAAGGCGGCGAGGTGCGACCGCGCGCGCACCAGCTCCTCGCCGACGTCCCACCGATCGGCGAGCAACGCGATCTCGCGGGCGAGGCGGTCGTCGTCGAAGTTCCTGTCGGTCAGCTCGGCGACCGCCGCCAGCAACCGCTCGCGCTCGCGTTCGAGCCGTTCGGGAGCGAGCCGCTCGGAGGCCTCCAGACCGGCCGCGAGACCCGACAGCCGCTCGCGCAGGTCCTCCTCCAGACGCTCCCCCTCCCGCTCGCGCATCTCCACGAGCCCGTCGAGCGCCTCCCCCAGGGCCCGAGACAGGGGTTCGAGCAGCCCGGTCGGATCCAGGTCACGCGGACTCTCGACGAAGAGCCCGCCGAACCGCGAGAGGGTCGCGAGGTCGACCGATCCCGGCACGCCGAATTCGTCCCGCAGACGCTCGAACCCGTCGAGGAGCTCGGCGACCCGGCCGGTATCGAGCGTGCGAATCGCACCGCTGTCCTCGCGGTCGCCGAGACGCACGAAGACGTCGACCCGGCCGCGCCGTACCCGACCCTCGACGACGCTACGCAGGTCCGCCTCGATAGCCTCGATGCCCGGAGGCCCCTTGACGACCACCTTGAGCCCGCGCGAGTTGACCGACCTCGCCTCGACGGTCGCCGTCCCATCGTCCGAGGTGACGACCGCCGACCCGTACCCCGTCATGCTTCGAATCATGTGGTCACGCACCCCCTCAGTTGAAGAACTCCCACCGGATGCCGAACACGCCGACCCGCAGAGGAAAGACCGCGCCGGGGATATCGGCCACGGTCGCCCCGGTTGGGTTCTCGAGGCGGTAGAAGAATCGGAAGTCACCAATCTTGAACATCAGCATGCCCCCGGGCCATGTGTAGGCGTCGCCGATGATGAGATTCGGATCCCCCGCGACCGGTACGGCCCTCGTCCCGCGGCGCTCGAAGAAAATGTTGAGCCAGACCGTCAGGTTGTCCTGGAAGAAGGTGTCCTGAAAGGTCAACCCGGCGCGCAGGCTGGTGTCGGGGACGTACACCGGCAACCGGGCTCTCGATGTGGAGTTCGTCCGGTAGTAGCTCTCGAGTCGGATCGGCGAGAGGCCATCTATGATGCCGCCGAGCGGGATCAGCGCCCCCTCGACGCGAACTTCCCACGTCGACATGTCGACATCGATCGAGTCGAGCATGGCGGCCCTGTCCCAGGAGGCCGTCAGCCCCAGCTCGTGATCGAGCGCCTGCAACGTGTATCGGCCGGATACGTCGAAGGGACCGAGCCGCGCCGTTCCCCCGAGGCCGACCGCGTCGAAACCGATCGCCTGCGCGGTATCCAGGACCGGATCCGGGATCCCGCGATCGCCGGCCCCGGCGAACCCGCGGAGCGTGAACGGCACGACGACGGTGTCGGAGTACGCGAGCGCCGCACGCCACGAGGTCGCCGAGAACCCGGTCCAGTTTCCCAGCTCGAGGCCGGCCTCGGCGAGGAACCCTCCGAACGGATACGCGACGCCCGCATCGCCGGAGAAGGAGGGCCGGTCGCCCCCGCCCGACAGCCGGGCCGCGAGCGTCGCGCTCCCCTCCCCCACTCCGCTGCTCAGACGCGCGGAGACGACGCCGACGCCGCGCGACAGCCGCTCCTCCATCTCCTCCTCCGTCTCTTCCTCGCTCGCGGGCGGCAGGACGAGACTCCCGCCCCCCGACCCGAGCTTCCACCCCGAGCTCGCGGCGTAGATTTCGAGCTGGGTTCGCTCGCCCAGGTTCGCGCGCGACCGGAGGAGGAGGGACGTGCGGCGGACTTCCGCGGTGTCCGCGGCCGAGCGGTCGACGGACTCGGTGCGGTACTCCAGCTGGATCCCGAAGTCGTTCGACCGCGGCATCCACGACAGTCGGGCCATCGCCTCGAAGCGATCGTCCTCGACTCCCCCCGGGTTGGCGTCCAGGAGCTGGAACCCCCCGTTGATCACGAAGGCATCGGACAGCCCGTTCGCGAACGCGCCCTCGAGGGTCTGCGTGTCCGGGTCGCCGGTGGCGCCGCCGATCTTCGAGTACGCCGGTCCGACGTGTCGATAGGTATCGACGTCCACGATCAGACCCGCCACGTCGCGGAAGACCCGGACGCGCTCGAGGTAGACCAGCGAGAGGCGAGCCATGTCGGTCTGCGCGCGCTCGAGCGACGGCTCCTCCCGACCGTCGACGTAGAGACCGGCGAACCCGGCCCCGTAAGGGCCGTCGAACAGGTGGTGCGGGCCGGCGAAATAGCCGGCGCGCAACGTCATCGCGCCCGGAACGTGACGCGAGACGAGGTCGAGGAGGTTGAGCGCGGTCGACGAGGCGAGGCACTCGCGGTCGCACTCGAAGACCTCCGTCGCACCCGCGCGCAGCTCGTAGCGCCGCGCCGGGAACTGCTGGGGCTCCGTGCGCGGCGGACGCTCGAAGATCTCGCGCACGGAGTCGGGGAGAACCTCTATCAGGCTGTCGGGAGGAGGAGGGTCGGGCGGAGGCGGATCCTGCCCCGCCGCGGGCCCCGCGGTGGCGTACAGCGCGGCACAGAGCAGGGCCGCGCGCGCGAGGACCGCCCGGGTCACGAGCGGACTCGAGGTCAGGAGCGCGCCCGCAGCCACTCGTGGACGAGCCGCACGCCGACCCCGACCGCGCCCTTCGGCTGCCAACCGCGCGCCTCCTCGGCCCACGCCGTGCCGGCGATGTCCAGGTGGGCCCACTCCACGCCGTCGTCGACGAAGTCCCTCAGAAACCAGGCTGCCGTCACGGTTCCGGCCGGGCGTCCACCCGTGTTCTTGATGTCGGCGATATCCGAGTCGAGCTGCTTCCGGTACTCGGACCACAGCGGGAGCCGCCACACGCGCTCGTCGGCCGTCTCGCCGGCCGTCCGCAACTGCTCGGCCAGCTCGTCGCTCGGCGTGAGGAGCGCGAGCGCGTGGTGGCCGAGCGCAATCACGCACGCCCCGGTCAACGTCGCCATGTCGACGATCGCGCGCGGAGACAGCCGCTGCGCGTAGGTCAGGGCGTCGGACAGGATGAGCCGCCCCTCGGCATCGGTGTTGATCACCTCGATCGACTTGCCCGACAGACCGCGGATCACGTCTCCCGGCTTCACGGCGTTGCCCGACGGCAGGTTCTCGGTCGCCGGGATGAGACCGATGACTCGTTGAGGGATCCCGAGCGCGGCCGCGGCGACCATGATGCCGATCACGGCGGCGGCGCCGGACATGTCGTATTTCATGTCCTCCATCCCCGCCGCCGGCTTGATCGAGATCCCGCCGGCATCGAAGGTCACGCCCTTTCCGACCACGACGAACGGGTCGCGCCCCTCCCCTTCGTGCTCGAGGATCAGGAACTTCGGCTCCTCCA
>JAWWCR010000153.1:0-11623 GCA_033720355.1 Gemmatimonadota bacterium
CCGCCGGGGGGCGGATCGTAGGTCGCGAGACCACGGCAGTCAAGCAACGAAGCGGGTCTCCGGAGGTTTGCGGGGGGCGCCGTGGGCCGGATATCTTCCCGCCCATGACATACATCATCACGCAGCCGTGCATCGGCGAGAAAGACGCCTCGTGCGTCGACGTGTGTCCGGTCGATTGCATCTACGAGGGTGAGGACCAGTACTACATCCACCCTGAAGAGTGCATCGACTGCGGTGCGTGCGTTCCGGAGTGCCCCGTCGAGGCGATCTTCCCCGACGACGAGGTGCCGGACCAGTGGGGCGAGTTCATCGCGAAGAACTACACCCACTTCGACGTGCCGCCGCCGGGCTGAGCGGACGGACGTCGCATCGGGCCGGTTCCCCAAGGCCCGAGCCTCCCTGGAGCGATCCGATGCCCCGCCTCCTCGACATCGATGGATTCGAATGGACCGTCTCGGCGCTTCCGCAGAAGGCCCGGCGGCGTGAGGCGGACCCGTGGCATTACGCGCGCGTCAGGTACGAGCCGCACGGCCACGACGAGGGGCGACCCCGCGAAGCATGGCTGAGAATCGAAGAAGACATACCGGCGAACGACGTCCTCGATCAGTACTCCGACGAGTACCTGGCCGAGGCGTATCTGATCGCCGAAATCGTAGACGGAGCCGAGGGATGACGAAGAAGACCCTGATGATGCTCGTCGCGCTCGCGCTGGCGGTGCCGGCCACCGCCCAGGAGGCCGAGCACGACCACGCCGCGATGGACCATGCCGCCATGGGGCACGACATGGGCGACATGGCCGACGATTCGGGTGTGCCCGAGCTGCCGACCGAGAACGACCTGTTGCGCGTGGTCCGGCACGACGACCGCGTGGTCGAGGTGATCGTCGGCCCCGTGTCGCTGCCGCAGGGCACCGCACATCTGCGCACGCCGATCCAGGTGATCGAGCTGGGTGTCGAGGGGTGGATGCACGGGTTCTCGTGGGAGATGCGCGACGCGGACGGCAACATTCTGCCCGAGCGGCTTCTCCACCACGTGAACCTCATCGACCCCGACAGCCGCGAGCTCTTTTCGCCGATCGCTCGCCGGATCATGGCGGCCGGGCGCGAGACGAAGGAGGAGCGGGTCCCGGGTGTGCTCGGCTACCCGCTGCGGCCGGGGAACCGCGTGATGGTGAACGCCATGTTCGCGAGCCTGCCCGACGCGGCCTACGAAGAGGCGTATCTCCACATCACCCTCCCCTACACGCCCGCCGACGACCCCGGGTTCATCCGGCCGCGCGACGTCTACCCGTTCTATCTCGACGTCATGGGGCCGGTGGGCGACAAGGACTTCCCGCTGCCTCCGGGCACGCACGGTCGCTCGTGGGAGGGCACGCCGGCCGTCAGCGGCCGGCTCCTCGCGCTCGGCGGTCACCTGCACGACTACGGCGACTGGATCCGTCTCGAGGACGTGACGACGGGGAAGGTCCTGTGGGAGACCGAGCCCGTGCGTGACGAGCAAGGACTGGTGTCGAGCGTGCCGATCGGCAACCTGTGGTGGCGGGGCGGCGTCAGGATCGACGCCGGTCACACCTACCGGATCTCGGTGCAGTATACGAACCCGCTCGACGTGCCGGCCCCCGACGCCGCCATGGGCGCGATCGGCGGAGTGATCCTGGCCGACGGGGCCGAGTGGCCGGAGTTCGACCGCATGGATCCCGACTACCTCGCCGACCTCCGCAACACGCTCGAGAAGCCCAACGAGTCGCACGAGCACGGCCACGGAGCGATGGACGGAGGGGGTGCCTGAGCTCCCCGACCTCGCCGTCTACATCGACGCGCTCGAGCGCCGCATTCTCGGCGAGCGTCTCGAGCGCGTCCGTCTCGCCAGCCCTTTCCTCCTGCGGAGCGTCGACCCGCCGCTGAGCGCCGCGGACGGACAGCGGGTCGAGGATATCCGACGCGTCGGCAAGCGAATCGCGATCGGTCTGTCGAACGATGTCTGGCTCGTGATCCACCTCATGATCGCGGGCCGCTTTCGCTGGGACCCGCCCGGCGCGCCCATCCCGCGCCGTCTCGGTCTCGCCGCCCTCGACTTCGAGTCCGGCGCCCTCCTGCTCACCGAGGCGGGGACGAAGAAGCGCGCGTCGCTCAGGGTCGTCGCCGGTGCATCCGGTCTCGCGGGCGAGGACCCGGGCGGGCTCGAGCCGCTCGACGCCGACCTCGACGCGTTCCGCGCGCGGATCACGCTCAGGAACCACACGCTCAAGCGGGCGCTCACCGACCCCGGATTATTCAGCGGGATCGGCAACGCCTACTCGGACGAGATCCTGTGGGCCACCGGTCTGTCGCCGATCAAGTGGACGCGGCGTCTCGACGCGGGGGAGATCGAGCGCCTGTTCGACGCGACGCAACGCACGCTGACCGAGTGGACCGAACGCTTGCGGGCCGAAGCGGGGGGTGACTTCCCGAAGAAGGTCACGGCCTTCCGCCCCGACATGGCCGTCCACGGCAAGCACGACGAGCCCTGTCCGTCGTGCGGATCCCCCGTCCAGCGCATCCGCTACGCCGAGAACGAGACGAACTACTGCGCCACCTGTCAGACCGGGGGGAAGGTGCTCGCGGACCGCGCCCTGTCGCGGCTGCTGGGGAAGGATTGGCCGCGCACGCTCGACGAGCTGGAGGCCCTGCGCTCGGGCTCGCCCGACACCGGATCCTCCGACCCGTGATCAAGTTCCACTACCACCGGGCACAGAGGGATCTCCCGCGGCTCGACGTGTTCGAGGGCGACCGGATGTGCCACGTCTACAGCGACGAGTCGCTCGACGAGTTGATTCGATGGGGGAACGAACACGGTCTGAGACCCGAATGGATCCACCATTCGTCACTTCCGCATTTCGACGCCTTCGGCGAACGCCTCCGGATCTGCGGCGAGGGCGTCGAGCGTCGCGAGCTCGTGGAGGACATCCGCGCCTGGCGCCGGGGCGAGCGCCGCCCGCGGGAATAGCGATTGCAGTGACGACCGGGGACGCCGCACCGGTCGAGAGCATCGTTGCCCGGCATCGGCGCCCCGATCGGCCATTCCGCTGCTCAGGAGCTGTTGCGACGAATGGACACCACCGCGTCCGAACATCGTGACTTTGTGTGGATCGTCCGCTACCTGGCGGTCGCCGGTGTCGTCGCCGGCCTGTGGTGGTGGGGTACCAGGATTCTGGGGCCGTGGCTCATCGAGCAGGCGTACCGGGGCGAAAGCCTCGGCGTCCTCAACGATGTCCTGGCGGGGCGCGCGACGACGCCCCTGGAGGCGTACCTGACCGACTGGTCGTTCTTCACGCGGATCGGCGACGGCCTGCTCGTCCTCATCGCCCTGTCGGGCCTCGTGGGAGGCTTCTTCCGCGTCGGGGCTCGCTTCTCGGTGGCCCACCAACGAATGGCCGACCGCGAGGCCGGCCAGCGCGAGGCGCGCCTGCGACCCCTCGAGACGATCGGCGCGGCGGCCTCGATAGGGCTCGTGACGGGAGCGCTGGGGGGAGGATATGTCGCGACGGTCGGATTCGGGTTCGGGCTGATCGCTGCCCGGCTGCGCGACATAAGCCTCGATATCCTGTGGATGTCGCCGCTCGCCGACGCCGGCATCTTCGTCGGGGCGGCGCTCATCCTGGTCGTACTCGGGCTCGCGATTCCCGCCGTCCGCGCCCGGCGCCTACAGCTCATCCTCCTGCTCGCGCTGGCGGTCTTCGGCACGTTGACGCTGCTCGAGCGGCTCTACCCGTATGCGGCGGCGCTGCTGGCGATCGCGATCGGTCTGCACGCGGGACGCTGGCTCTCGGCGTATTGGGAAGACGGTGTGAGACGCTGGCTCGGTCGGGCCGGAATCGCGATCGCGGTGCTCGTTCCGCTGCTAGCCGCCGGAATGGGCCTGGGGGGCGGAGTGGCGCGGCAGCGCGCGCTGGCTGCCCTGCCACCGGCGCCCGTCGGCGCCCCGAACATACTGCTCCTCATCCTCGACACCGTAAGAAGCCAGAACACGAGCATCGGGGGTTACGAGCGGCCCACGACCCCCGCGCTCGAGCGACTGGCCGGGCAATCCGTGGTGTTCGACCGTGCCATCGCCCCGGCTCCATGGACGCTGCCGAGCCACGCGGGCATGCTCACCGGACGCTACAACGTCGAGCTGGGTACAGCTTTCTCGCGCGGCCTCGACCGCGGGGTATCCACCCTGCCCGAGTACCTGAGGGACCAGGGGTACGTCACGATCGCGTCCGTCGCCAACGTCCTGTACGCGACCCCGCTTTTCGGGCTCGGCCGGGGATTCTGGGTATTCGATGCACACCCGCGTTCGGTCGGCCAGGTGCTGCGCAGCTCGTACCTGTCGATGGAGGTCACGAAGCACATCGGCACGTGGTTCGATGACCACCGCAATCCGGTGCTGAAGCGCGCCGACAGGGTCAACCGCGACTTCCTGCGGCGCGTGGACCAGGCGGGCGGCCGACCCTGGTTCGCGATGCTCAACTACTTCGATGCGCACGAGCCATACACGCCTCCCGATCCCTACAGGACCATGTTCACGGACAGCGACGATCCGCTCGACCGGCTCGATCACGACAGGGACTACCGGCCGGAGGAGATCGAGGAGTTGATCGCTACGTACGACGGAGGGATCGCGTTCGTGGACGCGAACATCGGCCGCCTGATGGACGAGCTCGAGCGGCGTGGCGTCCTCGACAACACGATCGTGATCGTGACGTCGGACCATGGCGAATCGTTTCTGGAGCACGGGCACCTGGGCCATGCGAAGAGCCTCTACATGAGCGAGATCCATGTGCCCCTTCTGGTCCGGTACCCGCCGTCGGTACCCGCCGGGCTCAGAATCCCCGGAGCGGTCACGCTTCGAGACATCCCGGCGACCGTACTCGACCTGTCACGACTCGGCGATGGCGGTCTGCCGGGGACGTCCCTGGCCAGGTACTGGGACTCGGGGAGCGGAAGCGAGGGATCGGCAAGCCCGCGCTTCGTCGCGATGTCCGAGCTCTTCGGACGCCGAGCGCTCGTGACGGGAGGCTATCACCTGCTGCCCGACGCCGTGCGCCGGTTGTACGATCTCGATACCGACCCGCTCCAGCTGCGCGACGTCATCGACACCGAGCCGACGGTAGGCGACAGCCTCGCCACGGCCTTGCGCGAGCTGGTCCGGACGGAGCTCGGACGTGCAGAGGGGTCGGGTCGTGTCGCCGAGAGCGACCGCCGGCCCTGATTCGGCCGCGCCGGACGGGCGAATCAGTACTCCGACAACTCCACGAGCGCTTCGGCGATATCGTCGACCTGTGGCAGGATCGCCGCCTCGAGGGCCGGGGCGTATCCCACGAACGTGTCGGTCGACGTGATCCGCCGGACGGGCGCGTCGAGCCACTCGAACAGCTCGTCCGCGATCCTCGCCGAGATCTCCGCTCCGAAGCCCCACGATTTCGCGTCCTCGTAGGCCACGATGACGCGATTCGTCTTTCGCACGGAGGTCGCGATCGTGTCCATGTCCAGCGGGCTCAGCGTGCGAAGATCAATCAGCTCGACATCGACGGCCTGGCCGTCCCTCTCGAGCTGCCGGATCGCCTTGCGGGTCCGCTCGACGAGCGCGCCGTAGGTCACGACGGTGAGCGCCGAGCCCCGTTCGACGACGGCCGCCTTGCCGAGTGGAACCATGTAGTTCGGACCCGGATAGGACGCCTTGTTGTAGGTCTGCCGGTACAGGTGCTTGTGCTCGAGGAAGAGGACGGGGTCGTCGCACCTGATCGCGGTGCGCAGCAGCCCGTTCGCGTCGAGGGCGTTCGAGGGGCAGACCACGCGCATCCCGGGCGTGTGCGTGAACAGCGAGGCTCCCGTCTGCGAGTGATAGATCGCCCCTCCCGCCAGGTATCCGCCGTACGTCGTACGGACGACGACCGGACATTTGAAGGCGCCGTTCGAGCGCCACCGCATCGTCGTCATCTCGTTGCGAAGCTGGTGGAACGCGGGCCAGATATAGTCGAAGAACTGGATCTCCACGACCGGCTTCAGCCCCAGCACGGCCATCCCGATCGCGCGCCCGACGATGTTCGCTTCGGCGAGCGGCGAGTTGAACACACGCGTCGACCCGAACCGGCGCTGGAGGTTGGCGGTCACCTTGAACACGCCGCCCTTGCCCTTCACATCGTCGAGGTGCTCCTCGCGGCTCGCATCCGCGACATCCTCGCCGAACACGACGATCCGCGGGTCGCGCTCCATCTCGTCACGCAGGCAGGAGTTCAGCAGATCGACCACCGTGGTCGGGTCGCCCTCCGGCTCGGGCTCCGTCGAGAAGGCGTCCGAGGTCGGGTCGACCGAGGGGGAGTACACGTGGTCGTAGATCGTCTCGCCGCCGGGCTGCGGTCGTGCGGCCGCCTGATCCGCCGCGTCGGCCACCTCCTCATCGATGGCGGCGTTCCACGCCTCGATGGTCTCCTCCGTCGCGATGCCCTGGTCGACGAGGTATGCCGCGAAGGTCGTGATCGGGTCGCGCGCGGCCTCCGCCTCGCGCTCCTCATCGGGCTTGTAGGCCCGCTCGTCGTCCGACATCGAGTGACTGTACGGTCGTGTGACGTGCGCGTGGACGAGTGCCGGTCCCTTGCGCTGACGGCAGTAGGCCGCCGCGCGTCGCAACGCGTCGTAGCTCGCGAGCGGGTCGGTCCCATCGACCTCCTCGATGTGGAGGTCCGGGAACCCGGACACGACCTTCGATATGCTCCCTCCGGGCGTGTTCACCTCCACCGGGACGGAGATCGCGTATCCGTTGTCCTCGATGAGGAAGACGACCGGCAGACGAAGGTTCGACGAGCTGTTGAGCGCCTCCCAGAACTCGCCCTCGGAGGTGGTTCCGTCCCCGGCCGACACGAACACCACCTCGTTGCCCGTCGTGTCCACCCGGAACTCATCGGTGCGGTGCGGGAGGCCCAGCCGTCGCGCCCGCAGCACGCCCTCGGCGCAGCCGACGGCCTGGAGGAACTGCGTCCCGGTGGGGCTCGACGACGACACGATGTTGTGTTCGGGATGACCGAAATGGCCCGCCATCTGGCGTCCGCCGCCCGACGGGTCGTCCGCGGCCCCAACCGCCTGGAGGAACATCTCGTACGGTGTCATGCCGAGCATCAGGCAGAGCGCCCGGTCACGGTAGTAGGTGAAGAACCAGTCGTGCCCGCTCTCGAGCACCATCCCGGCGGCGGCCGTGACGGCTTCGTGTCCGGCACTCGAGATCTGGAAGAACACCTTGTTCTGGCGCTTCAGAAGGATCTCCCGATCGTCGATGCACCGGGAGGTGTACATGACGCGGTACAGCCTCACCAGATCCTCGGCCTGAAGGCCGTGCCACTCCGGCCTGGTGATCGAAGGGATGTGTTCGGTCGGTGTCGCCATCGAATCGTCGTGTAGAGAGAACAGGGGACCCGTGCGGGTTCCTTCATGTTCCGAGCCGGGGCGGTGCGCGGCCCGGGCCGCGTACCGCGGCCCAAACCTAGCCGCCGAGGCCCCGAAAGTCAGCTTGCGAAACCGACCGGAAAGGCGCCCCGGAGCTCGGGGCCACACGACCCCGCGTAGTCCCGCGCGAGATCGCCCCGGGCTGGCGCTGGCATGAGTGACATGAGGGCGTGCAGCATCGCCACGGCGTAATCGCTGAAGACATCGTACGATGGCTCCTCTTCGAAGCCCCACAGACGAGCCGGCAGATAGAGGAGCCACCGGAGGTCGCCGGCCAGCTCGAGCAGGAGGTGCTCGTCGAGCTTGCCGTCGCGCTCGCCCATCGCGAGCCGCGTCAGCGCGGCCATGAACAGGGCCGCGCCTTCCGGTGGGAGAAGACCGATGTCGGGGTGGCGCTCGAGCACCTGCGAGGCGAACGCGCTACCGCCGGTGCGCTCGAGCCCGTCCGGGGCGGCGAGCCGCTCCGCGACCTCCGTCGCCTGGCCTTCACCGAACAGAACCCAGTCCAGACGGATCTGCGGAAAGGCATGCTTGAGCGCCGCGAGGAACTCGGCCCGTGGACCTGCCCGACGAGTCCCATCGTCGGGGGGGCGCTCGTAGTTGGAGACCGTCCCGAGGCTGAGCGCCTCGGCCTCGTCGAGCCGGGCGTTGATCGCCGCCCTGAATTCGCGGAGCGAGAGACCCAGAACGGTCTCGCGCAGGTATCGCAGACGCTCCTGAACGGTGTCCATGCAACTGAACATAGCGGTCGCCGAGTTCGGCGTCGAGCCGTGATCGCCCGCCCGCGCGCCTCTGGAGGCGCGGCCCGCCTCACCGGCCCAGCCCCGCCCGGCCCCCGCTCTACGGAGCCGTGGTCCCCGGCGCCGCGAGGGGAATCTCGACCATCGTATCGGCCCAGTGGAACGCGAGTGCTCCGGTTCGCCGATCGGCGACCGGGAAGTAGAACGCCATCGTCTCCATGTGCGTCGCCGACCGCGGCGCGACCCGGATCCTGAGCGCCACACCCTCCTCGCCCGGGAAGGGCAGGTGGAACACATCCCAGTCGCGGTGCAGGATCACCTCCCACTCGTCGCGCCCGGGAACGGTCCACAGCGAATAGGTCCCCGCCGGCAGCGGCTCGCCCCCGAAGAGGATGTCCGCCGTCGTCCGCAGGTACGTCGCCCGGTCGGCGCCGGGGTGCCATACCTCGTCGAAGGGGACGAGGTTTCCGAAGATGACCCGCCCGCGCGCCACGGGGCGATTGTAGACGATCGTGATCTGTGCGTGACCCAGATTCTGCGAGACGGCGGCGCCCTGGCTGGCCACGACCGCGCCGCTCTGCGGGAGCGCGACCGGGAGCGGCTGGATCGCGTCCGGTTCGTTCGCCGTCTCCACGCTCGCCGCCTCACCCGGGTCTCCGGCGGGACCGCACGCCGCGGCCGCGAGGAACGCGACGATCGCCGCGACGTGGCGGGCTCGTATCGAGCGGTGACGCATCTGCCCTCCCCAGGTCTTCTTGCCCGAACCGCGTGAGCGGGGCAACCCATTGCCGGTCCGCGCGCGGCCCACCGGATGGTTCAACAGGCTTCTAAACGCGCGAGCACACCAAACCGTTCCTCCTGAGTCACTGTCCACGTCACGTCACCCCCGGTACGATTGACCGCGGCGTGGGGACGCACTCGACACCAACGGCCGGGAACGCAAAAGACGAGCTCATGAGACGAGGCCCGAGGAGTGAGGGATCGCCGCAGGTGCGGCGCGTTCTCGCGGCCGTGCTGTGCGGCGGGCCCTGGCTCGCGGTCCCGGTCGTCGCACAGGACGGGTCGCCGGGGGCCGACGGCTCGTCGATGTCGGACCGCACGGTGGTCGTCGGCGCGGCGCTCAGGATCGGCGGCGAGGAGATGCCCGTGGTCGACGGACGTCTCGATGAAGCCGTCTGGGCTCGGGCGTCGGTGCTGGGCGACTTCATCCAGCGCGCGCCGCTCGACGGACGGCCCGCCTCCGAGCCCACCGAGGTGCGCGTGATCTACGACGACGAAGCGATCTACGTCGGCGTCAGGGCCCTGGACGGCGACCCCGCCGGGATCATCCCGGGCGAGCGCATCCGCGACTACGACGTCTCCAACTCCGACGCCATCGTGCTGATCTTCGACACGTATGGCGACGAGCAGAACGGCTTCGTGTTCGGGACGACGCCGGCCGCGATCGAATACGACGGGCAGGTCGCGAACGAGGGGGAAGGGGGCGGGTTCTTCCTGGGCGGCCGGTTCAATCAGGCGCGCCGGTTCCAGTCGGGCGCCGGCGGCGGGTTCAACAAGAACTGGGACGGGCGCTGGACGGTCGCCACCTCGAGGGACGACCGCGGCTGGTACGCCGAGTTCGCGATCCCGTTCAACACGCTGCGGTACGGCGACGGCGACCGGCCCTGGGGCTTCAACGTCGAGCGCAGGATCCGGCGGTTGAACGAGGACTCGCACTGGTCGGCGGTCCCGCGCGAGTTCTCGATCAACCGGCTCAACTATGCCGGACGGCTCGAAGGCCTCGAACCACCCTTTCGCCGGCTCGCGTCCGTCACCCCGTACGGTCTGGCGTCCACCGAACGGCACACCGACATCGGGGATTCGGGGTCCAACGACGACTTCGAGTGGGGCGGCGAAGCGAAGTTCCAGGTCACACGCGGTCTCACGCTCGACGGCACCTACAACACCGACTTCGCGCAGGTGGAAGTCGACGACCAGCAGGTGAACCTCACCCGGTTCAGCCTGCTCTTCCCCGAGAAGCGCCCGTTCTTTCTCGAGAACGCGGGCTTCTTCACCGTGGGTGGCGGTGGTGCCAACCTCTTCTATAGCCGCAGGATCGGTCTCTCGGCGGCCGGCGAGCCCATCCCCATCACGGGCGGCGGACGGCTGTCGGGACGTGCGGCCGGGCTGAACGTCGGAGTCCTGTACATCGGTACGGAGGCCGACGAAGAGCTGTCGACGCCGGTCGGTGCCAACGGGTTCGCGGTCGCCCGTGTGGCGAAGGAGCTGCCGAGCCGCTCGCGCATCGGCGGGCTCTTCGTGAACCGCGACGGCGACCTCGATGGCGACTACAACCGTACGTACGCGGTCGACGGGCAGCTGGGGATCGGCGACGCGTTCACCTTCAGTACGTGGCTCGGTGCGACGGACACACCGGATCTGGTGGATTCCGACGTCGGATTCAGCGCGGACGCCGCGTGGAGCAGCCGTGACTGGCGCGGCAGCATCCTCTACCAGCAGCTCGGGGAGAACTTCAATCCGGAGGTCGGGTTCGTCCCGCGCACGGGTCACCGCTACTACCAGGGCTCTCTCATGCGCTACTTCCGGCGTGACAGCGAGACCGGTCTGCGCGAGATCCGGCCGCACGCCTCGTACTACACCTACCGGAGCACGAAGTCGGACGTGCCCGATGGGTTCGAGGAATCGAGCCGGCTGCACATCGACGCCCACTTCGAGTGGAACAGCGGCGCCCTGATCAGCCCCGCCTTCAACTGGGTACTCGAGGGGCTGTACGAGCCGTTCACGATCATCGGCACCGACGTGACGGTGGCGCCCGGCACCTACGACGGGTGGGAGGCCGCCTGGCGGTTCAACACCGACCCATCCGCGCCGCTCGCCCTCGACGGAGGCATCGACTGGGGGAGCTTTCTGTCGGGCACCCGTCGCGGCGGGTTCGGCAATCTGACGGTACGTGCGGGCGCCGCGTTCGCCTCGACCCTGCGTTTCCAGTACAACGACGTCGACCTCGAGGAAGGGAGCTTCGATACGACGCTCGCCGGTCTCAACCTCGCGTACTATTTCACACCGAGGGTGTACCTTCAGTCGTTGATCCAGTACAGCACGCAGATCGATCGGTGGTCGTCGAACATCCGCTTCGGGTGGCTGAACACGGCCGGCACGGGGCTCTTCGTCGTGTTCAACAGCGTCGAGGGGATCCAGGATCTGGACGGCAACCTGAGTCGCTCGTTCATCGTGAAGTACACGCACCAGTTCAACATCCTCGGCGGCTGAAGGCCGGCGGGGGGAAAGGCCGGATGGCTGACCACGAAGCGCTCGCGGCCCTGCTCGCGGAGGAAGACTGGCCGGCCGTGCTCGAGGCGGTCGGGGCGGCTCCCGAGCTTCTGGATGCGCGGTTCGGGTGGGCCGAGCAGACCGTCCTTCACC
>JAWWCR010000154.1:0-11595 GCA_033720355.1 Gemmatimonadota bacterium
GAGGATCTCCACTTCACGGGACGCGTCCACGTGCTGGTCAAGGACGGGAACCGGAGCGGCTTCCACCTGAACCCCAACTCGCTTGTCGGGGTCGGCGTCGACACGGGCACGAAGTACTACGGCCACGGCCCGACGCGGTCGTTCGTCGTGAACACCCCGAGCGGAAACACGATCGTCCAGGCGATCGACTTCGGAGCGCTGGTGGTGAAGAAGGGCAGACCGAACGTGAGGTTCCACTTCCAGACGCACATCACGGTCAATGCCAACGGCGACATCACGGCGGATCACAGCAAGAACGTAGTCGAGTGCCAGTGACGGCGGCCCCGGCCACTCGCTTCGGGCCCGGGTCCGGCCGCACGTGGGGTCGGTCGGGCCCGTGGCGGACGGACCCATGGCGAACGCGCGAGCGGATCCGCGCCGGGAATGCGTGATCCATGGTGTAGGGTCGCCACACCCCGCACCGAGGAGAGTCGCATGACCAGCCCGCGGACCACGCGCCCGCTCCCGCTCATCTCAGTCGTCGCGGCGGCGCGCGCCCTCACGCCCGCCGCCGCCCGCGCCCAGGACTCGAACATCCCGCTTCCGGCCGCCGACATCGAGCGGCAGATGGCGACGTCCGACTTCGAGGTCCTCCGCGTGACCCCGTCCCGGGGCTACAACACCGAGCGCACGTACCAGCTGACGCTCACCCTCGCCGAGGACGGAAGCGCGCAGCAGTGGAAGCTCGCCCCGGCGCGGGAGGGCGCGGACGACTTCAACAACCGGCCGGAGTACGAGCTCGCGCCGTACGTGCTCCAGAAGCTCTTCCTCGACGAGGCGGACTACGTCGTCCCGCCGACGGTCGCCCGCGCCTTTCCCATCGACAGGGTGAGGGAGATCGTGGCGATGGCGCCGGGGAACCCGAACCCGGTGGAGCAGACGTTCCGCGAGTGGCCGCTCACGCTCTGCGTCGTGCAGTACTGGCTCCAGGGGGTCCAGCCGGCGACGAACGAGGAGATCGATGACGAGGACCGGTTCGAGGAGGACGAGGCGTTCGCGAGGCACGCGGCGAACTTCAACCTGCTCACCTACCTGATCCGGCACGGCGACTCGAACGAGGGCAACTTCATGACGTCCCTCGACCCCGCGAACCCGCGGATCTTCAGCGTCGACAACGGGGTCGCCTTCTCGAGCGAGGCGAGCGACCGGGGCGACTACTGGCGCGACCTCCGCTTCGAGCGCTTCCCCGCCTCCTCCATCGAACGGCTGCGGGCACTCGATCTCGAGACGCTCCAGAGGCAGCTCGGCGTCCTCGCGCAGCTCGAGCTTCAGGGTGGGCGCTTCGTGCCCGTCGAGCCGGGCGAGAACCTCGACGCGGGCCGGGCGATCCGCCGCACGGAGGACACGATCCAGATCGGTCTCGAGGAGGGCGAGATCCGGAGCCTCCACGGCCGGCTCACGGATCTCCTCGAACGGGTGGACAGCGGCCGCTACAGCACGTTCGGGGTACCCTAGCGAAAGGAGCCTGAATCCCGTGCGAGACGCGATCCGCGGCTGGTACCGCTCGATCAGCGACGTGCGGCCCGGCGAGCGCGCGCCCGTCGCGCTGCTGTGCGCGTACGGGTTCTTCGCGATGGGCTCCTACTACATCCTCAGGGCCGTCCGCGAGGCCACGTTCGTCGAGCGCGTCGGGTCGGAGATGCTCTCCTACGTCTACGTCCTCACGGCCGTCTTCGTGATCGCCCTCATGCTGGTCTACTCGCGGTACGCCGACCGGATCCGCGCCCGCGCCCTCCTCCTCGGGACGTTCGCCTTCCTCGGCGTCTCTCTCGTCGGGTTCTGGTGGCTTCTGGCGGACGCCCCCTCGGAGGAGGAGCTGACGTGGGTACCGTGGGCGCTGTTCGTGTTCAGCAAGCTCTATCCGCTCCTGATCGTCAGCCAGTTCTGGCTCGTCGGGAACCTGCTGTTCACGACGCGGCAGGCGAAGCGTCTGTTCGGCATCGTGGGGCTCGCGCTCATCCTCGGCGGAGTCGCCGGAAGCGAGATCACCGCCCGCTACGCCGAGGTTCTGGGAAGCCGCACGCTCCTCCTGCTCGTCGCTGCGCCGCTGCCCGTGTGCGCCGCCTTCGTCCTCGCGCTCGGACCGCGGCTCGGAGCCGGCGCGGCCGCGAGCGCCCGTGTGGTGCGCGAGTTCAGGGGCGACGCCGTCCGGCTGCTCATGGGATCCTCGCACCTTCGGAACATCGCGGGCGTGCTGGCGCTGACGATCGTGGTGGGCACGCTGCTCCATTGGCAGCTTGGCCGGGCGGTCGACCTGTTCGTCCCGACGGAGGACGCGAAGGCGGCCTTCTTCGGCGTCTTCTACCGAAACCTGAACATCGTGTCGGCGGCCGTGCAGCTGTTCTTCACGGGCTTCGTCCTGCGCCGCTTCGGGGTCGGGGTCGCGCTGCTCGTCCTCCCTCTCGCGCTCTTCGGCGCGAGCATCGCGGTGTTCGCGGCTCCGGCGCTGATCACGGTGGCCCTCGCGAAGGGGAGCGAGGGCGCCCTGCGCTATTCGCTCGACCAGTCCACGCGCGAATTGCTGTTTCTCCCGGTGCCCAACGAGACGCTCTACAAGGTGAAGCCGGTCATCGATCTCGCCGTATATCGCGGGGCCAGTGGCGTGGCGGGGCTGCTGCTGATGCTCGCGACGAACGTGCTCGGGTTCGGTTTGCGGGGGGTCTCCGTCGTGTGCCTCGCCTGCATCTGCGTCTGGGTGGGTCTCGCGCTCCGGATGCGGAGCCGCTACGCCGACACGCTCGCGCGATCGCTCGGGACGCGGACGGTGGGCATCGACGAGCTGCTCGGCTCCGCCGCCACCGCCGATTCCCGACCCCTGATCGGCGCCGCGCTCTCGGGGACCGACCCACGACACGCGGCATTCGCGCTCGACCTCGTCGATCGGGAGGGGCCCGTCGAGATCGCGCGTTTCTCGAGCAAGCTGCACGGGCTGCTGTCGCACGAGGATCCGCTGCTCCGCCGCCGCTCGCTCGGCGTGCTCGCGCGGGCGCCCGACACCATCCGGCCCGGAGCGATCCGCGTATGTCTGTCGGACCCCGACGAGGCCGTCCGGGTGGGGGCGGTAGACGCGCTCGTCGCCCGAGCGGAGGAGCCCGGCGAGGTGCTGCGCGACCTGATGTCGTCGCCCGAGGCGTCGGTGCGTCTTGCGGCCCTCGAGGTTCTGGCGGACCGACACTCTCCGGACGAGGAGACGATCGCGTCGGTCCGCGCGCTCCATCGGGCGCGCACCGGCACCCCGCTCGACACGCAGTCGGCGGAAGGGCGGCGCGAGGTGGCCGTCACGGCGGGTCTGCTCGGGTCCGACGGGACCGCTCGAGGGGCGGTCCTGTCGCTGACGCGAGACCCGGATGACGCCGTCGCGAGCGCGGCGCTCCGCAGCCTCGCCCGGTCGAGCGGGGATGCCGCCGTCGGGGCCCTCGTGGACGGGCTCAGCCGCCCCGGCACTCGCCCGGCCGCGCGTGAAGCGCTTCTCGGTCTCGGGGTCCGCGCGGTCCCCGAGCTCGTGCGGCGCATGGCCGATCCCGACACTCCGGCCGCGGCGCGCCGCGCCATCCCCCGTGTCCTCGCCGAGATCCCGACCCAGGAGAGCGTCGATGCCCTGATCCGGTCGTACATGCTTCCCGAGACGGACCAGTGGCTCGACGATCGATCGCTCGCGGCCCTCCAGCGACTGCGACGGCAGGGGGATCTCACGTTCGAGCGCGGTGCGGTGCTCGAGGCGGTCGATCGCGAGCTCGTGACGGCCGCCCTGTACGGGAGGGCGCTGACGGCGCTCGGCGACCCGGTCGGGGCGAGTCCGCAGGTCTCGCTCCTTCGGCGCTCGCTCGAGGAGGCCCGCGTCGCGCGTCTCGACAGCGTATTCGACTGGCTGGCGCTGTGCTACCCGCAGGAGGACGTGCGGCGGTGCCGCCGGGCGCTCGGCCGGGGCGACGAGCACGGGCGATCGAACGCGCGCGAGTGGCTCGAGCACACGCTCGGGCACGCCCTCTTCGACCGGGTCCGGCCCGCGTTCGGCGATGCCGCGGCATCGGCGCCGGCGACGTCGGAGCGGCGGGTCCCGTCCGGCGGACACGGGTCGACCGATGCGGCGGACGCCCTCACGCGGCTCGCTCGCGACGAGGACCGCTGGATCGCGAGCTGCGCGTCCTGGACGATCGCGGCCCACCCGGAGATCGGCGCGGAGCCGATCGAGGGAGCCGATCCGGACCTCCCCGAGCGCGTGCTCATGCTGACCCGGAACGATCTGCTCGGCGCGGTCCCCTCCGATCACATCGCCGTCCTGGCGTCGATCGCCGAAGAGCTGGAGATCCCTCCCCGGGCCCCGCTTCTCAGGGCGGGCAGGCGGCCTGACGCCATGTACATGATCCTGGAAGGCCAGGCGCGTCTCACGCCACCCGCCGGCGGCGAGCCCCGCACACTGGAGGCCGGATCGTCGATCGGCTCGTGGACGCTGGTCGACGACTCGGCCACTCCCCTCGACGTCGAGGCCGATACACCGATGCGTGTGCTCCGGATCGAACGGACCCGGTTCCACGAGGTCCTCGAAGAGCTCCCCGAGCTCGGGCTTCATCTACTGGCCGGCCTGGCGCACCGGGTCCGTCAGCTCGCGCCGCACCCGGGCGCTTACGCTACGCCGCCGGTGGCTCGAACGGCGTTCCCTCTCCCTCCTCGCACAGCTTCTTCAGGCTCAGCAGGTAGTAGCCCCAGTTGAAGTTGTAGGTCCCGTAGATGTCGTCGTCGAGCTCCTGCGCGTAGCGCTGCGTGAATCGCAGCGAGGTCTCGCCGCCGCGCTCGCGCAGGGCGAACGAGAACCGGTTGTCCTGCCAGTTGTCGTGGCCGGCGACACACGTCCACTCGACGTTCTCGGGCTCATCGAGCCTCGTCTGCTCCATGTGCGGATGGAAGTCGCCGTGGAAGGTGAAGCGGATGAGCCCGCCGGTCCCGGGTTCGACCGAGGCCCGGGTGGTCCACCACCCGGTCACTCCCTTCTCCGTCGTCAGAGCGCGGTAGACGTCGGATGGGGATGCATGTATGTGTGCCGTGTGGATGATCGTCTTCATTCGACTCCTCGCTCCTTCCGTCGGGACCGACCCGGGGCGCGTGCCGGGCTCGCCGCCCGCGCACCGAAGCGTCATTGTGTGTGGCGGACCGAACAGACCCGCGACCGGAGACGCTCGTGAGACGCGCCACCCCTGCCCTCATATCGATGTTGTGGCTGGCCTCCGCCGCGACGCCAGCCGTCGCCCAGTTCACAGAGAACCGGTCGATCCTGTCCGCCCTCGAGCCGCAACAGACCCTCTCCGTCGGCGACGAGGTCGAGGGCCGGCTCACGGCGGACGACTACGAGTACTCCGGCGAGGTCGTGAAGGCGTACGCGTTCGAGGGGGCGCAGGGCGCGCCCGTCACGATCGACGTGATGAGCGACACCTTCGATTCGTACGCGTATCTGCTGGGCCCGGACGGCGTGATGATCGACCAGGACGACGATTCGGGCGGGCTGTGCCACGCGCGGATCTCGACGTTCCTGCCGGCGACCGGGCGCTACACCATCGTGGCCGCGTCGCTCTCGGGCGACACCGGCGCGTTCACGGTCCGTCTGGCCGACCGCGAATCGCCGGCGGCGACGGGAGCGTGCGGGGGCGGCGAGATCCAGGACGACCTGCTCGAGCTGCTGAACGACGTCGAGACGGGCGGTACGGTCTCGGTGGGCGACGAGGTCAGCGACGAGCTGGTCGAGGGCGATCCGCGGCTAGCCGACGGGAGCTTCATGAAGGCTTACGAGCTCGTCGGCACGCCCGGCGAAATCGTCGTCGTGGATGTCGCCTCGCGGGCCTTCGACGCGCTCGTGCTCGTGGTCGACCCGCGCGGCGAGAGCTACACGACCGACGACGACTCGGGCGGCGCATGCAACGCGCGCATCGAGGTCACGCTGGACATGCAGCCGCACAAGGTGGTCGTCACCTCGTTCGTCTCGGACGGGGCGGGGTACTACACGCTGTCGGTGCGCGAGGAGTGGGGCGACCAGCACATTGGCAGCTGCCCCGGGATCGCGCAGACCCCGTAGGACGGCGCCGACTTCGGCTCAGAACATCGAGGGAAGCCCCGAGCCGAAGAAGCCGAGGACGACCGACACCAGCGTGATCGCGCTCAGCGCCCAGATGAGGCGATCGGTCCGCTCGAGCAGCAGGTGTGTGGTGAGGATCGCCCCGATGGGCGCCGCGAAGATGTAGACCGACAGCAGAGTCCTCAGCATGTCGAGGGTGAAGGCCACCGCCCCGACGCCGAGCGCCGCGATCCCGATGCCCCCGGCTCCCGACAGCGACTCGCCGACGTCGAGGATGGTGAACGCGATCGTGAACACGACGCCGAGCTGCATGTAGAGCCGGGCCTCGGCACGCGCCCTCTTCCGGAACGGCGCGATCACGAGCCCCACGATCGGTCTGAGCGCGAGCCGCAGCGGCCCCCCGGGATCGGTCACGTAGTAGAAGAGCCGCAGGCGGTGGTTCCACCGGTCGAACCCGTCGAGGATCGGGATCCGCGCCAGCGCGTCCCACCGCGCGCCGAGCAGGGTGATCGCGATCAGCGCCACGACCGCGATCACCGGCTCGGGGTTCCCCGAGTCCAATGTGTTGGCCCCGAGCAGCGACCCGAAGATCGAGAGCAGGATCGCGTCGAAGAAGATCCTGGCGCGACCGCTCCGCTTCGCCGCCCACTCGGGGACCGGCGGCAGCATCGCCCCGCGCAATGGCGGCATGAACGAAAGCGATCGCGGAGGCAGCCCCTCCTGCTCGCGGAGCGCCTGATCTTCGTTGTACGACGAGACCAGCCGTCCGATCAGAAATCCGTCGACGATCCACCACGCGAGGGCGCCGCCGCCCGTGAACATCATGAGGAGACCGGATCCGGTGCGGTCGAGGTAGAAGCGGTGCGTCCCGAAGAGCCCGGTGAACAGCCACAGGAGCCGCGCGATCCACTTCTTCTTCTGCGGATACCGGTAGAGGTCCTCGAGTACCGCCCGCGAGAAGTCGGCGGCCCGGGGGCCGCGCACCGCTCCGTCGCGGGGGGCGGCGGGTCCCCCTGTCGCGCTCCCCCCGGTCACGGGCCTCTCGGTCGCGAGGCCTTCCGTCGTGCGGCTCTCAGTCATGGAGACGCGGCTCGACGACGACGTTGGTCGTGTTCACGTGACGGCGCGCCGCGGGCGGAAGAAGAGGAGACCGATGAGGACGAGCGCGCCGAGAAACGCGGCGCCGCCGATCGCCACACGCAGTAGCACGTGGTCGATCACCTCGATCGCGTCGTCGCGCGCCTGATCCATCATCGCCGGAAGCATGATCTCGATACGAGAGAAGATCTCTTCGCGTTCCCGTTCGTACAGACCGAACATCTCCTCGATCATCGCCTGACGCTCGAGGGCGATGAAGTCGAGCGACGCGACCCTCGAGACCTCGATCATCCGCTCCACCTGCGTCAGCATGGCGGCACGCTCGGACGCCACCAGCTCGGGCATGCTCTGCATCAGGTCGACGGCCGCGCGGGAGGTCTCGAGGTCGTCGACCGACTCGAAGATCGGGGCGAGACGCGTCGTATCCATCATCGAGGTCAGCAGCAGCTCGGACTGCCACATGACCGTCTTCGGCGCGTACTCGGCGAGCGAGGCGGCCATCGCCTGGGCGTCCACCGCGAGCTCCTGCATGCTACCGAGCGAGCTCATCCCGCCCATCCGCTCGGACCCGAGGATGTCCGCGGCCGTGAGGGCGACCGATCGCCGCAAGTACCTGTCGTTGTCGAGCGGGTTCGCGGCGGCCCACTCGTAGACGAAATCGTGCCAGTACGCGTGATGCTCGGGGTTGGCGAGGACCCGAAGGACGCTCTCGTCCATCTCGTCCTGCATGACCCGCAGCTTCTCCACGGCGATCGGCTGCTCCCGACCGAACAGCGCGCGCCCCCGCCCCGTCTCGAAGTAATCGCTCATCTGGACCAGAAGGACCCATCCGTCCACGATCGAGATCACCGGATCGCTGCGGTACATGGCCCGCTGGACGGCGGGGATGGCGTGCGCCTTCCAGGCGAGCGCCTGCCGCGAGACGTCAAGATCGTCGGTCGCGCGCGCGATGCTGTCGGCGGTCAGCTCGATCTCCATCATGAACGAGGAGGCGCCGTTCTGCGCCCCGACTCGGACCCGGCGGCTCGACACGTCCATGCGTCCGATGGCGGCCTGCACGACCGATTGCTCGGGCGCCCGGGTGCTGCACCCGACAACGGCGGTCACCGCGAGTATCAGACCCGCCAGACAGAGCGGTGCGGTTCTCCGGGGCATACGACCTTCCTCCGGCTCTCGGACAGGGTTCGGGATCCCCGCGCGGTCGGTTCGCTGCCGAGCGAGGACGCAATCGGCGCCCGGCACAATGGGCGTGCTTCACGCGGCATCCGTCAACCACGGGCGGTTCGTCGATGGCGGAGGCCGGACGACCGATCAGCGCGCGACCGGCGAGACGGGTGGGGGTGATGTCGGAGAGGCTCGGGGCGGCCTGTGGCCCGGCGGCTACCGGCCCGTCCAGATGACGATCGCGCCGCAGCGCTGCGCGTTCATGTCCGCGAACTCGCCGGGGAGATCGCCCGAACCCGTGTAGACCTCGACGCCGGCGACGTCGCTCGGCTTGACCAGGTCGTCGATCCCCATGACGGCACCGCCGGTGGCCATCCGCTGACGGACACCGTTCAGGTAGATGCTCGCCCCGATGAGGAACTCGCCGCCTTCGCGCCTGAGCTGGCTGCAGTTCGCGCCGCTGCCCGAGAAGACGGGGAAGGCGCAGCGGGAACCGTAGCACCCCGAGCTCCGCTGGAACGAGAGGCGCGGGATCTCGGCCAGCGCGTGGCTGAGCTGAGAGGCGCCCCGCTGCTGGAGATCGAGCCGGGTGACGTACGAGCCGAGCCCGATGCGGTCGTTCCAGTCCTTGCGCTCGTAGAAGCCCGAGCGCTCGAGCCGGATCGAGCGCACCCCCAGCACCTGCACCTCGAGCGGCGCCACCTCGATCGCGGTCGGGTTGACGCGGACCTCGACCTCCAGGGTGCCGTCCGGCGGCATGTCGAATCGGGCCTGGGTCTCGCCGTACGCGAGGTGCCGCACGTTGATCGACTGGAAGCCCGGCGGCACCTGGTCGAGCTGGAAGCGACCATACCCGTCGGTCACGCCGGTGTAGCCGCTGTCGCCCGCGCCCACGAGCGCGTTCGACACGGGCTGGAGCGTCTGGCGATCGATGACGCGCCCCACGACGCGTCCCGTGATCGCGGCACTTCCGCCGTCGCTGAAGGAGACGTGCAGCGGCAGCTCGAGGATCTCCGCCTCCTCGAGTTGGGCCGGGACACCGGCGCCGTCGAAGTTCTCGAGCGCCGCCTGCACGATGACGGGAACCCCCGGGCGCACGCCGCACACGATGTAGAGCCCGTTCCTGAGCGACTGGGCCCGGGTCTCTCCGTCGGCCCAGCGAACGAGGATCTCGGCCCCGCCGACCGGCGCGCCTCCCTCGGCCGCCCGGACCATCCCCCACACGATGCCGTCGGCAGGGTCGTAGTCGGGGCACTCGGGGGTCTGGGCTCGGAGGGAGGTGGCGCAGGACGGCATGGCGAGCAGCATGACGCCGATCGCCGCGGTCGTTCTCATGGAGAGCCACTCGGAGTACCGCATCGGACCTCCCGGCTCTGTAACGATGTCATATCGCCGTGTCCCCCGATAGTGCCGACGGCGCCGTCAATGCTCGCGGTCGGAGCTGAACATCCCGTGAACCACGGCCCAGCGCCCGTTTCGTCGACGCCAGATCTCGAGGTAGGAGCCGTACTCCTCGCCGATGAC
Organism: Gemmatimonadota bacterium; assembly: GCA_033720355.1. Lineage (GTDB taxonomy): Bacteria > Gemmatimonadota > Gemmatimonadetes > Palauibacterales > Palauibacteraceae > Palauibacter. Next base: position 9,890 of record JAWWCR010000154.1, read on the forward strand.
GCCGCCGCCCTCGTCCACCACATCGAAGGTGTACTTGCCCCGCACGTAGGCCAGATCGCCCTCGCCGTCCACGTCGACCTGCTCGAGGTTCAGGTTCGCGAACGGCGGCAGATCCTCGAGAAAGGCCGCGATCTGGGCGTGCCCGGTCAGCGGCGGGAAGCCCGGCGGAAAGATCGTGCAGTCGGGCGCGTGGAGATCGCGCGTGTACGACGCGAAGTCCTTCGAGTTGGCGTTCTCGACCGCCTGTCGCTTCGCCGCGGCCAGCTCGGCCAGGTCCGCGTCGGTGAGTCGGGCCATGGGCTCCTCCTGAAACGAGGCCAGAGCGGGATTCCCCATCACAGGAACGCAGGACGAGCGGTCTACCGGCTCACCGACCAGTCAGATGCGCTGCGGGTCCTCGACCGTGCGATCGGCCCGGACATTGCCGGTGTTCAGCGTTGACGCCGGCTCGAAGAGCAGCACGTGAGCCTCTCGTTCGGCAACCGGTTTGTGCTCGACCCCGCGGGGCACCACCAGGAGCTCGCCCTCGGTCAGGTGGACGACGCGGTCGCGGAAGTGGATGTCTATCTCCCCCGCGACCACGAGGAAGAGCTCGTCTTCGCGCTCGTGGTGATGCCACACGAACTCTCCCTCGAGCTTGACGACCTTCACGTGCTGGCCGTTCAGCTCGGCCACGATCTTCGGACTCCACTGCTCGGTGAATCGGGAGAGCTTCTCGGCGAGGCTCACCTTCCTCGGAGCGGTCACGGCACGCGCTCGAACCGGACATCCCGGGTGCGGCCGTTCGACAGGTAGAACCCGATCACGATGCCGTTCCGATCGCGCTCGAACGAGAAGTTGAAGCCCCCGCCCGAGAAGGTGTCGGGCTCGGTCTCGTCGGGCTCGAGCGATGCGTCGCCCAGACGGCGCTGCCACATCTCGAGCTCCTCCTCGTCCAGACGGATCTCGTAGAACGTCTCGAGCTCGTCGCTGTAGAACCGGCCGACGAAATCGGCCAGCTCGTCGGCCGTGGGCTCCCACGGCTCGGCCTCCGTCGCGTCGTCGGGCAACCTCGTGGCGTGCGGCGTCTGACCGTTCTGGTTGAGCGTCAGACCGTCCACGTCGCCGGCGTCGTCGCGGTGGAAGGTCACCGACGCGTCCACCGTGAGCAGCCGGAACGTCGAATCGGAGACCGGTACGATCTCGAGCCGGCTCTGCCCCGTCGCCTGCGTGTAGAGCGTCTCGCCCTCGCGCGTGAACGTGAGGATGAAGTCGGGACTCGGATCGAGGGAGTAGCGCCCGACGTAGTCGTCGAAGTCCTCGGGGTCGTATGCCTCCGGATCGAAGTCCCCGTTCGCCGCGACGAGATCGCCCTCCTCGGGCTCCATCTCGTCCTCGAAGAAGGCCTCGGCGATCTGGAAGGCGACCGAGCTCGGGAACTGGGCGTGGTTGCTCTGCGTCGTCACGCCCGCGTCGATCTCGGGGAACCAGGCGAGCATCGAGCGGTGGGCGACGTCGGCGCCCCCGTGCTGGATACGGCGGAGCCCTCGCTGCTCGTCGACCGACAGCCCGTAGCCGTACCCGGTCTCCTCGCCGTCGGTCAGGACGTACGACGTCATCATCTCGTCGAAGATCTCGCGGCTGCCGAGCCGGGGTGTCGCGTAGTTCTCCACCCACGTCTGGAGATCGGCGATCGACGAGTAGATACCGCCGGCCCCCACGGCCCC
>JAWWCR010000155.1:0-11477 GCA_033720355.1 Gemmatimonadota bacterium
GATCCCTCGGCCTCTCGCAGAAGCCCCCATGCGTCTTCTCGAGCGATCCCCCAGGCCTCCCCGTTCGAGCAGTTCCACCCGACCCGCTCCGCCGCGACCGCGTATCCCATCGTCCCCTCCTCTTTCTCATCTCGAACCCGCACCGCGGTGCTGAACCGAGCACCGGGATGCACCTTCGTTTTCTCGTATATCAATATACGGGGCGGTTTTACGACCTCCTGAAGCGCCACCTCCGCCACGGAATGGGGGGTCCCGATAGAAAGAAGGTGGGTTCGACGCGAGGAGGCCGTGGAGCGGCCCGACAGGGGGCTGGACAGGGAGATCCGGCGGGGGTCCGGGACTTCGCGATTGGTCGCTCCCGAAACCTGTCAACCCCCAAGTCGCCGGTTCATGAACTGGCCGCTCGAAGGTTGCGTCGGTTTCGCTGAACAGAGCACCGACCGGCCGGTCACGCGTTGCCACGAACCCGGCCGAACAGAGCGCCGACCGGTTCGCCAACTGGCCGGTCGCGGGTTGCGCCGTCTCGCCGGACGACAGCCCGATCGGCTCGCCAAGGGGGCGGGTGGCGAGTTGCCCGTCGCGCCGGGCCGGCCGGCCGATCCACTTCGCCGACCGACCGGTCAGGGGTTACGTACGAATCGGTCGGAGAGCCGTCTCGGTAGCCGGCGGGCGGTCGGGATGGCGTGCCATCTGGCCCGTGAGCGGAGCAACGGAACCGCCTGGCCCGTCCGCACCGCGAGGCTTTCGAAACCGGTGGTGCGCGACGCCCCACTCCGTCCCGCCGGCGTACCCGAACGTCTCGGCGACCGCGAGGAAGAAGAGCCGCCAGCGCTCGAGACGGCGGTCGGTCTCGGCCTCGCCGTAGGTCGCCGCGAGCACCGACCGCACCTCGTCGCGCCGTTCGTCGAGCCGCGCGAGCCATGCGTTCGCTGTCCGCGCGTAGTGAGTCCCGTCGACGAACCAGTCGCTCTCCAGCGTCAGCTCGCCGGCGAAGTGGGGCAGCAGGTCCCGGCTCGGCATCATCCCGCCGGTGAAGAATTCCCGCGCCATCCAGGCGCCGGGGCCGTCGTCCTCGAAGCGGTACGGGCGGTCGTGGTGGCAGAACACGTGCACGAACAATGCCCCGTCCGGGCGCAGCCAGCGCGTGATGCGCTCGAAAAGGCGTTCGTAATTGCTCATGTGCTCGAACATCTCGATCGATACCACGCGATCGAGCGATTCCCGGGTGAGAACGAGGTCGTTCACGTCGCGCGTGACGACCTCGAGGTTCTCGAGGCCGAGCAGCAAGGCCTCGGCCTCGATGAACGCCCGTTGCGAACGCGAGTGCGACACGGCGGTGAACCGGCTGTCGGGGTAACGCTGCGCAGCAAAGAGCGAGAACGCGCCCCACCCGCACCCGAGATCGAGGACCCGCTGCCCATCCTCCAGCAGGGCACGCCGGCAGGTCAGCTCGAGCATCTCCGTCTCGGACTGCTCGAAGGTGGTGGACGGCGACGGCCAGTACCCGCTCGAGTACTTCCTCCAGGGCCCGAGAACGATACGGAAGAACTCGGCCGGGACCTCGTAGTGCTGTTCGTTCGCCTCGGCGGGGGCCGGCGCGATCGGGCCACGGCGGAGCGTCGACAGATCGAGCCCGGAACCGTCGGCGAGGCTCCTCAGTCGACTGCGTACGAGCCGACGGATCCCGACGCGCGCGACGCCGTCGGCCACCACCCCGCGCTCGGCCAGCGCGAACGCTCCGCGCGCGACCGCGGCCTTCACGCTCACGCACCCCTCCGCGGCGGCCACGGGAAGAACGCGCTCGTCGTCCGCTGGTATTCCCGGTACGCGTCGCCGCGGCTTCGCACCGACCGCTCCTCAATCGGCGGGATGCCGGTGAAAAAGAGGATCGCGAGGAGCATGACCGCGGGCGCGGCGAGGGTCGCGAGGAACGGGACGGACCCGAAGGCCAGGGGCACGTAGGCGAGCCAGTGCACCCACTCGAAGAAGTAGTTCGGGTGTCGGGAGTACCGCCACAGCCCTTCCCGGCATACCTGGCCCCGGTTCGCCGGGTCGGCCCGGAACCGCGACAGCTGGCGATCGGCGAGCGACTCGCCGACGATCGATGTGATCCACAGCGTGACACCGAGGGCGTCGAGAAGCCGGAGCCCCGGATCGGGTGCCTGCATCGCGAGGATGAAGTGGATGGACAGGAGCGCGACGAGCACTCCCTGCGCTTGAAAGAAGACGAAGAACTTCTGCTGCGACCGGTCGCCCCACTTCGCCCGCAGATCGACGTAGCGACCGTCCTCGCCACCACGCAGGACGCGCGTGAGGAGGAGGTAGCTCGCGAGCCGCGCCGCCCAGATCCCGGCCATGGCCGCGACGAGCCACCGTCGCCAGGCGACCCCATCCGGCAGCACCCACGCGTAGAAGACGGCCGCCAGCCCGAGCCCGGCCGTCCACCCCAGATCGACGACATCGGCCTCGAGCAGTCGGCGCTGCACGAGCCACAGCGCAGCCATGGCGATGGCCATGAGGGCCGCGACGATCACGACGGCGGCGAGCGCGCTCACGGCCCCAACCGATCCAGCACGAGATGGTAGTTTGCGACATGCCGTGTGGCGAACGCGGCCTCGCAGTACGCGAAGTAGAACTCCCAGCGTCTCATGAACGCCTCGTCGAAGCCAAGGGCGGCGGCCTCCGCGCGCCGGGCGAGCAACCGCCGGCGCCAGGTCGCGAGCGTCGGGGCGTAGTGGGGCGCGAGATCCTCGCGATCCGCGATCCGCAGCTCGGTGCGTCGCATGGCGCGTGTCATCGCGCCGAGCGAGGGCAGGTGCGCGCCCGGGAAGATGAACTTCTGGATGTAGTCGGGACGCATGCGGTACCGGAGGTAGCGCTCATCGGGGATGGTGATCACCTGAACGACCGCCCGGCCGCCACGGGCCAGGACGCCGTCGATCGTCTCGAAGTATCGGGGAAGGAACCGGTGTCCGACGGCCTCGAGCATCTCGATCGAGACGACGTGGTCGTAGGGGCGGTCCGGCGCTCCGCCAGCCTCGGCCAGCGTCCGGTAGTCGCGGAGCTCGATCGACACCTGATCATGGAGCCCCGCCGCCTCGATGCGCGCGCGCGCGAACGCGGCCTGCTCGCGCGAGATCGTGAGACCCGTGACGCGACACCCGTACTCGCTCGCCGCGACCTCGGCGAACCCGCCCCACCCGCAGCCGATCTCGAGCACGTGGTCCCCGGGCGACAGCCCCGCCTTCTCGGCGATGCGTCGGTACTTGGCGATCTGCGCCGCCTCGAGCGTCCGGTCGAGCTCGGCGAACGGTGCGGCGGGGTCGTCGAAGTACGCACACGAATAAGTCATGGTCGGATCGAGGAAGAGCTCGAAGAAGTCGTTCCCCAGGTCGTAGTGCTCGTGGATGTTGCGCGCTGCCCGGCGGCGCGTGTTCGCCCGGGTCTGGTGCGCGACCCACGCGCCGATCGCGCCGAGCCAGAACAGGGGACTCCCACGCTTGAGAGAGCGTCGGTTGAGGATCCCGAGGGTCACGGCGTCGGTGACCGAGTCCGACGACCACTCGCCGAGGATGTACGACTCCCCGGCGCCGTTCTCCCCATCCAGCAGCATCCGGCGGTAGAACGCCGCGTCGTGCACGGCGATGTTCACCTCGGGCCCGGGGAGGTCGCCGCGGTAGCGTGTTTCGACGCCCGGTTCGCGGATCGTGAGCGAGCCGTGCCGCAGCCCCTCGAGACCGCGCGCCAGCGTCGCGCCGGCCCACCGCTCCACCAGCGAGCCCCTCCGCGAACCGGTCGTCGAGCCCGCGATCGCTCCAGCCTCGCTCATGCCGTCTCCAGACCGTTTGGGGGTGGTTCGGGCTTCCGGTAGAAGGGGGCTCGCTTGAGCCAGAGCCTGAGTGCCTGCCAGTGGATGAGCCAGATGGTCCGCGCCGTCAGGTGCGGGTAGCGGGCGATCGCGCGCCACAGCGACCCCGATGTCAGGGGCTCCCGCGCGAGCGCGAGCGTCGCGTCGAAGAACTTCCGGTCGTCCTCGAACTCGTCGATGTGGATCGTGAGCCGCTCGCCCGGCGGGGTCAGAGTCCACTCGTACCGCAGCCCCTCGATCGGCATGAAAGGCGAGACGTGGAACACCTTGTCGGTCCGCGTCTTCACGGCCTCTCCTCCCGCCGCCGTCTGCCGATCCAGGAAGTAGCAGTAGGTCTCGCCGAAAGTGTTGTTCACCTCCGCCACGGTGAACCGCGGGGCGCCGTCCTCGCTCAGACAGAAGAAGTACGAGACGGGGTTGAAGACGTACCCCAGCACCCGCGGGCTCGTGAGGAGGAGGACACGGCCGGTCCCCAGCTCGTGCCCGACCGAGCCCAGCCAGTCGGCGAGCTTCTCCCGCGTCGACCGGTCGTCCGGTCCCATATGGTCCACGTCGTGGTACGAGATGGGCCCGGCACGGTTGTAGGTGAAGCCGCGCACTTCGCGATCGAGCCGTGGCAACTCGTCCAGATCGAGCAGGAGCTGGAAGACGCCGTATCGGAACCGGTTCGTCACCGGCTCGAAGCGCCGATGCCGGATGGTCCCGCGGTAGAGCCCGGAGGCGAGAGCGCCCTCGCTCATGCCGGCACCGTCGTACCCGCCCCGGCGACGCGTTTCGGGCGCGCGGCCCGACGCGCCCGGTCGCCGGCGAGCGCCGCGGCCTCGACACCCGCGCGCAGCCCGTCCTCGTGGAAGCCGTACCCGAGCCAGGCTCCGCAGAAGAGCACATCGCGGTCGCCTTCGCGATTGAGCGCCCGCACCTCGTCCTGCGCCCCGACCGACTCGGCCGTGAAGATCGGGTGTCGGTAGGTCATGCGGGCATGCACCGCGTCGGGCTCGCGCGCCGGGTTGAGCGTAACGAGGAAGGGCGTGTCGGTCTCGAGCCCCTGAAGCCGGTTCAGGTTGTACGTCATGGTCGTGCGCGCGGCCGGCCGGCGACAATCGGCGAGGTGGTAGTTCCACGATGCGTGCGCCGTGGGCTCTGCGGCCAGGAACCGCGCGTCCGAGTGGAGCCACGTGTCGCTCTCGGCGTAGTTCCACGCCCCGAGCGCCAGGCGCTCCCGATCCGACCGGGTGATCAGCAGTCGCAGCGCCTCGTCGGCGTGGGTCGCCACGATCACCCGGTCGAAGCCCTGGCTCGATCCATCCCCGAAGTGGAGCCGGGGGCCACCGCGTCCGCGCTCGATCGCCCGCACCGAGGTGCTCGTGTGGGCGCGGCCGTTCAGCCGCCGCATCATCGCGGCGACGTACGTCGAGCTGCCACCGACGACCGACCGCCATTCCAGACGACCGTGAATCCCGAACAGGCGGTGCGCCCGGAAGAAGTCGACGAAGGTCGACGCCGGGAAGCGCCGAACCTCGTCGATCCCCGTCGACCAGAGTGCCGAGGCGAGGGGGAATGCGTAGTGGCGTCCGAGGTCGCCGTTCCCGCCGACCATGGCGACCAGGTCCTCCAGCGTCCCGCCGGCGAACCCGTCGTTCGCCGAACGGCCAAGCGAGTGGAAACGCCGGATGGAAGCCAGGAACCGCAGGAACCTCGGATCCAGGGCGTTGCGCCGGCGCGCGAAGACGCCCGAGACGCCCAACCCGCTGTATACGACATCGCAGGCGTCGCAACGACACGAAAAGGACATGTTCGTCGGCCGTGACTCCACCCCCAGTTCGTCGAACAGCCGGGTCAACAGCGGGTAGGTCGTCTCGTTGTAGACGATGAACCCGGTGTCGACCGACACCGGCCCATCGGGTGTCTGAACCGCGTGCGTGTGCGTGTGGCCCCCGAGCCGCGGTGCGCGTTCGAACAGGTGCACGTCGTGGCCCGGGGCCAGGTGCCAGGCCGCGCCGAGGCCGGAGATGCCTCCTCCGACCACGGCGATGCTCGACCCGGTGCTCACGCGAACCTCTCCGTCCCGCCCTACGAGCCCAGCCGGACCTTCAGACCGGCCGTGAACGGCCAGACGAAGGATGTGCTGGTCCCGAAGACGTCCTCATCCGAGAACGCGATGTCGCCCTGCGGGCTCGCGAAGATGGCGAACGAATCGGACAGCCAGTAGCCGATCTCGGCCCCCGCGTTGATCGCGAAGTACGTTTCGGTCTCGCTGTCCCCGCCGTCGGGCGGACCGACCTTGAAGCTCAGCGCGCCCGCGCCCGCGTTCACGCTGATGTAGAACGGGTTACCGGGTGTCGTGAGCTGGTAGCCCAGACCGCCGATGAAGTGGAGGACATCCACATCGGCCACGACGGATCCATCGGTCGTCTCGGCCTCGTGCATGGTCATGTCGAAGTTGCCGCGCAGCGTCCAGCGGTCGCCGAGCCCGTACGCGAGGCCCGCGCCCCACCCGAAGCCGCTCGTCGCGCCGGCGCCGAGGACCGCGTTGTCCGAATCGGCGATCGTACCGGTTGGGACGCCGAGCCCGGCCCTGGCGTTGATCGTGAACTGGGCCGTGACGGGCGATGCGCCGAAGGCGATCAGCGCCACGACCGCGAGTATCCGTGCAGCATTGCGTCGCATGTGTGTTTCTCCATGTGCGTCCATGTGGTCCAGAGCAGGACAACCGGCCGGATTGCCGGCCGTCCTCGACGCAGTGCTTCGTAGCGATCGCGGGAGTGGATTCACCCGGTCCGTGAGGGGAGCGCCGCTCGCCCGTCCACGAACAGATCGTCCAGGACGCGCCGGCGGTACGCGAAGATCCGCTCGACATCGCCCCGGACGAACAGACGCTCGACGAACGCGCCGCCGGGGACCGCGTACTCGATATGGTCCTCCACGAGCGTCTCGGCGCCGCGCGCGGTGAACCGGTGGGTGTGGACCCACTTCCGGTACGGACCCCGGAGCTGCGTGTCGACGAAGCCGTGTGGCGGGTCCCACTCCGTGATCTCCGTCCTCCACCTCATCGGGACTCCCCTGATCCGGAGCCGGTAGTCGATGAGGGCGCCCGCCCGCATCTCGATCTCGCCGGGGGTCACGATCCTGAACGCGACCCACGGCGGGGTGATGCGCTCGAGGTTTCGGGGGTCCGAGAAGAACTCGAACACCCGCTCGAGCGGTGCCGGAAGTGTCTGGGATGCCGTGAACTCGAACGTGCGCATCATCCGGTCGGTCAAGGAAGCCTGGTCGGGGGGTCGCGAGCCATCACGGGACGATTCGCTCGATCGCCGCGTCCGGATTCGCGAGGCGGACGCAAGCGGCCCGATCCCCGTCGGCGCATGATCCAAAACCGCCCGCCCGGCGAAGGCTCTTCACGGAGGCGCGGGGCTCCGCGCCTCTCGTCCGCCGAGCGGACACCGTATGTTTCGCCGCATGCAAGGCGATGAGCCGATCGCGGACGACGATCACCTCCTCGGCCGAGTCGCACGCGGCGAAGCCGGAGCCGTGCGGGCATGCGTCGACACGTTCGGTGCGCTCGTGTGGTCGCTGGCGCTGAAGAGGACGCGCTCGCGCGAGGAAGCCGAGGACGCAGTGCAGGAGATATTTCTGGACCTCTGGCGGAGCGCCGGTCGTTACGATCCGGCGCGCTCGTCCGAGGCCGGGTTCGTCGCGCTCATCGCGCGCCGCCGCCTGATCGACCTCGCCCGCAAGCGCTCCCGCCGACCCGAGCTCGCGTCGATCCCGGATGGCGTCGACGCGCCCACCGACGAGCACGCGCGGATCGAGCGGTCGGTCGAGGCCAGGCAGGTCCTCGAGCTGGTGCGCGAGCTGCCCGACAAGCAGCAGACCGTGATCGGGCTCTCGATCATCGAGGGGCTGTCGCACAGCCAGATCGCCGAGCGGACCGGGATCCCGCTGGGCACCGTGAAGTCGAACATCCGGCGCGGGCTCGCAGAAGTCAGACGCCGTGTGTTCGAGTCCCCTCGGGAGCTCGGAGGTACGGCATGAGCGACCGGGACATGGTGCGGATCGAGGAGCTGCTCGTCGATCGGGCGCTCGGCCAGCTCGGCGAGGACCAGGAGGCGGAGCTCCGGGCGCTGTTGTCGGAAGACCCGCGGGCGGACTCCGACGACTTCGAGGTGATCGCCGCCGAGCTTACGGCCGCGCTCCTCGCCGAGGATGGCCTTGACGTCATGCCGGCCGAGCTGGCCGACGCGATCGTCGAGCGAGCCCCGTCTGCCGGCGCGGGTCCCGTCTCCGACGACCTGGCCGACACCCGTGCCGCGAAGGCCGCCGCCTCCGACGCGGCCCCCGCGGCGCCCCCGCGGGCGGACACCTGGGTCGCCGTGTCGGGGTGGATCGCAGCCGCCGCGCTCGTGGTCTGGCTACTGCTCCCCGGCGGGCGCCCCCCCGAGCCTGATCCCGAGCCCACGCTCGCGCAGCAGCGAGACTCTCTGATCGCCGCCGAGGCGCAGGTCGTGCAGATCCCGTGGTCGGCGACCGAGGATCCCGCCGCGGTCGCCGCGTCGGGGGATGTCGTCTGGAGCACCTCGCTCCAGACCGGGTTCATGCGGTTCGCGGGGCTCGAGACGAACGAACCCACGGTGTTCCAGTACCAGCTCTGGATCTTCGATCGGACGCGCGACGAGCGCTATCCCGTGGACGGCGGCGTGTTCGACATCGGGCCCGAAGGCGAGGTGATCGTCCGCATCGATCCGAAGATCGAGGTCCGTGACCCGACGCTCTTCGCCATCACGGTCGAGCAGCCAGGTGGTGTGGTCGTGTCGGACCGCGAGCGCATCGTGCTCGTGGCGCCGACGGAGTGAGCGCGGCCGATCGGGCCGGTCGGGAGCCCCGGTCGGGCGAGCCCGTCGGCCGCGTCGCGAGCCTCCACCGCTACCCCGTGAAGTCGATGCGAGGGCAGACGGTCGACAGGGTCGACGTCACGCCCCGCGGCATCGCCGGCGACCGCGCCTGGGGTCTCGTCGATCGCGAGACCGGGCGCGTCGTGAGCGCGAAGCGGCCGCGTCGCTGGGGACGGATCTTCGAGCTCTCCGCGCAATACGTGGAGCAACCGGTCCCGGGCGGCCGGGCTCCCGCCGTGCGGGTGCGGCTGCCCGACGGGTCGTCCTTCGAGACCTCGCGTGACAAGGGGGAGCGGACGCGGGCGTGCGCAGCGCTCGACGACGCCGTCACCGGCTTCCTCGGCCGGCCCGTCTCGCTCGAGTCCGAATCCCCGGAGGCCGCGACCTTCGAGTACCACTGGCCCGACATGGAGGGCATGACCTGGAAGGGACGGTCCCGGCGCGACGAGATCACGGTCCACGACATCCCGCCCGGCACCTTCTTCGACAGCTCGTCGATCGTCCTCCTCACGACGGCGACGCTCGCTCGACTGGCCGAGCTCGAGCCGGAGCACTCGTTCGAGGTGGCGCGGTTCCGCCCGAACCTCGTGATCGAGACCGCCGACGAGGGGTTCGTCGAGAACGACTGGGTCGGTCACATGCTCGCGATCGGCGATGAGGTGCGGCTGGAGATCGGCAAGCCGTGCATGCGGTGCGTGATGGTCAACCTCGCGCAGCCGGGGACCGATGCCGGCCCAGGGATGACGGCCGGCCCGGCGATCACGGCCGGCCCGGCGATCACGGCCGGCCCCGGGATCTCGGCCGATCCGGAGATCCTCAAGGCGGTGTTCCGTCACAACGAGGGGAACGTCGGGGTCAAGGCGTCGGTGGTCGCGGGCGGCGCGATCTCCTCGGGAGATCCGGTGCGTCTACTCCGATCCGGGTGACCGATTCGGGCCACGTGACGTCAGGCAGATGCCGCTTGCCACCGTACGCCCGCGTCCGGAGCTTTCCGCCATGAGCACCGTCCCAGGACTACCGAGACCGCCACGCGCCGCCATCGTGGGGCTGCTGTGCGCGGCCACGTCTCTCGCGCCCGGCGCCCTGTCGGCGCAGACCACGCGGACCGTCCAGCCCGGCGCCCCCGGCGAGGAGACCCGCGTGCTCGACGCGGCCGGTCTCGATGACCTCACGTCGCCCGAGCACACCGAGGCCGACGTCGCCTTCATGCGCGGGATGATCTCGCACCACGCGCAGGCGATCGAGATGGTCGCGCTGATCGCCGATCGCACAAGCGACCGGCAGATCGGGCTGCTCGGCCGGCGCATCGAGATCTCGCAGCGCGACGAGATCGCGCTCATGGAGCGCTGGCTCGAGACGCGCGGCGAGGAGGGCCCGGCGAACCACGGGCACGGCGAGCACGGCGCCGCGGCGCACGCGATGATGCCGGGGATGCTGAGCTTCGAGCAGATGGCCGAGCTCGAGGCAGCCGACGGGGTCGAGTTCGAGCGGCTGTTCCTGACGTACATGATCCAGCACCACCAGGGGGCGATCGACATGGTCGTCGAGCTGTTCGCGTCGAACGGAGGACAGCAGGTCGATGTCTTCCGGTTCGCATCGGACGTCGACGCCGATCAGCAGATGGAGATCGACCGGATGCGTCTCATGCTCGAGGCGCGCGATCCGGCGCGGTGAGCGGGCAGGGAGTGGACCACAACCACACGATGCAGAGGGAATGATGGCTCTGAACACGATTCGGCCGCGGCGCGCGGCGACACGTCACCTCGGGCCTGCGGTGCTCTCGTTCGGGATCGCGGCGATCGGATTCGCCGCCGCGGCGCTCATCGCCGCGCAGGACGCAGCCGCACAGGCGAACCAGGAGGCGCCGCCGCCCGAGCCGGCGTGGGAGTGGGACCCGTCCGACCCGCGGATCGGTCTCTCCGCCGGACACCTCGATGCGGGCGAGGCGGCGTCGAACCTCGAGCTGATGGCGACCCTGTTCAAGCCCGAGGCGTTCGTCGGCGACGAAGAGGCCGGGCGCGGCCACACGAACACCGACATCGCGTTCCGCGGCGACGACGTTTTTCTCGGCAACTACTACGGATTCCAGATCTACGACGTGACGAACCCGGCGCAGCCGAGGCTGCGGGTCGCCGTCGTGTGCCCCGGCGGTCAGGGCGATCTGTCGGTGCACGGAAACCTGCTCTTCATGTCGGTCGAGCAGACGAGCGGCCGGCTCGACTGCGGCACCGAGGGCGTCGCCGACAGCGTGAGCGTCGAGCGCTTCCGGGGGGTCCGGATCTTCGACATCTCGAGCCTCGAGACGCCGCGGCAGCTGAAGACGATCCAGACGTGCCGCGGGTCGCACACGCACACGCTCGTGACGAAGCCGGGCGTCGAGGACCGGGTGTGGATCTACGTGTCCGGCACCGGCCGCGTGCGCTCGTCGAGCGAGCTCGAGGGCTGCTCGGGGCTCGACCCCGAGGAGGACCCGAACACGTCCCGGTTCCGGATCGAGGTCATCGAGGTGCCGGTGAGCGCGCCCGAGCGCGCCGAGATCGTCAGCATGCCGCGCATCTTCGCGAGCGAGGACGGCGACGTCGCCGGTCTGTGGGAGGGCGGCGACCACGGCGAGGGCACGCAGGAGACCCGGATCACCGACCGCTGCCACGACATCACCGTGTATCCCGAGATCGGGCTCGCGGCGGGCGCGTGCTCGGGGAACGGCATCCTGCTCGACA